>JAEYON010000074.1 GCA_023411645.1 Bacillota bacterium | reverse complement strand
GAAAAAGGACTTACTCAAGCAGAGCTGGAGGCTATAAGCGGAGTAAAGCAGACCTTCATCGCTAGGCTTGAAAACAACCGTATGGACCCGCAGCTCACTACGATTTTAAAGCTGCTGCATCCACTAGGGATGACGCTGGCGGTTGTTCCTATTCAAGAGCAGCATGTAGAGAGCGTAAAATAACTTATGGCAATACTCCGTTCTGAAAGTCAGACAAGGAGCTTTTGCTTAAAGGATTGGATTAAGAATGACAAATTTAACTTCTGAAAATACTTCTTCGAAAATAAATTGGCAAGGAAAAATTGTATCAATTCAACCTCGGACAAGGGTTTGGAGATATCTCACAGATAACCGGACTCATATTTCATTTTTAACATAAAATGTACAGTTATTGTAAAGCGGTATAGCTAAAAATCTCATACAATTCTAAGTAAAGGAGGTGTCCAGTGGATAATTTTAAAGCTTTTGATTGTGTAGTAGAATATCTGGAGAATATTATAGCTCGTGCAGATGAAGTTGATTATAGTTTCGTTTCTAAAATCGCGGGTTGTCCTGCTCCCCTGTTTCAGCGCATATTTGTCTATATAACAGGAGTTAATATAGCGGAATACATAAGACGACGCAGGTTGACTTTGGCAGGCTATGAAATTAAGCATGACAGAGAAAAAATAATAGATATAGCAATGAAATATGGATTCAATTCCCATGCCTCATTTACAAGATCATTTAATGAGCATCATAAGGCTTCGCCTTCTGATATTCGAACCGGCAGAGCAAAGCTTAATGATTTTCCCCGCATCTCTTTTACAAATATAAGAATTGTAGGAGGTAAGCGAATTATGGCAGAACTCAAAAAAATCGAATACGTAGATTACCGTGCCCGCAAAATTGTAGGTATGATGAAAATGACTTCGTTCCAAAAGGCGGGAGAAGAGTGTTGGGGTGCGGCGTTTAAAGAAGGTGTTTTTGATAAGATAGCCGAACTTGAACAATGGATATGCAGGGATATTGATAATTATATTGGACTTGGTCATATGAGTAAATTTGTTGATAATGATAATTTTCAATACATCATAGGTAAATTTGTAGAGCCTGACGCTCCTGTTCCTGAGAAAATGTATTCAGAAAATATATCTGCGGGAACAATTGCCAAAATATGGATAGAGGCCGATAACATTAACGATATTATTGATTGTGCATACCTGATCTGTTCCGAAGCGATCGAAAAAACAGGTTACAAAATTGATCATGAACATTTCTACTGGTGTGATGTTTACACATATGAAAGATATTGTACTCCTCTGGAAAAGGGACAAAAAGTAGTTCTTGATTACTTATTGCCTGTAATTAAAGCTTAATAGGTTTAGTAGCATCTATAAAACTGTGTTACCCTTTTGTTACCCGAGGCGGTATAACACAATATAAACACTTATAAGACGATAATTGGTGTTTGCCAGTTAATGGTGAACCCCAAATTTTTTAACTTTTCTAATGAGTTTTCTAATAAGCTTATAAATTTTCTGCTTTTGCACATAACTGATTTATCTTTTGTGCGGCATTCTTTTTCATTTCAATATCAATATGGTTTTAGATATTTACCGTTACCGATATATCAGAATGCCCTAACCAAACTTGAATTTCCTTCAGAATATAATTACTGGATAGATTATCATTTGAAAGCATGTGAAAACGAAACTCTACTTGGTTATAGCATTCATGGTTTGTATATTGGTCATTTTATATATTCTGCACCCAGCTAATATAATTGAATATGAATTTTAGTTTTCTCTATTGACTTTGTCGTTGGGGAAGCGTTTATACTTGATGTAGACCAGCGACAAGGAGGATTATTATGAACGAACTGATTAAGATCAGAGATGTGTCGTCCAAGTATGACATATCTGCCAGAACATTACGCTATTATGAGGATATGGGGTTGATAACCAGCACTAGAAGCAACGATTACGCATACAGGCTATATGATGAAATTGCCGTTAAAAGATTAGAACAGATCCTAATTTTACGTAAGCTTAACATCAGCATTAAGGACATCCAACGTATATTTAACACTTCAGGATCTGAAGCTGTTTTGGAGGTGCTGGGAAAAAAAGTAGATGATATTGATGGCGAAGTTGCACTTCTACATGAATTGAAAGAGATTGTTTTAGATTTTATCCATCAGATAGAGAAAGCTGATTTTGGAAATGATTCTGATGTAAAGATGCTCTATGAAAAGGCGAAGGAAATTGAAGGACAGCTTGTCAATGTCTCTTACAGCGGCAACCCATCCAATAAGAACCGGCTATTTGATGTGACTGAAAAGGTGAAAAGAGCTCCTGAGGTCAGAATTATTCAAATTAACCCCTTCAAGGCGTTTTCGTCAGGACTGGACACCATAGAAAATGTTTTTGGTGCTTTTCAGCAATGGCAGGAAGAACACAACCATCTAGTAAAAAAACTTATATATGGTGCACCCGATTTTCTTTCATTCGAGGAAGATATGAGGGCAGTCTGGATTTGGGCTGTGGAAGACTGGGTAACGGAAACAGATGTAGAGCCATATGAAATCATAGAGTTCAAAGGTGGGCTGTATGCAGCCGCCATGTCTGTGGATGGAGATGACGACATTAATGGCAGAGTTTATGAAGGTATTAAAAAATGGCTGGAAACCAGCGGATTTGAGCTTGACGAGCGACCTGGTCATCGAACACTCTGCCATATGGTAAATCCAACCCCCGAGATTAAGGCTGCACTTGGATACCATCAGCTTGACATTTATGTACCAATTAAGGTACGCTGAAAATAAGTTGTGAAGTACTAATAATAATATTAGTCATTCTTTATAGATTACAAACTACATATTATCCATATCATAATCAAAGAATTATTCTCTGGTATCCAGTGCTTTGGTCTGAATATAAAAGCTGAATTAGAGATGGGATAGCAAACGTTGTTCCCTGGGATAGCTGCAATATCGTCAGGCTTATGAAAAACTAAAAGCTAGAGTTTGGAGCTTGAGTCTGAACTTAGGCATAACAAAGATACCAACGAATTCAATTATTCTCAAGAGGATATCGATCAAGAATGCCCTAATATACGAAGTGTTATTGCCAAGGCAAAAAAATATATTGAGAAAACTTTTCGGATCCGAATATATCTCTTAATACCATAGCAGGACATTTTTATCTAGGCTGCAGCAAGTAAATAATACATCTGAATATAAGTAATGGAAATGGGCTGGGAATCTGTAAAAGTACTCAGCCCACTTTGTCTCTTTATTTGGTCAAATGTTGATTAATATAACAAGCGAGAGTTTTGGGCACACTAAGATGTATTACTTTAGCCTGAAAAATTATTATGAGACGGAGGAAGCTGTATGAACATTGAAAAAATCAGAGTGGTGCAGTATGGCTGCGGTAAAATGAGTAAATACATCTTGCGTTATCTTTATGAAAACGGTGCCGAGATAGTTGGAGCAATTGACGTTAATCCCGAGATTGTAGGTATGGATGTGGGAGATTTCGCAGAACTTGGCTTTAAGCTGGGAGTTAAAATCAGCAGTAATTCTGACGAGGTACTGGATAATTGTGATCCTGATATTGCAATTTTAACACTGTTCAGCTTTATGACGGATGTTTACCCACACTTTGAGAAATGTGCAGTAAGAGGAATTAACGTTATTACAACATGTGAAGAGGCTATTTACCCATGGACAACATCATCTAAGATAACAAACAAGCTTGACAGAATAGCTAAGGAAACAGGCTGTACAATAGTTGGTTCAGGTATGCAGGATATATTCTGGATCAACCTGATTGATTGTGTAGCAGGAGGTGTTCATAAAATTGACCGTATTGAGGGGGCAGTGAGCTACAATGTAGAGGATTATGGCCTCGCATTAGCAAAGGCGCATGGAGTTGGCCTGACGGCAGAGGAGTTCGAACAGCAGCTGGCTCATCCAGAGGTATTGGAGCCAAGCTATGTATGGAACTCAAATGAAGCTCTGGTAAATAGGCTTGGATGGACAATCAAATCACAATCCCAAAAAAGTATACCATATTTCCATGACAGCGATTTATACAGCCAGACAATGGGTGAAATCATACCAAAGGGAAAATGTATCGGTATGAGTGTTGTCGTCACCACAGAAACCTTCCAGGGGCCAGTAATTGAGACACAGTGCATAGGCAAGATATACGGCCCTGAGGATGGTGATATGTGCGATTGGAATATAAAGGGTGAACCGGATACTACCTTCCATGTACAAAAACCGGATACAGTAAGGCATACCTGCGCCACAATCGTAAACAGGATACCAACTGTCATAAATGCTCCGGCAGGGTATATAACAGCTGAGAAGCTTGATAATGTCTTTTATTTATCCTATCCCATGCACAATTATGTTAATTGAGTGAAATGGCATTAACATAATTGCATCTGGTCGTAATTTTTACAAGTACAGAACGTAAGACTTTGAGGGGCTGTCTCAAGATGAACTTTGAGGCAGTCCTTTTACACATTTATTCCTGGCCATTTCTCCTATCTTACCTTGCCATATCATTCATTATCATGTTTATGTATCGCTGCGGATCACAGCTTCAGGTCAATGCCCAGCACCCCAGAGATTACCCCGTCCTCATTAATTACCGGCACAGACAGAGTAAGGCACGGACTTTTTGTTATGGCGGAAATATAGACCTTTGAACAGAATTCCTCCCCTTGAATGCTTTTTTGGAACCAATCTCTGATCTTTGCATTGGCTATTCCCGCTTCGGGTATGGAGCATAAAAACCTGCCCTTGGCATCATTACTCCAGGCAGCTTCTATAAAATCATTATTCTGTATGAGTCTGGTCAGTTCATCCCTATGGCTTTCCCTATCCATTTTTTTAATATGCGGGAGTGCAGCCAGTTCCCTAATCAGCTTAAAGGCATCATTTATTTTGTTGGAGTATTCTGAGCTTTTCGAAATCAAGTCCTCCAATCCCGAATTATCCTGTAATTCCATTAAACCTCTTGATGCATCACTTAAACGGCTGCCCATCTCAGCTACCTCCATAATACCTTGCATCTGCTTGAATACTGACCCCTTTACACTTTCCACACTTTCCTCAGCTACACCTATCAGATTTTCAACCTCACATATTTTGCTCACTACATCCCCTGCACCCCTGGCCTCTGTCTCAGACAAAAAGATAATTTTTTTCGCCATGTCCAATAGGCCATGAAAGGACTCACGAATTCTACCAAGCTTATTTTCAATATTAGTTGCACTCTTAACTCCATTTTCAACCTTAATTCCATTTTCGCTGACAGTCCTTTGAATACCTGTTATTTCACCGTTTATTGCTATTACAAGATGTTTGATTTCCTCCACCGATTTCTCGCTTTCCATTGCCAACTTTTGTATTTCTCCTGCAACAACAGCAAATCCTTTACCATTTTCTCCTGCTCTGGCCGACTCGATTGTTGCATTCAGGGACAGCAGCCGGGTTTTCTTGGCGATATGGTTGACTGTCTCCAAAATCCTCACTATATCCACCGATGTATCTGACAATTTATCCATGTAATCGGCAGTTGTTCTGAAAGTTGCCTCTATTTCTCGGATGATGCCGGCGATCTCAAGTATTTCCGGCATACTGGCTTCCAGAATCGTTTCCGAATTTATTCCTAAGGACTCAAGTTCAAGAGTGGTACTTCTTGATTCCTCCAGCAGCCGGATCATTTCTCTGACTTCCATAACCGTTTCATGGATTTTTTCATTAACCAGGGTATTTAAATGAGCCATTTCCGCAGTCTGAGCATATACTTGCTGCGAAAACCCGTTATTCTCATCCAGATTTATTTTTAATTGCTCAGAAACCGCAGAGATTTGGTTTGATGTTACATGCAGCTCCAGCTTCAGATTAGCCAGTTCTCTTTTCAGATCATTGATTGTCCTATCCTCTTGAGCATTAGCTTTTAAGCCGCTTTTTACCAGGTAGACGCCTGCTGCCAAACCAATTGTCAGGTAAATAATTATGTTAATTAGTTTTGCCTGAAAGGGCATCAAGAATACTATAGTACCCAAAATATAGCACATGACAACAGTCATTAAAATCCGTTTATTACTCATATCTGAATCACTCCTTTTTGAAATAAAAAAAGCGCCAACACAGGATTTCCCTGGATTAACGCCGTTGTTAAGCCACTTTTCAAATATATTACCGATTTTAGCATATAATAAAATGTATGGCAATCTGTTTTTGAATTTGATCGAAAAAAGCTTTTCCTTATGATAACATTACTATAGGTAATCTTCCTGTAATCGTGTATAAGCTCTTTGGGGTGTTCCTTGCAAGATCGGACAGATACTGCAAGGAAATTTCTCTTGTCCGATGATACAATCAGTTGGAAAGGAGGATACGGGTGAGCTGGTATGAGCGCATGAACAATGCTGTAAACTACATCGAGAATAACCTTTGCGGTAGTATTGATCTTGAAGCCTTGGCCAAAATTACCTGCCAATCGGCAACAAGCTTTCAGCGGACTTTTTCCATCGTAACCGAGATGTCTGTTTCCGAATATATACGCAGGAGACGGATGAGCTTAGCCGCTATTGAATTGAAGAACAGTACCGCTAAGGTAATTGATCTCTCTTTAAAATATGGTTATGATTCGCCTGAAGCATTTACCCGTGCTTTCAAAGAAATATTCGGTATATCCCCCTCGGCAGTGCGAAAAGAAAATACAGTGCTCACCATGTTTCCGAGAATCTCCTTTCAAATGACAATCAAAGGAGATGTGGTAATGGATTACGAGCCGCAAAACAGCATGGTGAAAGTAACCGGCCTATACCGAGAGCATATGCCGGCACTCCGGTTTATCGGCAAGCGGTATACACCGGCTGACTTGAACGCCGATGGCCTGCTTATGGACAAGTGGAACGAATGGTTCGAGAATGGCTGGTTCAACCTATTGAGCAGCCTGCCGGGTCTGCCTGGATATGAGGGAATCGCGCATACAGGATATCACAATGGTGATGAAATGGCGTTTTGGATAGGCATGATGTTCTCTCAGAACACACCGGTACCGGAGGGATTCGTCGCAGCCGACCTTCCGGCTGGCGATATGGCGGTATGCTGGCTGCACGGTTACCGGGAGACTGGTGAGTTATTCAGGCCCGACACTCGAAATCTTTGCCTGACGAGTATACGGGAGGCAGGCTATACCATGAAGATGGATTTTGATGGTAAGCCATGCAAATGGACCTTTGAACGCTATCATCATCGGCGATTCTTTGTACCCGACGACGAGGGTAAGGTTACAATGGACTATTGTATCTACGTTGTTGAGCGTGAACCTGCAATAAATCAAACTTCGGCTCGAGAGCCGGAACAGCGCACAGGATGTAAAGCTGATGCTGCCGGACAAACGTCCGCCGAGAAGCTGCTGTCAACGAAAGAGCCTTCGACCCAAATACGGATTTCCGGTGTCGCACCCTATTGGACAGATGTTGAAAACAACCTGTTTCTGTGTGCCATGACGACGTTGTTTTTAAAGCTGGAAGGCTATGATGAAACGACGCCGTTCTACTGTTCAAAACATGACAGAATCTGTAGCAAATGCGGAGACTGTGGTGATAATGGAAAACGATCGAACCTTGCTAAACACCACCTGAATCTATACCATCATCTGCTTACAGTGACAGGGGCGGGTCTCATGTGGAGCGATCCCAATGAAGCAGGTGCGTATGACTTGAAATATATCAAGGGGGTCATCCCACCTCTGTTAGAAGACAGGCTGGATTTCGCTATGAAGGCCGAAGGCTTTGAGTACATCCGCTTGGACAGGCTTAATGGAGAGCGGAGTATTGTCCGGCAAGTGATGGATTCCATTCAAAGCGACAGACCTGTGCTGGTTAAGCTGGGTGAAGGCCCCGAATGGTTTGTCATAACGGGCTTTGACAAAGCGACCGGTGCACTGCTTGGTCTAGACGCAAAAGACCATCCCGCATATCGTCCGGTGAATAAAAAAGAATATACCGATGACGGCCTTTTTGTTATCACTGATTGGTTCAAGAGTTTAAGCAAAGCGATTATCGTGACAGGGAGAACAGCTCAAGCGTTAGAGTTTGGTGATCTGCTTTCACGGATGGCCGGACGGCTGCAGCAGCCTGAAATAAGCACACTGGATGAAATAATACCAAAGATGATCGACGCCGTCACAGTAGAAAATGCCAGGGGTGTGGCCGGCTATTTGAATAACCTCGCAGGATATGCCGCCGAGTCTCGATGGCATGTAGCAGAATGTTTTGGTTCGTCATTACTGTGTAAAACCAGAGATAAAACAGCACGGGCATCTCTGCGCGGATGTACGGACTTGTACTTCAACACGCATGACATCTGCTGGAAGATATGGGGCCAGATGGGTGTTGGTCCTCATACAAATTATCAGTTACCCAATGATATAAGTCAAAGGATGCTTGACAGAGAGAGGCAGAAAAAGCTCAAGGAACTCTTTGCACAGATTATTAGTAATGATCGTACCGTTTTAGAAAAACTACAGGGGATTATTAGCCGATCAGAATGACTCCCGAACCATGCTATTCATAATCTTTGAAAAAGAATGCATCAACTTGTTGAAAAGGAAGATTGAATTATGAAAAAAGAATATCAACCATTTAGAATGATATGTATCGTTTGCTTATTGGCAGGTCTTATACTGATTTCCTCCTGTTCTGTAAATTCAGGCACCACGTCCGGCACTTCCGACAATACCATACAAGAGTATTGGCCAACGACAGCATGGAAAACAAAAGAGCCGGATCCCCAAATCATCGACGTGAAGCGGATGGAAAAGGTAGAAAACACTGTTAGTCATTCCCTGGTACAGTCGATGATTATCGTTCACGATGGCTATATCATTTCCGAGTTTTATAAGGAAGGAGACCCAAATGAACTCTATCCGCTAAATTCAGTTACTAAGAGTGTGACTTCCATTTTGATGGGGATAGCTATGGATGAAGGTAAAATCAAAGGGATTGATGAACGAATTGAAAACTATTTCCCCGAATACGAAGATGCTTTCGATTCAGATGCGAAGAAGAGCATCACAGTGGAGCATTTACTTACTATGACCTCGGGTTTGGATTGGCCTGAGTGGACTGACTGGGATTTTTCTATCGGACCGTTATGGAATGCGAAAGATTGGAACAGCTTTGTACTTCAAAGGACAATGGCCTTCGATCCGGGTATGGTTTGGAATTATAACACCGGAGGATCCCAGTTGCTGGCATCAATCTTAAAAAAAGCCACCGGACAATCAGAGTATGATTATGGTATGGCAAATCTGTTCAAACCCCTGGGAATAAATGATGTAGACTGGCTTCCATCTAAAGACGGCTCCAATACAGGTGGCTTCGGTTTGAGTATGACGTCGAGGGACTTGGCGAAGATCGGCCTCCTTTATCTGAATGGCGGTTTCTGGGATGACCGGCAAATTGTCTCTAAACAGTGGGTTTTGGACTCCACTACGACTCATTCCAATGGTGATTATCATTTCGGAGAGTACGGATATCACTGGTGGATCCGGGATTTTGGCGATCAACCAGCTTATTTTGGTATGGGACATGGCGGACAATATTTAGCAGTGATTCCGGATCTTCATTTGGTTATAGTCATCTTCTCACAGGCCGATGACGCAATGGATACCCTGATTCCTCTAAAATATATGGAGGACATAGTCAAGGCTTTTTTAAAGTAATTTTCACAAATACACTTAATTCCCGAAGCATCCAAGTATGAAATGGCATGGCACTATATAGCTTAGTGCCCCGTTTCTCCATTGCATCGACCTCGGCTTGAATCTTTTTCCGTCCATAAAGCAAGCGGCTTTTGACCGTGTTCTGTGGAATTTCAAGGGCCTCTGCCTCAATGTCATTCTAATCATTCTCTAAGTCCAGTGCGTTGTGTCCAAAGACCAGTGCATTTATTTTTTGTTGTTTAACTTAATGTAATTGTTATACCATTCTCTGCCTGTAGACCAATTCCTGCTTTTAGGATCTTCTTTTAATATTTCAGAACATACAATTGCCATAATATACTCTTTTAACCCATTTTCATTGCTATTTTCAAATTTCTTTAACATATATTTTAGTCCAACATCCCCTAAATTAACAATATTCTCAAAATCCTTTTCATTATGCTGAATATAATCGTAAGGATTTGAAGATGAAGCAGCTGAGAGGTCTGTAATATCACATATCCTACTTAGTTTTTCATCAATTATAAATTCAATACTTTTCAGGTCAGCAGTTTCTTTTTTTCCATCTATTATAATGTCAACTGTTTTTGTAGTATTTACATCAGTAACTGCAGATAAACCTTGATTAAACCTAAAAATTTTCCTATCAGGAGCATGGTCTGATGTTATTGTTCCGCCACCATTTGCAAATTCATATCTAATTTCCCTGACTGATGTTAGGTCCGACAATTCTCCTTTGTATGTTAAAGTAAGATTTCCATCTGATTTTTCTCTATAATTAAGTTTACCCATTACTTTATAAAATTCGCCTTCGGAATGCCCCTTGTATTCAACTATCCAATTGTTATTTTCGCCAATTAAATTAAAGTCCTGCTTAACAATATTATTATTTGAACAACTTGTTTCAAAAGTTAAAATGCAAATAACCAGAATTGGTAGGAGTCCTTTGAATTTTAACCCCATAATAAACCACCTCCATTGGTAATGTCTCACCATATTATACCATAAATGGAGGTGTAATATCACCGTTTCTACATATTAGTTAATGTAATAAATTCCGTTGTGAAACCCAAAATTGTTGTATACCCTCTGGGGAAATTATACAGTAAAAGGGGGTAACTTTATTGCTTCTGCAAGTGAGTTATCTTACCAGCTCAATGAGAAACGGCAATGCAATAAATGAGCCAAGCGTTGTCCACAGAATGCATTTTGATACAATTGACGCAGATGCATCAAATTCTTCTGCAAATATTACGGCATTCACCGCAACCGGCATTGACGCTAAAATGAAAAGAACCGAAAAAAGGATTCCGCTGACGCCTAAAATATACAACACCATACATGCTATAAGCGGCGATAAAAGCATACGTATAACCATTCCCGACCAAAATGCCTTTTGTGAATCTCTGTCAAGCTTGGATTTTTTTACTCCGGCCATCTGTGCTCCCAATATTACCAGCACCACAGGAGAGTACGATTTGGCAACCATTTCGATACCAGTTTCAATTTCAGGCGGTATATGGAGTGCTACAGCGCGAAGTATAACCGCCAATATGGCCGCATAAACAGCGGGATAGGAAAATATCGATTTGATGGCTTTTTTTATAGAAAAACTGGAACGTGCCGCAAAGAACACACCGGCTGTATTGACTAATATGATTTGAGTAATGACATAAATAGACGCACTTTCCAGCCCCGCCTGGCCAAAAGCTAACAAAACCAGCGGCAATCCATAATTAATTGAATTAGTCAATGTCGATACCAACGTTAGCCCGGCTGCTTTCTGAGCCGGTAAGTTTAGTATTTTTCCTGTTATTTTAGCAGCCGCCCATAAGATAACCATGTTCAACAGGCTGAATAAAGCTGTTTTATATAAATCAACAAAAGAAACCTGCGCGTTGAATAAAGTGTTAAAAACCATGCACGGGAACATAAAATACAGTATAACCGTCAGCAGTTGCTTGGTTTCAAAGCCTTTGAACCGTACAAGCAGCACTCCGGCAATGACAGGAATCGCAAGCGGAACAATAACCTGAAATAAAGTAGAAAAGACAATTTGTATCAAAATACTCGCCCCTGATCCAAATTCATTATTCACTATTAATAAATTATAGCAGAAAATAATGAAAAATGGCCATAAAAGATACAAAGAAATAAAGTTAACATAGATTTAACACATCAAATATAAAGAATTTATTATAATTAACATGTCTTATATAATGCAACAGAATTCGATCTGTAGCAAAATTCAGATTACACCTTGGAGGGTATATGAGTATAGCTATGATATTTCTTTTACTGGGCGGGCTTGGAATGTTTCTCTATGGCATGAAGATGATGTCAGATGGCCTCGAGAATGTAGCCGGCGACAAAATGAGACATACGTTGGAGATGCTGACTACAAACCGTTTTGCTGCTGTTGGCGTCGGTGCCGGAGTCACTGCCGTGATCCAGAGCTCTTCTGCTACCACTGTTATGGTCGTAGGCTTTGTAAATGCAGGCCTTATGTCATTGCTTCAGGCAACAGGCGTCATTATGGGAGCTAATATTGGGACAACTATAACTGCGCAGCTCATTGCATTTAAATTATCCGACATTGCACCGTTTGTTTTATTTGTCGGTATGTTCATGACGGTATTTATAAAGAAAAGAATGATTTCAAGAGTTGGAGAGATTGTATTAGGCTTTGGTATCCTTTTTGTAGGTCTGGATCTAATGTCCCGTTCTATGGTGCCTTTACAAAGTCATGAAGGATTTCAGGCTTTACTTACAAATTTCAGCAATCCTCTACTGGGCGTACTTGTTGGCGCTGTTTTTACTGCTGTCATACAAAGCTCCTCAGCTTCTGTAGGTATATTGCAGGCATTGGCCGCAATGGGACTTATCGGGCTAGATGGAGCAGTTTTTGTAATACTCGGTCAAAACATAGGAACCTGTATCACTGCGATCTTGGCCGCAATCGGGACAAGTACCAATTCCAAGCGTACTGCAGGGATTCATCTAATGTTTAACATTATCGGTACACTCGTTTATTTACCATTACTACTGCTTTTCCCAGGTATTGTTTCATTTGTGGAATCTCTATCTGCCGGCGATGTGTCAAGACAGATAGCTAACTTTCATACCTTGTTTAATATAACTGTTACAATCTTGCTCTTCCCCTTTGCAAAGTATATGGTGAAGCTTATAACAAAAATAATCAAAGATAAGCATGAGGCTGATGTCATTGAGAAAAGACTCATTTATCTTGATGAAAGGATAGCTCAAACTCCCGCGATTATATTAACACAGACACTAAAAGAGCTGAATCGTATGGGGAAAATCGTATACGATAACTTTCAGCTTTCTACGGAAGCATTTTTAAAACAGGATGAGCAAAAAGTGCAACTAATCTCAGAGGTCGAGAAAACAATAGACTACTTAACAAACCAAATCACTCATTATCTGATTGAATTTAGGGGTATGGATTTATCTGAAAATGATTTGAGGATTATGGGAAGCCTTCACCACGTTGTTATTGATCTGGAACGTATTGGTGACCTCGCCGAGAACATTTCCCAATATACCCTTACTCTCGTAGACAAAAGAGCTGTTCTTTCTCCTGAAGGGCATGCAGAGTTAATGACGATGTCGGAGAAAGCATCGGAAGCCCTGCGTACAAGTCTGGATGTATTTGAACATCGTGATGTAAAACGGTTGCATGAGGTTGCAGCACTGGAGCAGGAGGTCGATGATATGAAGAAAACCTATACCAATAACCATATCGCCAGGCTTCAGGATAAATGCTGCGACTCACAGGCTGGCGTTATCTTTACAAATATGGTAGCAGCTCTTGAGAGAATAGCCGATCATGCAAATAACATTGCCAATTCTCTGATAGTTGAGTAAGAAAACTTGGTCTAGAAAAGTACAGACGGGGAGTGCTGTAAAACTGTTAAAAGCAGCGTACAGCACTCCTTTTTTATCCAATCTGCAGCTTGTTATCATAAATCGTGCTCTGTCTTTCCTCCATGAACTGGTTAGTGTAAAGTCTGTAATAGTACCCCTTTCGGCTAAGAAGCTGCTTATGTGTTCCTTCTTCAGCCACCTTCCCATTATCAATAACAAGTATCCTGTCTGCCGAACGGATTGTTGACAGTCTGTGGGCAATGATGAAGCTGGTTCTCCCGCTAAGGACCTTATGAATTGCTTCCTGTATCAGCTGTTCCGTTTCCGTATCGACAGACGATGTTGCTTCATCCAGTACAAATAAGCGTGGGTTGGCTAATATTGCCCGGGCAAAGGAAATCAACTGTTTCTGACCGGTTGACAGTCTGCCGCCCCTTTCACCCACCTCTGTATCATAGCCATTATCCAGCTTCATAATAAATTCATGCGCATTCACAAGCTTTGCAGCATTAATGATGTCCTCTTCCTTTGCATCCTGACGCCCATAAGCGATGTTATCCTTAACCGTTCCGCTGAACAGGTGAGGTTCCTGAAGTACATAACCCAGGTTTGAATAGAGCCACAAAAGCGGTCTTTCCCTGTAATCCGTTCCGTCAATCAGAATAGATCCTTTGGTAGGTTCATAGAAACGGCATGCGAGGTTAACGATAGTAGTTTTACCTGATCCTGTCTCGCCTACAAGAGCGATGGTTTCCCCTTCCTTAACATCCAGGCTGAAATCCTCCAGAACATTTTCGCCATCCTTATAGGAAAATGATACATTCTCAAAACGAATGCTGCCCTTTAATTCCGGCCAGTTTTCGCGAGTGGAATAGAACATATCACCATACTTCTCGACAACAGCATTACTGTCGGCAATATCCACCTCAGTCTCAATCAGAGAAAATACGCGTTCGGCAGAAGCTTGCGAGTAAAGCAGTTCATTAAAAACCCTGGCAAATTGCTTTACAGGCTCGAAAAATTGAGTCGTGTATGAAGTAAAAGCAAGAAGGGTACCAAGGCTGATTCCTCCCAGGTGAACTCCCGCTCCCCCCTTCCAGAGTATTAGAGCCGTGGCTATACTCCCAAGCAGAATTATTGCAGGTGTATACAGTGATGACAAGGTCGCAGACTGCACCGAATAATCTCTGAACTCCTTGGTAACCCCGGCAAACTCCTTCAGGCACTCCTCTTCTCGTACCAACGTTTTAACAGTCCTTGCTCCCATAATACCTTCGCTGAAGGCATTCGTTACATGAGAATTCAGTTTTCTGACCTGGCGGTATCTTTTCAGTATCCTGCCTTGGAAGAAAAAGCTGATTGCAATCAGAAATGGCAATGCCGCAAGAACAATCAGTGCAAGAGACCAATTTACAATAAACATAAGTATGAGCATTAGGAACATAATGGACAACGCCCACACCATATCAACAAGGTGCCAGGATGCACTGGCACCCAGTCTTTTTATATCTGAAGTCATACGAGCCATCAACCATCCGGTTGGCGTATGGTCATAATATGTCAGAGGCAGCTCCTGCAATCGCTTGAAAGCTATCATCCGAAGATCGTGGGGAACGCTGGCTTCAATTTTTCCCGCCAGCTTTATCATAAATCTCACATTGATAGCCTGCATAACTGCAGCTGCCGCTAATACTCCGCAAAAAGGGAAAAAACCATCCAGTGATTCTGCAACAATAAATTTATCGACAGCATATTTTGTAAACAACGGATAAATCGCATCTATGGCTCCAATTCCTACAAGGAAAGTGAACAATACGATTAGATCTTTTTTATAAGGAACAATATAGCCCAATAGCTTTTTCCACAGAGCTATATCAAACTCTTTGCTGTATTCCTGTTCATCATGGTGCATAGTTATCAACTCCTATCTTTACTATGTGCAATGCCTGGTATCTGACCCGTCAGACAACCTCTTCAAGCTCCTCCTCAAGTGAATTCTGTATATGCCATACTCTTTTATATAAGCCATCTTGTGCTATCAACTGCTCATGAGTGCCGGACTGGCTGATCTTCCCATTCTCCATTACAAAAATCCTGTCCGCTTCGGCAAGTGTTGTAATACGGTGAGAAATAATAATTGTTGTCACGTCTTTTCTTCTTTCCTTCAGAGCTTTCCTGATAGCGGCATCTGTTTCCATATCCACAGCACTCAAGGAGTCATCAAAAATAAGTATCGGCACATCCCTGATGATGGTTCTGGCAATGGCGAGCCTTTGTCTCTGGCCTCCCGAGAGAGTTACTCCTCTTTCTCCTACCATTGTGTCATAGCCATTTTCAAAGCCCTGTATGGTATCGTGAACAGAGGCAGTAGCTGATGCCGCAAAGATCTCATCCTCGCTTGCGCCGGGTTTAGCGATACCGATATTTTCCTTAACAGACTTGGAAAACAGGAAAGGCTCCTGAAGAACAATCCCTACATTTTTTCTCAGCCATTTTTTATTAATACTCTTAATATCCACCCCGTCCAGCTTTATAGAGCCTCCGGTGCAGTCATACAGCCTGAGCAGCAGATGAACAAGGGAGCTTTTCCCTGAACCGGTAGAACCGAGTATGGATATGGTTTTCCCCCGCTCGATCTTAAAAGAAATATCATCAAGCAAGGGCTTCCCTTTCTCGTATTCAAAATACACATGATCAAATTCAATGACGCCCTTTATAGCCGGTTCATATTCATGCTCTGCTTCACACTCAGGCACCACATCAAATATCTCCTGCAGTCTGTCCAACGCCACAAAGGACTGCCCCATGAAGGACAATATCTGTCCAAGCTGCCGGACAGGCCAGATCAACATGCCTGCAAGAGCTGAGAAAGCTGTCATAGTTCCAAGAGTAATACTGCCCGACACCGTCATGTAGACACCTGCGAGGAGTACGGCGCCAAACTGCAGCATACACATCAGATCCGAATTGGACCAGAAGCTGGACATCAACTTAACTATTTTCAGGATGTAATCTCTGTACTCTTTACTTTTTCCTTCAAACTTTTCGATCTCAAAGGTTTGGGTACCAAACGCCCTAACAACGCGTGCCCCATTGAAATTTTCCTGCAAAGAGGAGGACATGCTGCCCTCCGCCTCATCCGTCAGCTTGAAAGTCTTCTGTATTCCGGTAAAAAACTTAACAGTGAACATAAGTATAAATGGCACCATTATAAGCGAAACCGCAGTATAAACAGCACTAATTGTGAACATTACCGTCAGTACGCATGTAAATGATATTATCGACTGTATCAATTCAATGAATTGTCCCGAAACAAAGCTTCTTACAGTTTCAACATCGGATGTGCAGCGCTGTATAAGGTCTCCTGCCTGAGATTTTACATGATAGTCATACGGCAGATGCTGCAGATGATTATACAAGCTGTCACGAATTTTTTTCCCTGAATTCTCAGCTGCTATAGCAACAAGCTTCCCTTTTAAAAACTGAAAAACTCCCTGGCAAATTGTCAGAATGACCAGTATGCTGCATACCGCTAAAAGGTTTTCGACAAGCTTGTTTCGCCCTCCGATCAGTTGGATACGCTCTGTAATCCAACCAGGAAGTGAAATAGGCTCGCTCCCTATCACTGAGTCGATGATCCCTCTCATTACAATCGGTAATGCAGTGGTAAACAAAGTCGCAAGGATCATTGAAATCGTCGCTCCAAGGTAAATCATCCTGTTGCCTTCCATAAATTTGAACAGCAGTTTTAGCTTCTTCAAAAATGTCCCTCCATTTCTCAACTTCTCTGCTTCTTTTCTAATACAAATTCAGTCACTTGATATAACACTTCACAGCCATAACAGGGTAATTGCCTGCTGCAACATCTCTGGAGTAGATAATTGCAGACCGTTGTCATTTCCAGCTTTGGTCCTTGGTAAATCCTATTTCCATCTATGGGTATTTGTCGATTGAATTAAAATAAGACCATAAGCATTTGCGCCTATGGTCTGACTCAAGCAGAATAATGTATTAGCTATAAATAGCAGATATATAGGCCGCGTATTTAGATCTATTAAAATGGGTTGCAATAACAAGCTTATTTCTTACTGACATCTACGCGACCTCCTTTGAAAGATTTGTGCGAGAGCACATAAATTAATATACTAAATATTTCCGAGATGTGCAAACCTTTTTTTATATTTGTAATAATTATGTAATAAATACGCTTTCATTTAGTTCTTTATTTGCCTGGTAACCTGCTTACGCGCTTTCAGTATTTTGTTCTACAAAGCAGCGCTGCTGATATTCTGTCGGTGTAAAACCGGTAATTTTTTTGAAAACCTTGCTGAAATAGCAGGCATTATCGTAACCGAGCATGTATGAGATTTCGTAAATTTTATACTGTCCCTGTCGGATAAACTGCTGCGCCCTTTCAATCTTCACCTCATTGACATACTCTGTAAAGCACATTCCGGCTTGCTTACTAAAAAGTCCGCTTAAGTACCCTTCGCTGATGCTGAGGTGATCTGCGACTTCCTTAAGATTGATGGCTCTTTCAATATTTTCTATAATATAGTTCTTAGCTCTGACAATCATTACATGCTTATCGTCCTTTTTACATTCATCCATATATTCTATTACGCGGCTGCAAAAATTAGTAAGCCACTCGGAGATCTCTGATATAGTGCGCATAGAATAAACCGTTTCAATCTTAATCTCATCATTGTCAAGCTTCTTTTTGAAATGATGCCATTGATCCCCCATATGAATATCACACAAGCAAAACGCCTGTGTGCAAAGGTCATAAATTTCGCTTTTCTCCATAATCCTTCCTTCAATTTCATTACGGAAGGTTTGAAAAAGATTTTTAATGCCCGTTATGTCAAAAAGCGATATAGCCTTAGGCAGTTCTTCCTTCAAATGTACAAAGAATTCATTTTCTTCTGTATTGTCAGCGGCAGTGCCTTTTTCATTCTCGTAATAAAAGACTCTCCCGTATCCACTGTAAAACATGTCCTTAATTGCTTCATTCGCCTGCCTGAACGCCTCGGGAAGTCCACGGTACCCTGCGCATATATTGCTAATCCCAATAGCAGCATCTAGATTCATATATTTCTTTATCATCTCAATAATTGTACTGCACATGGTAGCTGTGCGTTCCGAGATTTCTTCGTCTGACTCATTATCCATGGAGTACACCAGAACGTACTCTCCAAATGACCATTTCAGAAAATATCCGGAGAAAAATTCATTTCCTATCTCCGTAAGTATTTCTGTGAGCATAATGTCTATTTGTCTTATATCCTGATTGTCACAATATTTTTCCTTTAAAGAATACAGATTTGTCTCAATAATGCAAAGGCGCATTTTACTCTCATTGAAACGCATATTAAGAAGCTTAAGTCTTGCCCTGATATCAGCATCATCTCTGATGCTGTTTTCAATTATACCTTTGAGGAAAACCTGTCTTAACGCAGAAAGACTCCAGTTGTCATAATTGTTAACCGGGTCTCTCTGCTTTACTTCATCCACATTATTATTTAAGGGAACAATGGTTTCTTTGACTCTTTCCAGGATTTCATTCATTGACTCCTTACTGATGTTAAGCTTTAAAATATAATCCCATGCGCCAAGCTTCATTGCTCTTCTTACCAACTGGAATTCATCATAGCTGCTCAGGACAATCACCTGAATGTTCGGGTCGTACTCCTTCGTTTTGCACATCATTTCAATACCATCCATTTTTGGCATCACAATATCTGTGATCACCAGTTGTGGATTGTGTTTTTTTATTAACTCAAGCCCTTCCTCCCCGTTGCTTCCCTCAGCAACAATTTCATAGCCAAGTTGCTCCCAATCGGCAAGTGATTTCAGGCCCACCTTTACTAACGTTTCATCATCAACCAATACAGCCTTAATCAATTCGCAATACCTCCAGGATACTTAATCACTTACGCATTCTGGTACTTGTTCGAATCCAGTATATCATAGCCTCAGTATATTATGTAATCCATTTTATGTGGACAGTTAACTCTTCGTTTTTGTTAATCTTTGAATTCCCCGCACAAATGCCTTTTCGGAACTTGTGCGGGTGTCAACAATCACATCAGGCTTCTTCGCCTCGTGCAAGCTTTACATGCGAATCTGCCATTTCGTACCCTGCTGCCTGTGCGCATGCCGTGTTCAGGTCAAGTGCGGTAACAGCGGTAGCTGCTATTTCAGCCAGCCTCAACACGTTATCGTTATCGTCAACGCTCTTTCCAAATCCACCGCATCCAATCAGAGTCAAAGCCTCTTTTGCAGTTCCGAACATCGTTCCTCCGCCTATGGTTGCAAGCTCCATACATGGCAGCGATACCATGAAATGAACGCCGTCATCCGTTGCATCCGCCTGAACAAAGCAGCTTGCAGAAGAGATAACATGGGCCAGATCCTGCCCTGTAGCCGCATAGAAGGCGGCGATAGAATTGGCCGCATTTACATTAAAGCCTCCGATGGTACCGCTGAAGCAAGACCCGAGATAACACTTGTGGAATACCACCTTCTCTACGCTTCTGGGGGTTACGCCTGCCTTGAATACCTTCTTTAGGACTTCAGTAGGGATAAATACTTCCGTTTCGATTGCCTTGCCCCTGTTATCAAGAACATTGATATGCGCTGATTTCTTGTCAGAGCAAAGATTGCTGCTGATAGTCAGCAGACGCCAATCCGGCAGCTCCTGGAGGATTGCACGAGTCAGGTCTGCGGCTGCCTTTGTTACGCCGTTCATACCCATTGCATCTCCGGTCTTGAACTTCATACGAAGGAATACCTTTGTTCCCAACTGATATGGCACAATTTCCTCAAGTACCACAAACGGATCCCTGGAACGCTTGCCAAGTCTTTCAAACAGCTCCCTGTCAGTTTTAATCTGCTCAATAAAGCGTCTCGCTTCAGCTATATCCGGCGCTTCAATCAGAGGCGCCCTTGTCATACCATCATAATGCACCAGCGTTTTTAATCCGCCGGACATATTGATTGCCTTAATTCCTCTTTGCACACCGGCTATGAGTGCCGCTTCGTTAGTTGCCAGGGGTATATACACATCCTCGTCTTTAACATACTGTCCGTTGATGCGTACAGGTCCTGCAAATCCCATAGGGATTACCGCCCCGCCTATTTTTGACTCAATTCCGGATAGAATCCTTTCACCGCCAAGCAATGAACAGTTGTCCACCCTGGTCTTTTTTGTCAGTTCAAGAGAAACTCCTGTTTTCTCCTCGAGCATCTCGCAACGGATAACCGCGGCATCATTGCATGCATCCTTGACGTATTCTGCATTGCTTCCATAAACATCCGTAAATATTGTAGTTTC
>JAEYON010000009.1 GCA_023411645.1 Bacillota bacterium | reverse complement strand
ATACAACATAAAAAGTCAAACAAATGTTCGAAATTAATATTGACACCAGAACATTCGTTCGTGTATAATAAATACAGAACAGATGTTCTTTGATGGAGGTCGATAATATGAATAGAAGATATGCCCTGAAAAACAAGAGACGTTTTTATTTATTTATGATAATTGTTATTATAACTGTTTCATCTTCCGCACTGGCTGCCGGTGTGCAGGGCGCCGATACGGACGATAGGTACATATCAGTAGTCGTTGAAACAGGCGATACGCTTTGGGACCTTGCCAGAGAATATAAAACCTCAGGCGACCTGCGTCAGTATATAAGGGAAGTGGAAAAAATCAATAATCTGACCGACAGCCTGATTTATGAAGGAGATGTTTTAAAGATGCCTGTATGATTACAGCATTTTACTCTGAAAGTATTTTCCGTATTTCCTCAAGTCTTTCTTTGATCTCAGTGTTTTTATATCGCTTATTAACCTCCAGATACTCTTCGTAGTACCTCAGAGCGTTCTTGTAATCCGCAGTTTCATAATAAGTATCACCAATTGCCTTTAGAATAAAGCCCATCTTATCATTGTATTCATAACCCTTGAGAAATGCCTCTAGCGCCTCCTCAGTTTTACCCAGCTTCTTATAAGCAGAACCCAGATTGAATTGTGCATACTCAGATTTTGAAATGTTCAGCGCTCGCCTGGCTTCAGTAATACATTTCTGGTATTCCTCCTGCAATAAGTACACTTTTGAAAGGTTTGTGTAAGCCGTGGCGTTTCGGCTGTTGAGTTCAATTGCCTTTTTAAACTCAATTTCCGCCAGATCCAGATACTCAGTATTCTTTTTTTCTTCATCATAACCGTTTAAATATCCGGTAGCCAGCGAATTATGAGCCCGGTCGCTTTTAGGCGCCTTTCCGACCACATCGCTCCAAAGACGGATGCTGTCGGAGTAAATATAATTCCGATAGATTGTAAGGCCAGTATAGATAGGGATGAGAATTAGAGCTGCAACTGCTGTAACGATTACAGGTGTTTTAAAAAGGAAACGTTTTTTTTGTGTTGAACTATTGTTCTCCAATATTGAACTATTGTTTTCCTGTATTGAACTAATCTTCTCCTGTGTTGCGCTTTTGCATTTCTCATCTGCGCTTTTCTTTTTCCGTTCGTATGAAAAAATGCCGATCAGGAAGATAATAAACCCAGCCAGCGGTAAATAAAGCCTGTGTTCGAAATATACATCCTTTATGGAGATAAAGCTGGATTCCACTGAAAGAGCTATAAAAAACCAGAGGATTCCAAGAGAAACCAGCCGGTTTCTCTTCCAGGTAAAAATCGTAAAAAGGCCGATTAAAAGTAAAATGCCAAACGAGATGTAAGAGTAATTATCCCAGATGGTTGGTGAAAGCGGATAATCATTGCTGTAATCAAAATTCTGACCTATCGGTATGAAGCAAAGCCTGATATATAACAGGATAACATTAAGCTGTGTATAAAAATATTGGAACCGATCCATTGATGTGCTTGCTTTGAAGGCAACGTCAGGGTCACTCTGGCTGTATCCTTTTAAGAGTAGATTTGTCCCGGGGATGATTGGAACTGTGGAAAAGAGGAGCAGAAAAATCAATATCCTTTTTATCCACCCGGTTTTACCGTCCTTCAAGAAAAACATGATTTCCAGAAGCAGAAGGGTAAACGGAATAGTGATCGTATTTTCCTTTGTAAACATCGCAATTACAGTGAATAGAACGGTCAGAAGCAGTTGATACCATTTATCGCGTATTCTGTAGCTAAGGAAAAAGAAGATGGCAAGTAAATAGAAGGTGGCGGCCAGGGATGCGGTCCGCTGAACAATATATGTGACGGCATTCACCTGAAGAGGGTGGCATACAAAAAGAACGGCAGCAAGAACAGAAATCACATTGCGGTATCGAAGCACCGGCTTGCCCCTGAAATAGGTCAGTGAAAAGATCTTTTTTAAGATCAGGTAAAAAATTATACCGTTTAAAATGTGTATCAATAAATTAGTGATATGGTATCCTTCCACTCCATTATCATGAATAAAATAATTAATCGAGAGCGTGAAATAGAGGACAATTCTATTAGCATAGAACTCCCAAAGTGCGGGGAAATCAAACAACTTGTGTATAGCATAGTTGTTGGAGATAGAACCGAAGTCATCCAGCAAAAAGGGAACAGTAAAGCTGTTGCAGTAGGCAATACCGGCCATTAATGCTATTACCGCACAGGCATACCTGCTTTTTCTTAATTTACGGTTTAGCCACTTCATTCCGTTTAATATGTTTAAATTCATACTGCTTATTATATTCAATTCCGCCTTACTCCATTTCACTCAGCAGGTTCTGCCACACGTCCATTTCATAGTTATACCCGGCTTCGGACGGCATATCCGGAATCTGTCCGAGTCTCCATAATGAAATGCCCTGAAGACCAAAGAGTCTGGCAAGCCTGACCTTCTCCATGACGCTGCGTGTATTCTCATACCATACTGTGTTTTCATTCCCTGTATCTGCTTCAATATACTTAATATAAGGATTCTCATTTATTTCAGAATAATTGTATTGAATATTCTGATTGGTTTGCAATAGTTTAATAAAATTTTCCAGATTAAACCTGGCCGGGACTGAATTTATGGTTTTACCGTCCTTCTTCTTCCATACAACCCAATCAAATGAAATCTGCAGCATGATCTTGCTTTTATCCTGGATACCTGTATTAGTGTCAGTTATGGCCTCCAGTGCATAATAAACATCCTCTATGGGAGTGAGGGGAGTCATTGTAACACCGGCAGCCATTTCAGCTTTGGATAAGCTTGTTGCATTATAGTCATGCGCCATCAATATCACCTTGTCGGCAATTGAACCAATCGTTTTATAGTCATAGCCGTCGATGCTCGCGGAACTCCTTTTCGGATGATAAAGAGAATGAACGGCAACAAATAATTTTTTACCTTCTGCCTCCAGGGCTGTATCCAACTCCTTTAAAAATTCGTTAAATCCTTGTCTTAACTTCTCGCCTCTAAGATTTTCAAAATCAATGACTACTCCGTCAAATACTGCGGTTTCAGCGTCTTTGGTAATGCCCTTCACACAAGCTATTATGTCGCTGATCAGCTTTTGGTATACTTCCGGTTTAGTCAGCAGATATTCAGGTATGCCTATCTTCTGACCTGATACAGGTTCCTGCATTTTGTCATCCTGGGACGAATAGATCATCAGCAATGCAGGTACATCGGATTTTCTTGCAGTGGAAAGGGGGGAGGTAAAGCCGTCGGGAAGGCTGAAATCATTATTGCCATATGTATTTTTTTCTGTATTTACTATAAGCTCACCCTTATCCGGATCAAAGCTCACTTTGCTCCAGCCGAAGCAAACAGAAGTGAGATCTACTATCTTATCCATCTGGGAGGCTGATTTGATGGCATAAAATGCATTCAGCTCCTTCAAGGGCCTTTCCATTGCGCTGCGCATGCGAATTAACATAGCGGCAGCCTGCTCTCTGAGTATATTTCCGGAAGGATTGAAGTTGGTATCAACGCTGACAATACCAAAATCTCTGGCAATTGAGATTGCGCCGACATGATTTGTAACATCCTGAAACGGCTTGTCAAGATAACCAAGCTTTTCCGCAAGAGTTCCGTATCCAAGTGAATAGACAATCATTACAGCAGCTTCCTCTCTTGTAATGTTGTCATTAGGTCTGAATGTCGTTTCCTCCGCAGAGATGATTCCATTGTGCAGAGCTGTTTCGATCGGGGAATAGTAGAATTTTTTCGCATTCAAATTGTCTTCGAATGAGCCAGACGCAGGAATAACCTGTTCCCAACCCATCAGCTTCACAAGAAAAGTAACAAACTCACCTCTGGTCAGGGTCTGTCCATAGCCATACCTATTGCCGCCGACGCCGTTTGTTATACCCAATTTCCGAAGCTCGTGAATCGCGTCATAAGCGTAACTGCTTTCCGGAACATCTGAAAATGGAATTGTTGGATCTTCGGGCATATTAGCTCCTGAGGTATAGGTTGAATAGGATAGTGCAGATATAGAAATTACTATTGATATTAGCATAAAGCATATGATCAAATTCAGGTTTTTCTTTAATATTAACATCTTTGTATTCTTTTTTCCTTTCAGACAGAATATCTTACATTATTTCTTATAAATCAACATTAGTTACCACAAGTTTACCATATTGATAGGAATCACTGCAATATTTATGGCACATTGTGGTATAATAGCCTCATTGCAAAAATTTTTTAAAATGAGGTTCGGTAATGTATTCGGATATTTATTTTGACAACAGTGCAACCACAAGACAGTATGATGAAGTGACAGAGCTTGTGGGCGATACTGCTAAAAACATATACGGCAACCCATCTTCGCTCCATACAAAAGGAATTGAGGCAGAAAAGGCTGTTCGTTCAGCAAGAGAAATAATCGCTGAATCATTAGGCGTTCTGAGCAAAGAGATATATTTTACCTCAGGAGGGACGGAATCAAACAATCTGGCAATCAGAGGCTTCCTCGATGCAAATCCCAGAAAGGGAAAGCACATCATTACAACACAGATCGAGCACCCATCCGTACATGAGGTTTATCATTTTCTTGAAAAGCAGGGATACATGGTCGATTACATTGGCGTTGACGAGTATGGAATGATGGATATTGAACAACTGAAGAAAATTATTACGCCGGAAACTGCTCTGATCAGCGTGATATATGTAAATAACGAAACAGGCACGATCCAGAGAATGGAACAGATTGCCGCGGTCAGAGATGCGATAAATCCTCACACCGTTATTCATGTGGATGCTGTACAGGCATACGGCAAAATAGCAATTATGCCGGAAAAACTTGGAATTGGACTCATGTCTGTCAGTTCTCATAAAATACACGGGCCAAAGGGAATCGGCGCATTGTATGTTTCGAAAAAGGTAAAAATAAATCCGTTGTTTTACGGCGGGGGACAGGAAACACTCATGAGGTCAGGAACTGAAAACGTACCGGGAATAGTGGGGTTTGGCCTTGCTTCCGCTCTTACATTCGAAAAATTGAGAGAGAATAATGAAATTGCTGCTATGTTGAAAGAGAGTTTTGTTGAACTGCTTGCAGCAACAGAAGTTAATCACAGGGTTCTGTCGCCAAAGGATGGCTCCCCTTATATTCTGAACATTGCTTTTGATAATGTTCGCGCGGAAGTGCTGCTTCATCATTTGGAGCAAAAGGGAATATTCGTCTCTACCGGTTCCGCATGTTCCTCCCACAAAAACACTAGAAGCCATGTGCTTACCGCTATGAAGGTTCCGGTTCATTTAATCGACGGAGCAATCCGGTTCAGCTTTTCCGGTTTTAACACACAGGATCAGGTCAGAACGACCATTGAAGCAATCAAAGTAATCATTCCAATAATCGATATCAATAGAAGACATAAACCTAGGAGGAATTTATGAAAAAAGTCATTCTTGTAAGGTATGGAGAAATAATTTTGAAAGGGTTGAACCGGCCTGTATTTGAAGATAAGCTAATGGCTAATATTAAAAAATCCCTGTACGGCTCCGGAAAAATCGAAGTAAAGCGCTCTCAGGCCAGAATTTACATAGAACCTTGTGAGGAAAGCTTTGACTTTGACGAAGCAGTTCAAAGACTGGTGAAGGTGTTTGGGATTGTATCCGTAAGCATCGTTCAGAAAATTACTTCGGATTTTGATGAAATAAAAAGAACAGCTCTCGAAATGGTTGAAAAGCGAGTTGCAGGAATGCAGCACAAGACCGGCGGTTCGATTAGCTTCAAGGTCGAGGCCAAAAGAGGGGATAAGCATTTTCCCATGCAATCTCCGCAAATCTGCGCGGAGCTTGGGGAATTTCTGCTTGATAACATCCCGGTACTGCAGGTGGACGTACATGACCCTGATTTCATTCTCTATGTCGAGGTGAGGGAGAGTACCTACATTTATTGTGATATTATTCCCTCCAATGGAGGCTTGCCCATCGGTACCAACGGCAAAGCTGCATTACTGCTTTCCGGCGGTATTGACAGCCCTGTGGCCGGCTGGATGATGGCTAAACGGGGAATGGAGCTTGAAGCCGTCCATTTTTATAGTTATCCATACACCAGCGAACGTGCAAAGGATAAGGTGATTGAGCTTGCAAAGATACTCGCTAAATACTGCTATCGTATAAAGCTTCACATTGTACCCTTTACTGAAATACAGCTTGAAATCAATGATAAATGCCCGCAAGAGCTGCTTACCGTCATTATGCGCAGGGTAATGATGAAGATTTCTGAGAGGATCGCAGTCCGAAATGGAGCACTTGCACTCATCACTGGAGAAAGCCTTGGTCAGGTTGCTTCACAGACGCTCCATGCGCTGGCTGTAACGAACTCGGTTGTAAAGCTGCCGGTTTTCAGACCGTTAATAGGTATGGATAAGAATGAAGTAATCGAAATCGCCAGAAAAATCGAGACTTTCGAGACATCCATATTACCTTATGAGGATTGTTGTACTGTATTTGTGGCGAAACATCCAAAAACGCGACCTACCCTTGCGGAGGTGGAAAAAAGTGAAGAGGCACTCCAAATTGAGGAAATGATTGAAAAAGCTATCAATGATACCGAAACTATGATTGTTACCGAGTAATTACCACACATGTACTATAAGAAATTCTGACATCATAATATGTAGAGTGACGCAAGATCAATGTCTTGACAACTGGAAAGGTTTGTTGTGTCAATGTCAGAAGCTTATAGAAAGACTGCTACGAGAATAGTGTCAGCAATCATCATTGTACTTGTCGTTGCCGGTGCAGCCTTGCTGATACTTTCTAAGATATTCACAGGGGATACTATCCGTAAAGGAATATCCATCGAGCAAACAGATGTATCGTGGTTATCGGTACAGGATGCACAAAGCAGGGTTGCTGAGGATATTTCTCGCATTTATTCTGCAGAAAGCATCGCCTTTTCCTATGGAAATCGAACATGGGATGTGAAGCTTCAGGAAATCGATTATAGATTTCTGGTGGACAATGCAGTCGCACACGCTTATTCTATTGGAAGGTCTGGCAATATATTCGGAAAGATTAAAAGCTCCGTCCAGTTGTACCTGAAAGGTCAGCAGCTTGAATTGGAAGAGAGCTTTGACAGGGAAAAATTAAGAGCAATTCTTGAAAATATAAAGAAGGAATGCGACTCTACTCCCAAAAACGCCGAAATCTCTTATGCAAATGGGAAGATTTCATTTAAGAAAGAGAGTTTATATAGAAATCTTGATGTTGACAGAAACATCGAATTAGTAGAAAATCAATTAATAAAGAGAGATTTTGACAATATTACGCTATTGGTGGAGGAAAAAAGACCAAAAATAGTATACGACGAGATAAAGGTGATAGATCGAATTATCTCTGAGTACAGTACCCGGTTCAATAAAAGCGATACTAATCGCACTGATAATATAAAACTGGCATGCAGCAGGATTAACAACAAAATAATTCTGCCGGGCGAAGCATTTTCGATGAATACGACATTGGGACCAAGAACTCATGAAAACGGATATAAAGAGGCTCCGAT
Source organism: Bacillota bacterium (assembly GCA_023411645.1). GTDB lineage: Bacteria > Bacillota > Clostridia > Acetivibrionales > DTU013 > JAEYRF01. Next base: position 6,841 of record JAEYON010000009.1, on the reverse strand, counting down.
TATTTTCAAGAATGAACTGGTCCCCGGAACAGGAGGAGGAGTCTGTCAGGTTTCCTCCACACTGTATAATACAGTACTATTGGCAGGATTGGATGTAATTGAGCGCGAACACCATTCAATGCCGCTCAGCTACATCAGTCCCGGCAGGGATGCCACCATTACGGAGGACTCTATTGATTTCAGGTTTGTGAATAACCTGGCTTATCCGATCTCTCTAAATGCAGTGGTGACAGGTAATAAGTTGAGTATCAGCATCCTTGGCAAACAGAGAGACGATGGACTTACGTTCAAGCTTAGAACAGAAACCATTGGAGTTTACCAACCAAAACCTGATATGATTATTATGGATGCTTCATTACAGGCTGGTCAGAGGATAGTTGAACGAAAAGCACAAAAGGGATTGCGAGTAATTCTTTATAGAGAAGCTTACAAAGGTGAAACGCTGCAATGGAGAAAAAAGCTGACAGAGGATTACTACAGGCCTATACAGGGCAAGATAAAGGTAAGCAGTGATTTGTACCAGATGTACCAGGCTTCGGCAGAATTGCAGTGAACAATCAGCAGTTTTGGCGATGATGCTCCATAGAAATTTATATGCTAATGTATTTTATAGATAGATAGATAGATAGAGAATGCTTTACCGGAGGGGCCAGATGGACGAATACTTATATTTAAAAGAAATAGAATGTCCGGTCTGCAGGCGAAAATTCAGTGCGACAAAGGTGAAAGCGCGCGGTTGCAAGGTTGATAAGAGAGATTCTGATTTTTGCGTACATTATGTGGGGATCAATCCGCTTTATTATGATGCATGGGTATGTGATTACTGCGGCTATGCTGCACAGGCAGACAAATTTCTCGATATATCTTATAAAGAAGCTGATCTCATAAAGAAAACCATAACCCCGAAGTGGAAACAGCGAAGCTTTGAAGGAGAACGTTCTATAGACACAGCTATTGAGGCCTTTAAGCTAGTGCTGCTCAATCATCAGGTCCGTGGAGTGAAGGCAAGTGAGCTGGCGAAGGTATGTATGCGAATAGCCTGGCTTTATCGCTTTAAAAAGGACGAGCGTGAGAATGAATTTATTAAATTCGCATTAAAATATTATACAGAAACATTTGAGAAGGAAAGATTCCCGGCGGACAAGCTGGACGAAAACACTTGTATATATATGATAGCGGAGCTCAACTTCAGAATCGAGAACTACGAAGACTCAGTAAAATGGTTCAGCCGGCTCATTAGTTCCCCTGAAGCCCGTAAAAATCCAGCCTTGATTGAAGCTGCAAGGGATCAGTTCCAACTGGTAAAAGAGAAGCTCAAATAGCGGAGGCATCAATGAAAATAGGAAAGCTGCCAAATAGCTTATTAGAAAAATTAGTTTTTAATAAAATTCAAAATAACCGCAGCGAAGTGATAATTCGCCCGGGAATCGGTAAGGATTGCGCCGCGGTCAGCTTTGACAATTACGCCTGTGTGCTCTCCAGTGATCCAATCACCGGCACCGCCAGGGAGATCGGAAGACTGGCCGTACATATCAACTGTAATGATATCGCCTCCTGCGGAGTTGAGCCACTCGGACTCATGACAACGATTCTTTGCCCGCCTGGTACTACGGAGAACGAATTGGCTATGATTATGGATCAACTTGCAGGAGCCGCCGCTGCTCTTAATGTGGATCTGCTGGGAGGGCATACTGAAATTACCACCGCAGTATCTCGTTTCGTCATTTCCTGCACCGCGATCGGCCGCTGCCTCTCGGACAAGCTGATCATCGCTTCACATGCCAAAGCGGGAGATGCCATTGTCATGACTAAACATGCCGGCCTAGAGGGAGCTGCAATCATTGCCCATGAAAAAGAATGTGAGCTTGCCCGAATCATTGGAAAGGATGCCGTGGAGGAAGCAAAGTCTTTTATGGATCATCTGAGCGTCGTCAAGGAAGGACTTTCAGCAGCCCGTTTCGGGGTAAATGCAATGCACGATGTCACAGAGGGCGGAATTTTGGGAGCTGTCTGGGAAATTTGCGAAGCATCGGGGAATGGTGCTGAATTATTTGCGGAGCAGATTCCGGTTCAAATGACCACCGGAAGAATCTGCGAATACTATAATATTGATCCCCTAAGACTGATTTCCAGCGGATGCATGCTGATTGCCGCTGCGGATGGAGATGGGCTTGTCAGACACCTGAACGCCGAGGGAATTGATGCCGCTGTTATTGGCAGATTGAGTGGGTCAGGCAGCAGAGTCATGGTAACCGCACAGGGTATTGTGCCGATTTTGCCGCCAGGTACTGACGAATTGTATAAGGTTTTAATATAACATTACATAAAAAGATAAAACTGTGGAGGTAGAAAAATGTATCAGCTTGATAAGATATTAAAGGTAGACCCTGTTGTCGCAGAAGCTATAGAGAATGAAGTCAACAGGCAAAGGAACAAAATTGAACTGATCGCTTCGGAAAATTTTGTGGATGAGGCAGTCCTGCAAGCACTTGGAACCCCTCTGACCAATAAATATGCCGAGGGATATCCCGGAAAACGCTATTACGGCGGATGTGAATATGTAGACGTCGTTGAACAGCTCGCAATAGACCGGGCAAAAGAAATATTCGGGGCAGATCACGCCAATGTCCAGCCCCATTCAGGCGCACAGGCCAACTCCGCTGTCTATTTTGCTATGCTTGATCCGGGAGATACCATTCTTGGAATGGACCTGTCCCATGGCGGACACCTTAGTCATGGAATGAAAAAGAATATCTCGGGTAAATATTACAAATCAGAATTTTATGAAGTCAAAGAAGACACAGGGACTATTGATTACGAAGCTCTGCTTCGCAAAGCGCGTGAAGTGAAGCCGAAGATTATCGTCAGCGGCGCCAGTGCATATCCAAGGATCATAGATTTTAAGGCCTTTAGCGAGATCGCAAAGGAAGTCGGCGCGTATTTAATGGTTGACATGGCTCATATTGCAGGTCTGGTTGCCACCGGGCTCCATCCAAGCCCCGTACCTCATGCTGATTTTGTGACCACTACCACACACAAAACATTGAGAGGACCGAGAGGCGGTATGATCCTTTGCAAGGCTGAACACGCCAAGGCTATCGACTCCGCAGTATTCCCGGGCACACAGGGCGGCCCGCTGATGCATGTAATAGCGGCAAAAGCCGTTAGCTTCAAGCAGGTCATGACGGACGATTTCAAGCTTTATCAGCAGCAGATACTAAATAATGCAAAGGCTCTTTCTCAAGAGTTGATCAATGAAGGCTTCCATTTGGTATCTGGCGGAACCGACAACCATCTGATGCTCGTCGATTTGTCGAACTTCGGTGTTACCGGCAAAAACGCTCAGCAGATGCTCGACGACGTATGCATTACTGTGAACAAGAACACTGTACCGTTTGACAAGCTTGGGCCCTTTACCACCAGCGGAATCAGGATCGGTACCCCCGCTGTCACCACTAGAGGTATGAAGCAGGAGGATATGAAAGAAATCGCAAGACTGATCAAACTGACGATCACCGATTTTGAAAATTCAAAGGATGAAGTCAGGAGACGTGTTGCACAGCTTTGCGATAAACATCCTCTCTATGTATGATGTTTGTGCAAAATGGGGGTAATGTGTAAACGCTATTGGAGGAATTATGCCTGATAAAAAAGAGCCGCTGGCATATCGGATGAGTCCCAGAACAATAGAAGAATTTGTTGGCCAGGAGCATATAACAGGTAAAGGCAAAATGCTGTATAGGATGATAAAGGCTGATCGGATATCGTCCATCATTCTCTATGGCCCTCCAGGTACGGGGAAGACTTCACTTGCCAGGATAATAGCTGCGACAACAAAGTCCAGTTTCGAAAAATTGAATGCTGTGACAGCCGGCGTTGCCGATATAAAGAGGATTGTAGCCGATACACATAATCCCATGCTAAATCCCAGCGGAAGAACCGTGCTTTTTATCGATGAGATTCATCGCTTTAACAAGGCTCAGCAGGACGCTCTTCTACCTTTTGTTGAGAATGGAACGATAGTATTGATCGGCGCTACGACTGAAAATCCTTATTTTGAAGTAAATAAAGCGTTGATTTCCCGTTCCTCCGTATTTATGCTAAAGCCGCTCAACAACGATGACATTGAAGCTATCCTCAGAGCCGCTCTGGCGGATAAAGAACGTGGGTTGGGTGTCTATGATCTGATAGTTGACGATGATGCCATAAAATACCTTGCGGAGGTTTCAAACGGTGATGCACGTATCGCACTCAATGCCATTGAGCTTGCCGCTGTTACATCAGATCTTGAAAGCGACGGACATATCCACATTACTGTAAAAACAATTGAGGAGTGTGTCCAGCGCAAGGCAATTACATTTGACAAATCCGGTGAAGCGCATTACGATAACATCAGTGCCTTTATCAAATCAATGAGAGGCAGTAATCCCGACGCTGCGCTGTTTTATCTGGCCCGTGCGTTATACGCAGGAGAGGATCCGGAATTTCTCATCAGGCGTATCATTATTTGTGCCTCAGAGGACGTAGGAATGGCAAACCCCGCAGCTTTGCAGCTTGCAGTTGCAGCAGCGGAGGGAATTCACAGGATCGGTATGCCTGAAGCCAGGCTCTTGCTGGCTCATGCGGCAGTCATGGTTGCGACAAGCCCTAAATCCAACTCCTGTTACAAAGCCCTTGGCAAAGCTATACAAGATGTAGAAACGAAGCGGACGGGAGAGGTACCGATGCATCTGAGGAATGCGCCTGTAAAGGGCATGTCTGACCAAGGTTATGGTATAGGCTATAAATATGCCCATGATTACCCGGGGAATATTGTGAAGCAGGAGTTTTTCCCCGACGAAATGAAAGGCACTATATACTATGAGCCGACTGCAAACGGGTATGAGAACAAGATAAAGGAATGGCTGGAAAGATTCAGAAACAGCTGATATTGGCTTATATATAAGACGGTATATGTGCTGAAAAACGGTGTATATTCAAATTACAGGAGGAACTGCATGAACAAGAGAGTATTTGCATGGATACTACTGATTGCCTTTGTACTGCTTTTATTGAATCTTTTAGTCTTTAGGGTTTATTGGGAATTTTTCATGGTGGTATATATTATAATCGCCTTTGCGTTCATCTTTTCAAAGGGTAAGCTGTTCGATCAGGGGGAGACTTCGGAAAACAACGCACCGGGTAAAGCGAAAGACGGAAATGAGAACTCAGAAACAAACAGCCCAGCAGTAGAAAATTCGGAATTTGATGACAATAATGTTGATATGGTCAAAAAAAAGAATGAGTGAGGAAATTATAGTATGCATTTTAAATACGGCTTTGGTAAAGAGTACAAAGAATTTGATATAAATGACGGAAACATTATGGCGGAGCTCAGCCAGAACAGCGTCGAAACTGAGCTGACAGGCCGTGACGAGGTCGTACGCGCGCTTGAAAGCCCCATTGGTACAGGAAGACTGTCAGAGATCATAAAGCCGGGGGAGAAGGTCGCGATCATCACCAGTGATATCACCCGTCCCATGCCGAGTAAAATCGTACTGCCGCCTCTGCTTGACGAGCTGGCACTAGCCGGTGTGAAGGATGGCGATATTGTCGTTGTCTTTGCGTTGGGCAGCCATAGGAAGCATACGGAAGACGAAAAAAGATATCTTGTCGGTGAAGATGTATACAGCAGGATCCGCTGCGTAGACAGCGACCCTGACAGATGCATAATGCTCGGTACTACCAGCAGCGGTACGCCTGTAGAAATATTTGATGTAGTGGCGCAGGCAGACAGAGTGATTTGCCTGGGAAATATTGAATATCACTATTTCGCCGGCTACAGTGGCGGAGCGAAGGCAATCATGCCGGGCGTCTCCACAAGGGCTGCCATTCAGGCAAATCACAGTGCTATGGTTAAGGACGAGGCAAGAGCAGGCGCAATCAACGACAATCCGGTAAGGCAGGACATTGAAGAGGTAGTAAGATTTTTACCTATCGATTTTATACTGAATGTTGTTCTGGATGAGAATAAAACGATTATCAAAGCAGTGGCCGGGCACCATAGAGACGCTCACAGGGAGGGCTGCAGGTTCCTGGACAGCCTCTACAAGGTGACGATACCTGCCAAAGCTGATATCGTCATTACAACTCCGGGAGGCTTCCCGAAGGATATTAACCTTTACCAGGCGCAAAAGGCCCTGGACAATGCCAAACACGCTGTTCGCGACGGCGGTATTATCATCCTGCTTGCTGCTTGTACGGAAGGTTATGGGGAATCTGTTTTTGAACGATGGATCAATACTTCCACCTCGCCTGACGATCTGGTCACGAAGATCAGAGAAAATTTTGAACTGGGAGGACACAAGGCCGCAGCGATTGCTTTGGTCGAAAAGAAAGCCCGGGTCTTTATTGTATCAGACATGCCCCGTGAAATGTCAAAAAGGCTGTATATGGAGCCCTTCGACAGTATGGATGCGGCGTTGTCCAACGCGTTTTCCGCTCTTGGAGACGACGCATGCGTGCTGCTAATGCCTCATGGCGGTTCAACCCTTCCTGTTGTAGGTCAAAAATGATTGGATACTGGTTCACACCATTGTGGGTACATTGCAATAAAGGAAACTTAGCGCAATACAGCTCTTGCGAATGAAGCTCTTGTTTCCGCTATTGCACTGTACCCATATATTCTCTGAATATTACTCCATGATTTTCACATTAGTGAATAAACTTTAATAATTTTATTGACATTGGCAAAGTATAGTGCTATTCTTATTTCAATAACCGAGTAATTTACTAGGAATTAAAAAGGGAAATGGATTTATATTTTCCGTTCAGTGTGGAGGCGAGAGAACATGAAGCTTTC
>JAEYON010000179.1 GCA_023411645.1 Bacillota bacterium | reverse complement strand
AGTACGGGAAATATTACATAGAGGAATAATCTGAAGAGCTGAAATCAGGAATGAATTGCTCCGATGCGGATTCCCGCTCCTGAACATACCCATTGAGGCCCAGCCTGATAAATCTGTTCATGACCTTTTCATATTCATATCTGGTAAGACATCTGCCGAGTACCGGATGGTCGCGGGCTATATGGCACGGTATATACTGGCTCATTAGGCTTACGTGAGCCTCAGGAATATTTCCCGCTATCCAGTCAAGTACCTTTATTGTATCATTGACATGTCCCGGCAGGACCAGATGACGGATAATCAGCCCACGCTGTATAATACCGTCCTCATCAAGGAGGGGCGATCCCACCTGCCTATACATCGCGGTGATTGCCTTTGACGCCTTCTCAAAATAATCCTCCGCACCGGAGTACTCACGGGACAGATCTGAGCTGACATATTTAAGATCCGGAAGATATACATCAATCAGGCCTTCCATCTGCGTCAGTCCCTCCATGCTTTCATAACCATTCGTATTGTACACGACGGGTATGTCTAGTCGGTCAGGCTCCCTTTGCTGCTGCGTCATTTTCATCGTTTTATTTCTATCCGTCCCGGAATGCAAATCCTTCCCTGCTATGATCAGAGCGTTACGAATGGCAGGAATAAAGTGTGATGGCGTCACAAGGTTGATATTATGTGCTCCCTTTGACTGCAATGAGAGAAAAATATTTGCCAGCTCGGCAGCGGTTATTTCCTTTCCACATTCGCTCTGACTGATCTCATGGTTCTGACAAAATATACATCTTAAAGTGCATCCGGAGAAAAATACCGTTCCGGAGCCTCTGCTCCCGCTGATGCACGGTTCTTCCCACCTGTGCAGAAAAGCTTTCGCAACAACGGGATTCTCTCCCATTGCGCAAAAGCCTCTCCTTTTTATTCTGTCTATATTACATGATCTGGCACAATTATTGCACAACATAACGGATTTGCCTTTACAATAGTTTTAATTAAAAATATAATAAGGTTAATCGCTGTCAGTGTCAATACAGTGCCAAAGCAGGGGAGGATTGCGAAATGAGGATAAGCGGAGTAACATATGCGGTCAAAAAAACGCACAGGACAAGAAAAATCGTGCTGACCTTTGTCGTTTTGCTTTTTCTCGCTGTAGTAGCGATTGTAGTTCTATCAGGATACAAGAGCTGGGGACTTCTTCATCCTGATAAAAAGCCGCTCGATACTTTTTCTTCTAATATAGTACCCGAATACAGAGATATTAGTTTTAAGGGAACCGACAGCAAGATCATTCTGAAGGGTTGGTTTTTTCAGTCTAAAAATAGCAACAAGGCAGTTGTCATGGTGCACTCTTATGGAAGCAACAGACTCCAGTTCGGCATTGAGACGGTGGATTTGATAAAGGTATTTTTAAACAAGGGATACAGTGTGTTTGCCTTTGATTTGAGAAACTCGGGAGAATCCGGCGGCAAGGATTGTACCTTCGGATATAATGAAAAGGAAGATGTCAAAGCCGCCATAAAATATGTAAGTTCACAGGGAGCAGAACACATTACGCTTATGGGCTTTTCCACGGGTGCGTCAGCCGCTATTCTTGCAGCCGCTGAAAGCAGCAAGGTTGATGCGGTTATTGCCGACAGCCCATATTCAGATCTGCATACCTACTTCCTGGCAAGCCTCGACCAATGGACTCATATGCCGGCATTTCCATTCAACAGGACCATAACCCTTGGCATCGAAATTACGGGCAGCATAGACACTGCAAACGCCAGCCCTTTAAATGCGCTGACAGCCGAAAATCCTCCTCACCTGATGCTCATTCACTCAAAAGATGACCCGCTGATCCCGGTGGTGAACAGTATTGAACTATTTCAGAAATACTCGGCGCTCAATTCCTCCGGAGCCGAATTCTGGCAGAGAGAGGGCGATGGGCATGCTGACGGTTTCACACAAAATAAAGACGAATACCTGAGTAAAGTATTCGCCTTTCTTGAAAAAGTATACCCCGAGGAGGAGTGATAAAAATCCTGAGACAACCGTGTTCTATTTTTTCTTGTCCAGAAAATAAGAAGGTGTGTTAAACGGTTCCGGATTATACGCATTGTTTACCTTTTTACCCTGATTGATTCTTTTTATCTCTTTACCAAGCTGTTCTCGCAAATCGTTGCTTTTTTTGCTGTTCACTTTTTCTATTTCACTGATCTGCGTGATCACATCCGTTATTTCCGCAGTCAAAGCCTTCAGCCGCTTTGCGCCTGTTAAAGCTGCCTCACCAAGCCCGGCTGTATCAAGCTGCTCCAGATTAGATATACCCAATACAGCTTTGAACCTGGAATAATAGATCTCAAATTCCTCATTCAGCTTGTCAATATTATCAATCTTTTGCTGCTTCTTATTAATCAGCTCATTTAAGCTGTCCAGCCCATCTTCGGTAATTACTCCCGTTTGGGCATTTGTCAGCTCTAATATTTCACTAAACAGAGCCTTTTTCTTAAGTAAAAGCTCATTCAATCTTTCAATATATTTCTCCGGCGAAGTATTCATCTCCTACTCCTGTGTTATCAGATGCGGCTTTTGTGGGTGTTTTGCAAGCTTCATTGCCTGAGCCCATGTATCGCGAAGCTCCTTGGCCATCCCGAGGATTTCGTTGATAATCGCCTGATCCTTCCCTATATTTGCTTCCACAAGCCTTCTGAACATATATTCATATAAAGCGTCCAGGCCTTCTGAAAGATCATATTTCATATCCAGTGTGTTCCGGAAATACTGTAGAATATCCTGGGCACGCACCAATGAATTGTACGCCTTTTCGACTTCATTGTGTTCAATACTGTTTTGTGCCTGCATTATAGACTTTACCAGCCCATTATATAACATCAGCGTCAATTCCTCAGGTGTAGCAGTAAAGATTGAGTTTTCCTTATATTGGTTATATGCTTTATTCAGCGCCATAGATTGCCTCCAAAACAAAATTTAATTTTACAGGTTTATTCCAATAATCATCTTTGTCTTATTTTGAACTGGTGAATTGAGAATAAATCCAATCACTTTGTACGCTCATCTGGTAGATATATTCTTCAAGTGCCGAAAACTTCGCATAATAGGCATCTTCCTTAGCTATTAGCTTCTGCGTCAGGGCATCAATATCATCATCATACTCGTCGATCTGTTTGAAAAGTATGTTGTCATATTGGGTAGCGTCCCCTTCCATCCCGGCCTTTTGAAGCAGCACACCTTTTCCGCCGACAGTTCTGATATTATCATTAAGAATATCAGATATCCTATGTGCAAATCCCTGATTTGAGTATCTTTCAGCCCGTTGTGATGCAGAATTGCTGCTGCTGTAGTCAATGCCGGATCTCTTTGTAAACAAATCGGAGACAATATCCGGGTTATTTTCTATAGCAGCTTTAAGCTTATCCTCATCAATGGTCAACTTTCCTTTTTCACTATAGTTGCCCGTTTTAATTCCAATGCTGGAGAGATCTGCCGATAAACCTGAAATAGGGTCGGACAAAGCTTTTCTCATGTTGTATACAATGCTCTCGAGTATGGGATCGTTCTTCAGCAAGCCGGTTTTAGCCTTACTCTCCCACTTCTTGATTTCCTCCTCTGACATTCCCTCCTTTTGCTCATCTGTCAGAGGCTGATAATTCCTGTCATACTTTTCTGTCAGCTTTGTGTTGATATAAGAAATTAAATCATTATATTTATCTACAAAGCTTTTTATATTGTCAAAAATCTTTTGCGTATCTGCTGTAAGAGATACAGTCTCACTATCTGTCGCAGGATTAGCATGGGCTTTTACCAGTGTATAGGTCACTCCGTTCAACGTAAAGGTGTTGCTGCTCCTGGTTACACGCTGTCCGTCAATGATTGCAGCAGCATCTACTCCATTCTCTGTAGTAGCATTGCCCGTAAGAATTCCGGAAGCCCCACCCGCACCGAAAAAGTTTCCTTCCTGATCTGCGCCGATGTTAATGTTGTTGCCATAGCCCTGCTGCTTTGCTGTAATTACAAATTTATCCGATACTTCGTCATAATTAATGTTTACCTTTGCGTCAGCATCTGCATTAATTGTATTCATCATGCTTGACAAAGAGACAGACTTGTCAAACGTAAATTCTTTTGAATTAATGGTGAATTTCAGTTTTCCCTCTGCGTTAAACGTCAGGCCATTAGCAAAATAGGTGCTCAGGCTTTCAAGTGATCTCCCTGTGTCGATCCTGTTTGTTGCACCGGAATTAAACCCGAGAGCAGCAAGGCCGTCATTTGATGAATCTTCGGAAAGGGTCAACCTGCTGGCGCCATTGGCCGTATCAAATGAAATCCTGTCAGTGGTATCATTATAACTTACAACAATCTTACCGGCTCCGAAGGCTTTATCTACCAAATCCTGCAGTCCGGTTCCGGCTTTCGTAACAATGTCGTCTCCAAGGCTGTTATAATTGTCAAGGGAAATTTTTCTTGTTACACCATCCAGTGTTATGCTGATTGTTTTTCCTGAAAGATTAAAATCGCTGACGACTCCGCCTTGAAGCGCGCCGGTCACACCCTTTGAGCTGACAGCCTTACCTGATGTGGCCAGATTTAAAACAGTTACTGTATGAGAACCTGCTACAGAGTTGCTGCTTCCTGAAACGGTAACATATTTGCTGTCACTTGATGTTCCGATATACTTTTGGAAGCTTCCGGTTGACATCAGATTGCTGGCGGGTTTAGCCAGATTGAAATAAGTGTCCTTTAATTCTCTCAGCTTATTTGTTATATCCCTGTAGGCCTCCTGCTTCCACTCGGCTGCCTGTTTTTTCTGTAGTAACCTGGTCAAAGGTATTCTTTCAGCATCCATCAATTGTTTTACAATAGTATCAGTATCAAGACCGCTTCCTCCAAGGCCTGTCAAGCGCATTCTTGAGTTCATTAAGTTCAAGCTATTAATCGCCATATACTCACCTTCTCTCATCCACAAATAAACCGGCTAATTCCCACAGCTTTGCAACCATGTCAAGTATTTTCTCCGGTGGGATTTCTCTAATTACTTTGTTTGTCTCTGAATCAATCACTTTTACCATGATTTCATTTGTCTCTTCGTGTACAGAAATATCAAACTTTCTGCTGGATCCTGCCAATAATTTATTCACTTTTTCCAGTGCGTCAGAAACAACCTGCTCCGAAATAGGAAGCACATTTCTTTCAAATTCATTTAGATCGGGTGAACCGAATTGCGTCGGCTTACTACCGGCACCGGCAACAGCTCTGTCAGCATTGACTCTGGTTACAGGTATATCAGCGCTGTTATGTATTGGTGAAACAAAGGAAATGGCCTCCGTGCCATCAATTCTCATACTGAATCCCTCCATCCGTGAAAAAGAACATAAATATCTATATATAATATCGTCAAAAAACTAAATAAGTTTATATTAAACTTAATTAAACTAGCCTTGAACTAAGACAGTAACAAATGCAAGTTTATCCCCCTGCAGATTTTTTATTGACTCAACCATAAAATCCATAAAATGAGAATTGTGTTCTATTGTCAGAGAAATGCCTGAAAAAACCTTCTGAACGATTGCTTGGTCATATTTTTGATGATAAGCTCCCACTCCGATAAGAAACATTCTCATTATTGCGTATTCCATAGCGAGGCGGATAAAGTTCTCCAGCGGGTTAGTCGAGGGATATATGGGGAAAACCTTGGAAAATATATAATTAACACAATAGTTCTCAAATACTTGCGGAAATTGCTCATCAAAACTATTACCATACTCCGCTTTTATTTCAACAAAGTTGGAAAATGCCTGTTGAATTGTAATCCCATCAAAATATCCGATACCATCCTTGAATTCCTTCAGTATGTTCTTGAAAGAATCAGATATGTCGGCAAATCTCAACCGTAATACGAGCATCTCCATAATCATCTTAAATTGCAGGAATCCATCCGAAGGAATTTTATCAAGTATAGGATTATTATTTTCATTTTTACTTATATTGCCATATATGTTAATATGCTGCCGTAATGCATCCCAATTTCCTTCACTCTTCAATATCTCCAGTTTGTTTGCAAACAATCCAAGAAGTATTAGCCGTTCACTTATCGAATAAGACCTGTTTTGCACAATATCAATGCAAACCTCTCTTATCGGCCACAAAAACCTTAGCAAAGGTCTTCCCGAAATACTTTCGTCAGATGTTGTCACATTGAGCTCGGTAGAAATACGATCCCCGGTTTTCTCAAAATATTCATCAAATTCCATAGGGTGTTCATCAAAAAGTATTACTCTCGCTATTTCCGGGCACGAGACGGTTCCTGATCTCTCAAGAGTGTTATCAACTCCCACATGCCTTCGCGGATATGTCTGACACACCCTGCACAAAAATGAGCCCCCGTATTTTCTCTGTATGCTGCAAAGGCCGTCTTCATCAAGAAAGGCGCAGTGCTTGTCATCCTTTAATTTAAAATAGGCATACTTGTTCTTATCAGAGTTTGCTTTGTATCTTATTACGTTCTCTTTGACGAGATATTTTAGTTTAGGATCTGTGATTTTTAAGTATTTCTTATAGGTTTCATAATCTATGTCTATCCTCCAGAACTTGCAGCAAGTATCCTCGCATTCACTCCCTTTACAGGTGAACCTTGCCATATACTGCGGAGCAAGAATCCTGATCTCATTTTGTGACATCGCATAGCCTCCTGTTGTTTTCATTTTATTAAAGAAAAAGCCGGGGGAAAGTTCCCCCGACTCCGAATCCATTGTCTGCGTATAAATTACTGTAACAGCTGCAGAACGCCCTGAGGCTGCTGATTGGCTTGAGCCAGCATTGCAGTAGCTGCCTGGGTGAGGATGTTGTTTTTGGTGTACGCCATCATTTCATTGGCCATGTCAACATCACGGATACGGGATTCAGCTGCTGTCAGGTTTTCAGAGGAAGTACCCAGGTTGTTGATCGTGTGTTCAAGTCTGTTCTGGTAAGCACCGAGTTTTGCTCTCTCTGAAGATACCATCTCAATTGCATTCTGTATTGT
>JAEYON010000146.1 GCA_023411645.1 Bacillota bacterium | reverse complement strand
CGACGGGGAGGATATTACCTTTAAAAAGGACTATAAGCGTGCGTGTTCTATCGGCTGGTTGTTTCAAGATCCGCTTTCTGGAACTGCACCCAATATGACAATTGAAGAAAACCTATCACTCGTTTATATGCGTACCGGGAGGCATTCGTCACCATTTGGCCTTGCTGCTAAGGATAGGCGTTATCTTAAAGAAAGGCTGGCTGCACTCTCTTTGGGGCTGGAAGACCGGATGACCTCGCCTGTGGGGCTGCTTTCGGGCGGGCAGCGGCAAGCACTGACGCTACTGATGGCAACTCTGATTACGCCAAAGCTTTTGTTGTTGGATGAACATACCGCCGCGCTTGACCCTGCTACTGCCGAAAAGGTGCTGGCACTGACACGGAGCATTGTGGATGAAAACAAAATTACTTGTCTGATGATTACGCACAACATGCGCTCGTCCCTTGAGTTGGGCAACAGAACAATTATGATGGATGCGGGCAATATTGTGTTGGACATTTCAGGAGAAGATCGTAAAAGCATGACGGTAAACGGCCTTCTTGAGCGATTTCGTGCCGCAGCAGCTAAAGATTTGGATAACGACCGTATGCTCCTCGATTAATCCATATCAACAGAAAAGGCAGCTGATACTGCATAAGTATCGGCTGCCTTGATTTTGATTAGGGAAGCATCATATTTTTATCTAGGGCACGTAGAATGTCATGAGCATCCCATGGGATAGTGTTGTAATGCCATTATAAAAATGAACGATTAGTCTTGTGCGGCAGGTAACTTTTTGCGTATATAGACAGTGGATACTTTAATAAGAAACCGCTTCTCTTGGAATGTCGCGCTATAACAGAAATATCACGGACAAATAACTACAATTATTTGACAAGTGCTTTGTTTAGCTGTTCTGCAACCGCGGACACGTCCAGTTTGGCGCTTTTACCCGCGGCACGCATACGGCGCTGCTTAACCCAGGAACCCAACTGTGTAAATACGATACAGTTTGAGTCGCGTCCAAGGTAAAGCTCCGGTGGTGCGAATGGGTCAGCAAACACCGCAAGTGGCTCAATATTTACGCCGTAGATATTACCCTGTGCCAAATAGCGCAGCAGTGAGTCAAAAGTTTTATGTAAAACACGTATGGGGTTATCAATTATAACGTTTTCGTGTTTATTGTCTGAAGCCTTCCAGGTAACATCATCGGCAGAACCGTAGATACGAATGCCCCATCCGATTGAGCGTACGGCCACAATGCCCGCAGCATCCACAAGCAAATGATCAAAATGAAGACGCTGCCCATTGATTTCAAAGGTCGCATCATGGTAAACCTTAGCGCCTTTTATTTTAAGCTTTTTTCGCACACGCTTGCAGGCGGAAGCATCATTTCGGCGCTTGGTAATGTTACGGGTGATTAAATAAAACACAACAAAGCAGGAAATAAGAATAACAAAGAAGTAAGTATAATCCTGCCAGGTGTGTAGCTTCCAAGCTTGGAAGTCCTGAAGGGGCATTGTAAGCATCCTTTCTGAAATAAGATTTGCGACTACGCTCAGAGGCAGCTAAGCACACAGGCTAGCAGCAGAGGAAATCACGTGCTCAAACAATTTCTCTCGGGATGCGCATCGCTTCCCAAGTATTCGCCAAAGCAAATTAATTTTACCATAAATAATGAAATGTTACAATTGGTAAGCGATGGCGCAAACTGCAGCATCGCTTTGTAATACACTGCCAACAGCGGAGCGTCAGCTTGCCCTTAAGCCATTTTTTTGGCTCCAGGCTCACTTCGTACAGTTGCAAATTAACGGCCCCGGCCTTTTGGCCGGGGCCGTTAGAGATTACATCAAATCACGAAAGCAACTTACAAAATGCCGGCGGGAAGTACGGAAGTGACGCCAGGACCGATCGGCAAACCGGTGAGGTACCAGATAATAAAGAAGACAATCCAGATAACCTGTAGGATAACAGCAATCGGAATCAGGTTGGAAACCAATGTGCCAATCTTAATATCCTTGTCATACTTGGTTTGTGCTACGCTCAGAACCATCCAGATATAGGGGCTCATGGGTGTAAAGCAGTTAGAAGGCGAGTCGCCCAAACGGTACATCAACTGAGTGAAGCCGGGATGGATGTCAAGCAGCATAAACATAGGAACAAAGATCGGTGCAAAAATTGCCCACTTGGCGGAGCCTGAGGAAACAAACAGGTTAACGAAGGCGCAAATCAGAATAAAGGAAACGAACATTGGAACCCCGGTAAAGCCGACATTTTCAAGGAACTCAGCGCCCGAAATCGCCAACATCGTGCCCAGCTTGGTCCAGTTGAACAACGAGTTAAACTGTCCGCAGAAGAAGCAGAAAATAACGTATCCGCCCATTGCGCTCATCTGCTTAACCATTGCCTTATTAACGTCCGTAGAGTTTTTAAAGGTTTTGGTAGCAAAGCCGTAAGCAAGACCGCAGATGCTAAAGAAGAAGAACAGAACAGGAATCAGACCGTTAAGCAGCGGAGAACCGACAAACGCACGGCTACCGTCTTCACCGATTTTGGCAAGCGGTCCAAAAAAGAAGCCGACAAGAATGACTGCAATGTAAATCAATGCAGCGATGCCTGCTGCATTAAGCCCCTTCTTTTCAAGGCCGGACACAGCTTCAAGCTTTCCGCCGCCCTCACCCTCGTATTTGCCAAAGCGTGGCTCAACGAGATACTCACAGGTTGCACCGATAACAATGGAACATAAGAAGGTGGACACAAACATAAAGAACCAGTTACAGGTAACGTCGACCATGTAAGCTTTATCACCCATAAAGCCCTTTATGGCCTCGTTAGTCAGCCCCTGCAGCAGTGAGTCGGTACCAGCTATCATCAGGTTAGCGGTAAAGCCTGCCTGCGCACCCGCATAACCGGCGATCATACCGACAACCGGATGCTTATGTACACCAAGATAAACGATAGCCGCCATAGGAGGAACGATAATCATTGCGGTATCTGAGGCGATGTTGCCGCATGTTCCAACCAAAGCGATAACATAAGGTACGATGGCTGGCGGAACATTCCGCAGGCTGTTGCGGAGCATCGCGAGAATCATGCCAGACTCTTCACACATACCGATAGCCAGCGTCATGGTTATAACCAGACCCAGTGGGGCAAAACCGGTAAAGTTCTTTACAAGGTTATCTAGCAACCACTTTAAACCGTCTTCAGAGAACAGGTTTTGAGATGCGACGATCTCTTTGTTTGCTGGGTTGACCATAGTGATACCAGATAGGGTAAAAATAGCACCGATGACGCCGACAATAAGAAACAACCAGAAGAACAAAATAGCAGGGGGAGGCAGCTTGTTACACACTCTCTCAATACCATCAAGAAAGCGGTCAACTGCAGACTTTTTCTGGGCGGCAGGGGCAGATGCGCTCATAAAATAATCCTCCTTACAAAATAATTATGTTATATGGCCGTTTTGGAGTACATTTCCCAATTGCGGCATCATAACAACAACGTAGCTAGGCTACTTTTTGGGTGTAATAGCACGTGGCTTGACCTGCTTTGGAATAGCAGAATTATACACAACACCGTTGAGGCGCCTTTTATGTTCTTCTTTTGCCTGATGTATTAAATCGGTTTTTTCTAATAGATTGATTGCAGCGGCAGCCAGTACCTTCCCTGCGTAAAGCATCCCCTTATGCGCCATGGTGCTTTTGCCCTGCGCAACCTCTTGCCAGGAATGCCCCGGCGTAAACGCCGCTTTAGTCGTAACCAATATTTGTGCTGTAGGGCATATCCAGCTAACATCACCAACATCGGTTGAACCGCCGAGAGAGCCTTCTACTACAGAAGCGGGTGTGACAAAGTCATAAATCGGTTTTTCCATTTGACTAAGAATAAATACTTGATCTTCTTTTTTATATCGCGCTAGTTGAGCTTCGTAAGGGCTAGATGAGTTTTCAAAACTATCTATGATGCTTTTCGCAAACAATATTTCCTGCTCGTCGTACTCAGGGGGCGTTAAAGCTTCCATAGATGCCTGCAAAACATCCAAAAGAACCGAGTTGACCACCAAATTCGAACAGGCCTTTATAAAATCATATTCCATCGTTGTCTCAGTCATGAGTGCAGCGCCCTCAGCGATTTTATTTATGCGCTCAAACAATGCCTGTACCTGTTGGATTTTGGGTGCGCGAATCAGATAAAGCACTTCGGCTTCAGACTGAACAACATTTGGAGAAAAACCGCCTGTATTGGTAATGGCGTAATGAATGCGGGCCCCGTCTATCATGTGCTCTCTTAAAAACTGGACGCCGACATTCATCAATTCCACGGCATCTAATGCACTGCGCCCCAGATGCGGAGTTGATGCCGCGTGCGCACTCACGCCCTTAAACCGGTAGGCCACCTGATAATTTGCCAGGGAAGTTTCATTGCTTACGGCGTTAAAAGCCCATGGGTGCCATGTCAGTGCGATGT
>JAEYON010000145.1 GCA_023411645.1 Bacillota bacterium | reverse complement strand
AAGGTCATGAACAGATTTATCAGGCTGGGCCTCAATGGGTATGTTCAGGAGCGGGAATCCGCATCGGAGCAATTCATTCCTGATTTCAGCTCTTCAGATTATTCCTCTATGTAATATTTCCCGTACTTATTCGATTTTTATATTGCTTATTTTCAGCGAAATAAGGGCATTTGAGGCGAATAACTCTCCAAAAAAGAAAAATTTAACAAATAAGTATAGAAATTGTTATTACTCTGTGATAAGATTAGACACAAGTAAATAACAAAATATTCCAAATGAGGTATCATAATGGAAATAGGCGATTTTTTCAACGGACGATATGTAATCGAGAAAATACTTGGCCGGGGAGGTATGGGGACGGTTTACCTGGCAAGGAACATAAACACGGAAACATTTTGGGCCATAAAAGAAATCTGCAGGCGTGAGGATTCCGGGATCGATCTGATGGCGGAACCCAAACTGTTGAAAAAACTGGACCACCCGGCATTACCCGTATTATTCGACATTCTGGAACAGGATGGTAAGCTTTATCTGATATCTGATTATATTGACGGTATATCTCTGGATCAAAAACTTGCTGTCGAAGGAAAAATTGCCGAGGAAATTGTTGTCGACTGGGCAATTCAGCTATGCAAGGCGCTGGACTATCTTCATACGCTCCAGCCAAATCCGATCATCTACAGAGATATGAAGCCTTCCAATATTATACTTGCATCAAACGGAATTTTAAAAATGATTGATTTCGGAATTGCAAGGGAATACAAGGCGGAGAACGATACGGACACTGTATATATAGGTACACGGGGGTATGCCGCTCCTGAACAGTATGGAACCGGACAGACCAGTGCTGTATCTGACATATATAGCCTTGGCGTTACCCTTCATCAGCTATTAACAGGGAAGAGTCCCGTTGAACCTCCGTATGGGCTGAAGGCTGTTCGTTTTTATGATGCTTGTATTTCCGCAGGACTGGAGTCGGTCATTTTGAAATGCACCTGTGACAACCCTGATGAACGTTATCAAAGTGCGGCTGAGTTGCTTTTAGAGCTTGAAAATCTGCAGATATCTACAGATGCCGCGGCCAAGGAGACAGGCGGCAAGGAAGGAATGCCTGAAGAAACCAATGATCACTCATTTGGTTCAGGGCATAGCTTTAGGAAATTGGTTATCTCCATATGGGATAATGCGGAATTTGGCTGTGAGCTTGCGTATATGGCTGCAAAATATACAAACAGTGAGGTCTTGCTGGTGGATATGGATTTGCTTGCTCCTAAAGCAGACTTGTTTCTGGGCATTAAAAAATTTCCTGCAAAGTCTGCTCATATAGACATATATGGCCATTCAGGGCTGGATACATTGATGGATGCCGCTGGGAAGGGAATGCTGACCGCGGGAGTGATAAAGAAGGCGTCTGTGACCAGAAAGGATATGAAGAACCTCCATATCATTACCGGGAATTACAGATTGGATAATTATGAATATTATAGTGAGGACAGTGTGTCCAAGCTGATCGACAAATGCTACCGCACCTGCGACATTACCATACTTCTGGTTAACAGGTTTATCTATGATGCATTTACACTGGCCGCACTGCTCCGTTCGGATATCAATATCGTGGCTGTCAGGGGTGATGTGGATCAGTTGAGAGAGTTCAATAATTATATAGCCTTTCTTGAAGAAAAGCAGCATCTCCCGGCTGAGAATACTCAATTTGTTCTTTTTGATTATGACAAGGCAATCGGAATTGGGCTGGATGAAGCCAGGTCTGCGACACGAGGGAATTTGCTTTGCAAGGTATCCGCCAGTAAAAGGCGCGCAATGTATAGAAGCTTGAGGGGTGCATATATCAGCCATATGGAAAAAGAGGTTGTTGATGACTATATACTTTTGCTTAAAAGGCTTGGCCTTTTACCGGCAACAGGACCGCTGCACAGGCTTCGTGCCATTGCCGGTCGTATCTGTGGCAGCGCTCGGTCAGATAGAGACCCTGAATTTGGAGGAGAAATGAAATGCCTGTAGTAAAATCACATCACAAACTGTTTTATGAAAACAGGACGGCCCAGTCCCACAGTACTGAAGATCTAAATACGATCGTATCCTGCATCACAAATGATATTCTGAAGGAATGCCCCGGACTCGTAGCGGATGTGTCCGGCGGGCTGGCGGATAGATGCATTCTTGAGACAGCGATTATCAAGAATATTGATTCACACAAATATCATTGTGGCCTGCACAGGGATGAGCTGATCCGGAAGGTGCTGGATTTTATGTTTGGCTATGGAGCGTTGCAGCCATATATTGATGAACCGGACATTACTGATATCGACGGGACACTTTATAACCAATTTGTCATCAAGCGGCACGGAATCCGCAGTAAGGTTCCTGTTAATTTCGGAAGTGAAAAGATATTTGATACATATTGCAAGCTGGTTGCTATAAGAAACGGAGGAATACTAAATGAAAATGACAGTCATTGCAGGGTGACAGATGAAAAATACAGACTGAGAATCAATGTTTCCATAAAACCCAGGAATATTGCGGGACCTGCTATAAGCATCCGTAAGCATAGGAAGGAAAGCTATACGCTTATGGAACTAAAAAGGCTCGGCATGCTGGATGAGGAACTTCACCGATTAATTGTAAAGCTTGCGCTTAGCGATGCATCAGTCATATTTTGTGGGAAGGGCGCAGCCGGAAAAACAACCCTGATGAGAGCATTCATCAATGCAATGCCTGAAATGGAGCGGGTATTAATAGTTGAGTCTGATGCTGAGATATACCCGGACAAGCCATACTGTATCGAGCAGAGAATGAAGAAGCAAAACGAGGGAGGTAGGCCTGTTACACTTAAGGATCTGGTTCGAGACGGTTTGACAATGTCTCTGGATTCATACTGTGTAGGAGAGATTACCGGAGACGAGGCATGGGACTTTGTAAAGGCTGCATACTCAGGTCACAGAGGCGTTGCCACGACACATTCTGAAAGCGCGGGAGATGCATTCGCACGCCTGCTTACGCTTAGTAAGGGCGGCAACATCGGTGAAAGTGAGAGAACGATAAAGGAAATGCTGGGCAGGAGTATCAATGTGATCTTTTATCTTAAAGAGTTCAAGGTGGTGGAGGTGCTTGAGGTAAATGGCTATGACAGCATAAGCGACACATTTCAATATCACAGGCTATATGCAATGTCGTAGCTAAACTGCAAGCCTCCGAAGTGTGAAAATAGCTGCGATGGGCTTTAAATGTCAATTATGTCTGCAATGGGCTTTAAATGTCAATTATGTCTGCAAAAGTTTTTGATAGTTTGTTTTTTTGCAAACTTTTGCTTGATATTTATATGTGAGGAGACTTGGTCCAATGAATGCTCAAATAATTTGCTTAATAATTTTATTTCTTGCGGATATAGCTCTGGCTGTGGTAATTGTCAGAAGCATGAAAGCTCCAACCAGGTTCGGAGGGATAAAATTTGAACGGCTAAAGGGCTGGATGCGTAAAGAGAGTGACTATATCCGCCATGCCGCAGCACAGAAATACCGGTCGGGGTACGTAAATGAATCAGGCATTCTGAGACGCTTTGAACTGCTGTATATTGAGAAATCAAATATCAGGCATTACATACCCTTCATGAATGTAAGCATCCTACTGCTTGTGATGATTCTAATATTCGTTGTCGCATATGGGCCGGTTTACAAGCTTTTAGAGTTTTTACCGTCTGCGGCTGTCATCAGCGGAATTATTGCCATTGTTCCCCTTTTTGGTTTAGAATTGCTGTCACGATATAATTCAGAGGTTGTCCGAAGAAATCTGTCGGAGTACATGTCCGTCCTCAGCCGATGGTGTTCTGTAAAGGAGGATATCATGTATGCATTTGAAAAATCCCTGGGAGCAAGCATTGGGGAGCCTCTCAGGTCATTTATCCGCGACATGGTCATACAGGTGAGCAGGGGCATGGATCCTGCACAGGCTTTGGATATCCTGCAGATGAAGGTTGATAATGCGCAGTTCAGGGATTTCATAATCAATATTAAGCTTAGTATGAAAAACAGAGGAGATATTGTAAAGCTTCTGTCAAATCTGGAAAGCCAGTTCTATAAAATTGACGAAGAATACAACCGGCGCAAGATCTCTACGTATAAGGACAGAATGCTGATATACCTCATCATGTTCGGGGTATTGGCCATAGCTTATTTTTTTATTAATTTTACTCCGCAGATCAACTCCTATTACCTGCATACGACAAACGGCAAGCTGCTGCTTATGGTGTTCAGCGGATTGTATGCATTCGGATTTTATCTGACGGCAGGCATTATGAAGTTTAGAAGTTAGGTCTGTGGGGAGTTCAGAAGTTCGGACTGTGAAGAATTAAACTTAAAATTTAGGAAGGCTGTGTAGTCATACGTGATGATAGAACTGTTGCGTGAAAAAGCAATATTATTTTTCGTACTTGGACTTGCCGACATTTTTCTTAGCGTCATGCTTTCCCGTAAAATGTGTCTGGCAACCTCGAGGCAGGTAAAGGCCGCACTTGGAACCAGAAGCGATGGAAGCTCATTGCACAAAAGGTGCTCTGTATTGATTGGTCAGGGATTGACAGCCTGTGAAAAGCGGCTTAGAGGTGAGAGGATTTACCAAAAAGCAAAGGTAAAGATGCAAAAGGCAGGTTATATAGGCGAACATGCAGCATTTGTGTATCTGAGTGTTAGATTTGTCTTATCACCAATTGTATTTATTGCAGCTCTCTGCCTGAATTATCCCGACATTGTCAGACCGATGGCTGCAGCAGTACTGATCAATGTGGTTATGGAAATGGTTGTGAAGGCTGGCACGAGAAAGGTAAACCTGCGTTTTCAGAAATACATATATAAAATTTATAAGTACCTGCATAACCAAATATCATCGGGCGTTAAGCCAACGGATGCTGTCAGGTGTGTCTATGAGGTCACGGAAGATAAGGAGCTGCGGGGCATTCTGGTAAGATTGGCAGCCAGATATGAATTGACGCTTGATATTGATGCCGCGTTGGAGGAATTCAGATCCAATTTTGACACCCATGAGGCGCAGACTTTGTGCATTGCGATCAAGCAGGGAATTGAGACAGGTGATAACAAGGAATTACTGGCTAAGCAGGAAGATATAATGTTCAAGAAATACTTCAACTACGTTCAGGCGGAGACGGACAGCTGCAGAAACAGGAGTGTGGCCGCTGCTACTGTGTACGTAGCCATTGTGGCCGTGATGATTATCGTACCGATGCTAAGTGAAGTTAGCGAAGCTATCGGTAACATATTCATAAATTAATAAATGAAATGAATGGGGGAAACGTATGAAAATCAAGTTGATGGCGAAGGTAAAGGGGCTTTTTTTGAAGGGGCGGCTTTGGGTTGACAATAGGGGGTTTGGCATGAATGAGCTGCTTGGTATTGCGGCGGCGTTGATCATTGCGGGATTAATCATCATACCGGGATTTAAAGGGCTTGCAGATAGTATGATGGATGGGCTTGAAGGTTGGTGGAAAGATATCGCAGACGGTTTATTCTCTGTAACATAATTTCACTTTTGCACGTGCCCCAGATGATGGTGTTAGTACCAAGCGTGTTGTTCTAAGTGTGAAATTCGGGAATTATAATCTTCCCAATGAGGAAATTTTCGACAACATCTATTTTCAGGAGGAGGTGCTATATGCCGGTTAAAGCAATCGTTACAGGAATCCTGCTGATCATCATGGTTTTCCTGCTGGTAAATTTCATAGAATACTTCCTTCCGCTTTCCGTAAAGGCGGAACTGGATATGCTCTGCAGGAGCGCTCTGCTGAAAATGGAGAACGACGGGGGGTTGAGTACCGGGGACAGGGAGACGCTCCGAGCGGGGCTGGAGGAAAAGGGGCTGACGGATATCGTGATCACAGCAACCTCAGGTGCCAGACAGGGCGGTATGCTGACGCTGCGTGTGGAAGGGGATTACACCTACAGTAAAATAATATCACTGTTCAGGAGAGAAAATGTTGCGGTGCGTATGGTATACGACAAGTCTACTATGTCACGCAAGGTGGTGAACTGATGCGGTTCTTCAAGAGACATGATGGAACTGCGGTAGCAGAAGTGATCATTGCTGCAGCATTGTTGATCTTTGTGATATTGCCTGTGTTCTCTGCCGTCATGGAAAAGTATGTATTGTCGGAGAAGGTTCGGATCATAAAGGACTCAGTCGATATGACCAATATATCTGCTTATAATGCACTGGATACCGTGAAGCTGGGCATGACAGGGGTGGATGTTTCCCGTCCGAAGGCAATGGATATTTATGAGAAGGTATTGAGATACAACCTGAATTTGGATGAAGATCTGGATCCCCTTCCGGATTCTGTAGCCGAAGGGCGCGTTGAAGTGGTTTCGCTGGAGATATATCGAAGTGGGTTCCCGGAGTCCTGCCCAAACGGAACATCCATTTTACGGCCTTCTGTGCACAGCAGTATCAGTATACCGGTCAGACCGTCACTATACAGGACTGTGATACTTAGGCTTCTAGGCAGGGATCATATAGATATCGTGGTGCATGTAGACTCTGAGATCCCGGTTAATAAGTAGGATAGAACAGGAAACAGAGTATATCTGGAACTATAACAGAACAGGAAGTTGATGTGAATGATGAAAAGGTTTGGTTGGATTATTCTTGCTCTTATCATTTTAATTGTACTGGTAGCTGCGGAGATGACTATCGTTTCATATGCCTCCAGAGAGGATGTAAAGCAAAAGGTGGTGTGCGCCGTAGTGCGTATCGAAAAAAATACTGTAATCACCGGGAATATGCTGGAGGTCAGAGAAATAAGCAGTGATGCGGTACATCCGGATGCGCTGAACAGTATTGATGAAGCGGTTGCCATGCGTGCGGGAATGGTCATCGAAGCAGGAGAAATGATGCTCAAGAGTAAGCTGCTGCCTGATGAAGATGATATCATCCGTGCGCAGGATATAAATAAAAGGCTGATATCCGCAGAGCTTAGGGTAGATCAGGCAAATGCATGGCAACTGACAGAGAACCAGTATGTAGATATCATATATGTGCCGAATAATGGAGGCGGACAGGATCAACCTCTTGAGGTTAATGAGGTGGAGGATGCTTCTTCGGCGCCAAACGGGGTAAAAGTTATAAAAGGTATCCGAATTGCCGGCGTACTGGATGAGGATGCAAAAAGAGTGGACATTCCGGAAACGGAAAGTATACCAAAGTATGTGTCCTTTGAGGTGACGCAGGAACAGGCGGTATTCATTGCATATGCCAAAAACAATGGGAAGCTGGAGCTTTCCTGTATCCCGGATAATTAAATGTGAGAAAGGCCGAAAGAGGTATGAAAGGCAGTTAAGGCCGGATTAACAGGTCATTGACATAATGTGCAGATTACTGTAAAACTAAATCAAATGGAGGGTTAAAAATGGCTGAATTAAAGTATGAAATCAAAAAACATCTCGGTGTGATCGGCGAGGGAACCAAGGGGTGGAAGAAGGAGGTCAATTTTGTTAGCTGGAATGACCGCAAGCCCAAGCTGGATATCAGGGATTGGGACGAGACACATGAAAAAATGGGCAAAGGTATTACCTTGAACGCCGGCGAAGTGGAGGAGCTAAAAAAGCTGCTCGCATCAATCGAAATTGAGGAAATGGAGGCCTGAAGGCCTCCATTTCCTGTGTTGCATCCAGTTAAGTAATAATACTATCCGTGGTCATGTAAAGCTGAATCATGCTGTTGGACGGTTGCTAACCTCAATAATTCTATTTATATTTCTTTCTCAGATATATACCTGCTGCTGCAAGTATACCGCCAAGACCATAGAGGCTTCCGGCAGGAATTCCGCCTGTCTGGGGCAAGCTTTCCGGCAATGCATCTCCTTCCGGTATTGCCTCGCTATCTAACGTTATAGTATCTTCATCTTGCGCAGTATTGTCTGAGTCAATATCGATACTGCCTTCAGGAATTGCTTCAGTTGGTATATCAACAATCTGCTCCTCCTCCGGAGTATCAGAAGGCTCAGGTGAAGAAGGAGAATTATTGGACGATGGAGCCGAATTACGTGCGAATCTCGCAACTACGGTTTTATTGCCGTCCATAGTTATTGAGCCGTCAACAGGAGAGAAATACCCCTCTCCCTCCTTCCAGCCTATGAAACGCCAGCCGGAAGCGGGGGTTGCGGTTATAGCAACTACCGTACCATCCTCATATTCCTGAGTTCCCGGTGATATGGTACCGTTGCCTTCCACTCCGGTTGTCAGGGTATATATAGTTTTCTCAGGTTCAGGCTCAGCATCTTTCTCGAATATCGCAACTATGTTTTTGTCGCCGTCCATTGTTATGGAGCCATCAACAGGGGAGGAATAACCCTCTTCTTCCTTCCAACCTTTGAAATGCCAGCCGGCTGCTGGGGTTGCGGTTATAGTAACTACCGTACCTTCCTCATATTGTTGAGTATCCGGTGATATGGCGCCCTCACCTTCTACGCCGATGGTCAGGGTATACATAATTTTCTCAGGTTCAGGCTCAGCATCTTTCTCGAATATCGCAACAACGTTTTTGTCGCCGTCCATTGTTATGGAGCCGTCAACAGGGGAGAAATATCCATCTGTGTCCTTCCAGCCTTTGAAATGCCAGCCGGAAGCGGGGGTCGCGGTTATAGCAACTACCGTACCTTCCTCATATTCCTGAGTATCCGGTGATATG
Source organism: Bacillota bacterium (assembly GCA_023411645.1). Lineage (GTDB taxonomy): Bacteria > Bacillota > Clostridia > Acetivibrionales > DTU013 > JAEYRF01. The sequence goes on along the minus strand of JAEYON010000145.1, from coordinate 59,086 downwards.
GTGCCCTCACCTTCTACGCCGGTGTTCAGGGTGTATTTAATCACCTCAGGTTCAGGAACAACATCTTGCTCGAATATTGCAACTACGTGTTTGTGGCCGTCCATCGTTATGGAGCCGTCAACAGGGGAGGAATAACCCTCTTCTTCCTTCCAGCCTTTGAAATGCCAGCCGTCCGCAGCGGTTGCAGTGATGTCAACTTCTGTACCCTCTTCATATTCCTGGGTTGATGGGGAAATAGTACCTTCGCCTTCTACGCCGGTGGTCAGGGTGTATTTTATTACCTCAGGCTCAGGCTCAGTATCTTTCTCGAATATCGCAATTACGGTTTTGTCGCGGTTCATCTCTATGGAGCCGTCAACAGGGGAGGAATACCCCTTCCCTTCCTTCCAGCCTTTGAAGTGCCAGCCGGAAGCGGGGGTCGCGGTTATAGGTACTACGGTACCATCCTCATATTCCTGAGTATCTGGTGATATGGTACCATCACCCTCTACGCCGGTTGTCAATGTGTACATTGTGGGAGCTGGATTAAAATGGGCAACAATCTGCATGTTTTTGCTGTCCAACTTAAGAGTTAACGGATTTGTTTCTGTGTTCCCTGAAACAGCTTGTCCGGTCCATTTTTTGAAGCCATCTGCCGGGATTGCTTCCAGCGTAATATTGGTTCCCATGTCAAAAGTATATGTGCCGTTTTCAGTTATAGTGTATAATACTTCGCCCGACGATGTTTAGCCAATACTGTACCGGGCCCTTCCACAACATTTATTCCAAATGAAACTGTGCCTGCGTCACTGGCTTTCAGGAGGATGTCTTCACCTGCAGAGCTATCTGCAAATATGACGGTACTGCCGAATACAAATGATAGTACTGCAATAATTGTAATAATGGCGACTACATTTTTTGTTTTTAACATAAGCACTCACCCCAATAATAATATTGCTTACATTATTATGGAGGTAAGCTCTCTGTTTTCAGCCTCGCTTTAAGGAAAACGTGGTTAACCTTCCTGTTATCCGGCAAATAAAAAAGCCGCTCATACAATAAATATGGCGACCGGACGATCATAGCGATATGCTTTAGACTCCTGGCTTTGCGTCCCGGCTTTTCAGTCGGTTTGCCCTTTCAATAACATAAAATATTAACATAACAGGTTATTTAATTTTACCACAAAAATGAGGAAGTTAACAACAAAAGCAGATAAAATTATTTTTCTTTTACAAACAGTTCATGGTATAATTTACTCTGAGAGTGGGTGATGTAATGGAGAAGCTTTTACCGAAGGCATGGGAAAGCTTGTTAGACTCCTCCAATTTTTTGCCGGTAATTGTAAAAACTCTGGAAAGGATACAAGACATCACTTGGTCCATGGAGCCGAACATACACGAGAATTATGAGATGGTGTACATGAAAAAGGGGTATGCTGTCTTTGAAATTTCGGGGCGTCATGTTAAACTTGGGCCGAATGATATCGTTATCATTAAGCCGCTGCAGTACCATAAATTCACTGTGAAGTCGGAAAGTGGCTGCGAATTTATTGTGCTGAACTTTACCTTTGAAAATAGAATCAATGGAAAATTTTCCGAAGTACCGCTTGAGGATTTTCTGAATTTCATTAGCAGCAAGGAGACAGGGCCATATATTACGCTCAAAGTCAGCCAGAAGAATGAGATCGTCGTTTTGCTCAACAGGATACTGAAAGAGCGCGATAGCAGCGAACCGGGCAGCGAGTTTCTTAATTACCTGCTTGTCATGGAACTGTTTGTGCTGCTTTCCCGCGCACTTAAAATGGAGTGGGAAAACAGTATCAAATCAAAAAGCCCTAAGCTCAAGGAACTGATCAACATTTCCATTAATTTTATCCATACCAACTTTGAGCGTGACATTTCTCTCGGGGATATCGCCGGATTTGTATTCCTCAGTCCAAGCTATTTTACAAGGGCCTTTAAGGAAGAAACCGGAATGAGCCCAATCAATTATCTTTTAAAGGTACGTATCGAAAGAGCCAAAGAACTGCTGGAGGATACAGGCCAAAAAATCAGTGACATTGCTCTGAATGTAGGATTCTCCAACCAGCAGCGATTTAATGAAATGTTTAAAAAGTTCACAAATTATACGCCTCTTCAATACAGAAAAATGAAGCTTCGTTCTTGATGAGAGAATTGACGCTGCCTCAGGATCAGGTTAAAAAACATGTAAATTATTACGCAATGACGGTAAATAACAGGAAGAATCCTGATGTTTTGGACTGTATAATGAGATATCAAAGCTTTTTGAGAATAATAAAGGTGTTTTAGAGCATAGGAATAAGTGAAGTTTCTGGGAGTGGAGGTTTTTATTATGAACAATCAAAAAAGCAGCGGCGCAATGACAATGACTCAGAAAATTCTGGCAGACCATGCGGGATTGGACAGGGTGGAAGCGGGTCAGCTGATCATGGCCCGGTTGGACATGGTGCTTGGAAATGATATAACAACGCCCGTGGCAGTTAAAGAGTTTCGTAAAATTGGTATGGATCACGTTTTTGACAAGTCGAAGATTGCTATTGTGCCCGATCATTTTACTCCAAATAAAGATATCAAATCTGCAGAGCAGGTGAAATATATAAGGGAATTTGCCAAAGAGATGGGCATTGTTAATTTTTTTGAAATCGGACAGATGGGAGTGGAGCATGCGCTGCTTCCGGAAAAGGGCTTGGTAGTACCGGGCGACGTTGTCATCGGAGCTGATTCGCATACCTGTACCTATGGCGCGCTTGGAGCATTTTCCACCGGAATTGGGAGCACGGATATGGCAGCTGGCATGGCTACCGGCGAAGCCTGGTTCAAGGTGCCGGAAGCGATACGGTTTCAATTGAAAGGGAAGCCAGGTAAGTGGGTCAGCGGCAAGGATTTCATTTTGCATATCATTGGGATGATCGGGGTGGACGGAGCGCTTTATAAGTCTATGGAGTTTACGGGAGATGGACTAAGCAGCTTATCCATGGACGATAGATTCACTATGGCGAACATGGCTATTGAAGCGGGTGCCAAGAACGGTATTTTCCAGGTTGATGAAAAAACTCTGACCTATGTTGCCGAGCATTCGACAAAACCATACAAAGTGTATACTGCTGATGAGGATGCGGTATACAGTGCCGAATATGTGATTGAGCTTGGAGATATTAAGCCGACTGTTGCGTTTCCGCCATTGCCGGACCGTGCCAGAACTATTGATCAGGTTGGGGATGTAAAAATCGACCAGGTAGTCATCGGTTCCTGTACCAATGGAAGGATTGAGGATATGCGGATTGCGGCACAGGTACTTAAAGGCCGCAAGGTGCATCCGGATGTAAGGTGCATCATTATCCCGGCTACCCAGAAGATCTGGAAGCAGTCTATGAATGAAGGCTTATTCGACATATTTATTGATGCGGGCGCCGCAGTCAGCACACCTACCTGTGGGCCTTGTCTGGGAGGGCACATGGGTATTCTGGCAAAAGGTGAGAGGGCAGTATCCACAACAAACAGAAATTTTGTTGGAAGGATGGGTCATCCTGAAAGCGAAGTGTATCTGGCAAGTCCGGCCATTGCCGCAGCAACAGCCATCGCAGGCAGAATTGTATCGCCGCAGGAGCTTTAGGCAGCATAATATATTCAGATAGCTAAAGATATTTATGGACAGCGTCCGGTCAGCATCAAGCATGCTTTAGCTACAGCAAGAAATGGAGGATAAATTATGAAGGTTCAGGGTAAGGTTATTAAATATGGAAATAACGTAGATACCGATGTGATTATACCTGCAAGGTATTTGAATACGACGGATCCGGCTGAGCTGGCAGCCCATTGCATGGAGGATCTGGATACTACTTTTGTCGGCAGGGTGCAAAAAGGTGATATCATGGTGGCGGGCACCAATTTCGGCTGCGGTTCATCAAGGGAGCATGCTCCGATAGCGATCAAGGCATCGGGCATCTCCTGTGTCATTGCGAAGACCTTCGCAAGGATATTTTACCGTAACGCCATCAATATCGGCCTGCCGATCATTGAAAGCCCGGAGGCCGCTGAAGATATATCCGAGGGTGACACACTGGAAATTGATTTTGATACCGGAGTGATCAATAATCGAACAAAAGGCGTTTCGCACAAGGGCGTTCCGTTCCCGGAATTCATGCAGAAGATTATTGCCGCCGACGGACTTATAAACTATATCAGCCTGAAGTAGAACAGGTGAGGAGGGGAATAACATGGGAGCGCGATATAACATTGCTGTTTTAAAAGGGGATGGAATCGGACCGGAGGTGGTTGATCAGACTATCGCCGTCCTTAATGCCGTGGGAGAACTGAAAGGTATTGATTTCAAGTTTTGTGAAGAGCTGATGGGCGGGTGTGCCATAGATGCTTTCGGAGAGCCGTTGCCGCAGGCAACGCTGAAAACCTGCCGTGAAAGTGATGCGGTTCTTTTGGGAGCTGTCGGCGGACCGAAGTGGGAAGGTCTGCCGAGTGGCAAGACGCCGGAAGCCGGACTTCTGGGTATTCGTGCAGGACTGGGGCTTTTTGCAAATCTGAGGCCGGCAATTATTTACAAGGCATTGAAAGAAGCTTCTCCTCTTAAAGCTGAGATCATCGGAGATCAAATTGATATACTTGTTGTCAGGGAACTGACGGGAGGCATATATTTTGGAGAGAGGGGCCGTAACAACCGCGGAACAGCAGATGAAGCTGCATATGATACGGAAAAATACACTGTAGGGGAGATCGAGCGTATTGCCAGAATTGCCTTTGAGGCAGCAGGCAAACGCCGGGGAATTGTCACATCGGTTGATAAGGCCAATGTACTGGAAAGCTCTAAGCTTTGGAGAGAGGTAGTTGTAAAGGTCTCAAAGGAATACCCCCAGGTCACGCTCAATCACCTCTATGTAGATAATGCAGCCATGCAGCTGATACGGGATCCAAAACAGTTTGATGTCATCGTTACATCAAACCTTTTCGGTGACATTTTGTCGGATGAAGCGTCTATGATCACAGGTTCCATCGGAATGCTTCCGTCAGCAAGTCTTGGAAGTGGATCATTGGGGCTATATGAACCAATTCACGGTTCTGCGCCGGATATTGCGGGGCAGGATAAGGCAAATCCGATTGCAACAATTCTATCTGCAGCTATGTTGCTTCGATATTCGCTAAATCAGAACGCTGCGGCTGAGCTGGTGGAGAATGCGGTGATCAAGGTTCTGGAAAAAGGGTACCGTACCGGAGATATTGCAGCAAAAGGGGATACGCTGGTCGGAACAAGGGAGATGGGCGGACTTATCACCAATGAGATCAGAAACCTTTCTAGCTTTAATCAAATATAATGTTGTATTTTGAACTGAAGTGAATTATTCAATAGATTGACGAATTGATAACCTGCGTATAGATAAATGTAAATTTTATGTATACGCAGGTTGTTTATTGTCTGTTAGCAAACATAATATCTGATGTATTCCTAAAAGCATTCTGATAAAGGCTTGATTTTAAAATCCAGGTAATATTATGTAACCCATTGTAAATAGAAATATTTGATGTTAAACTATCAATGATGTGCTGGCACAGGCGTTCAAAATAAAGGTTTTGGAGTGTTTATGCTTTATAATTCATGCAAGGAAAGAATGCGTGAATGAAGATGCATTATGTAAACTATTGATATTATGTAACCTATTTTATTGACTATTTTAATCTTTGGTTTTATCAAGAAAGGGTGTCTTGATGGGGATATATGTAATTAAGAGAGTTTTGCTTGCTCTTGTAACCTTATTACTGGTAGCGAGTATTACATTTGCACTGATGAATTTGGTGCCGGGCGGTCCGTTTCTATCGGAGAAAACCCCGTCTGAGGCTACGCTGAAAGCTTTGAATGAAAAATACGGTTTGGATAAGCCTTTAATCGTTCAGTATAAAAATTATATGGAAAAGGCAATACGCGGTGATTTTGGTCCTTCTATCAAGCAGAGGGGGCGGACAGTGATCCAAATCATATCAACCGGCTTTAAGGTATCTGCCAAAGTGGGCGGATTGGCCATACTCCTGGCTGTGTTGACAGGGGTGCCGTTGGGGAGTATTGCGGCCCTTAACAGAGGAAAATGGATCGACAATGTCATAATTGTCATTTCCACCTCAGGCATTGCGATACCAAGCTTTGTTGTATCAACCGTGCTGATGGTGATATTCAGTGTCAAGCTTGGCTGGCTGCCAACATACGGGCTTAGCTCCCCGCTGCATTATATCATGCCGGTGGCTGCTCTGGCCTTTTATCCGTCGGCCTATATTACAAGGCTGATGCGCTCGAGCATGCTGGAGGTTCTAGGACAGGATTATATGCGTACGGCGAAGGCGAAAGGATTATCGCAATTTGTCAGTTTATTCAAGCATGCCCTGCGAAATGCCATACTGCCTGTAGTCACCTATCTTGGGCCGCTTCTTGCATACACGCTGACAGGCAGCTTTGTTGTAGAAAAAATATTTACAATACCGGGGCTGGGCAATGATTTTATCAGCTCGATTATTAACAGGGATTATACAATGATCATGGGAACTACAATATTTCTGGCAATGCTGATTATATCCATGAACTTGCTGGTTGACATTGCATATAAGATCATTGACCCGCGTATTAAACTGAAATAGGTAGTATGTTTAGCGCCCTTTAGGCGCGGATTTCCATTAAAACATACAAGATAGTATGTTTAGCGCCCTTTAGGCGCGGATTTCCATTAAAACATACAAGGTAGTATGTTTAGTGCCCTTTAGGCGCGGATTTCTATTAAAACATACAAAAAGGAGTGTTGACGATCAATGATGGACGTGAAAAAACCACTTAGTTTACAGCTGGATGTCTCTGACTTCTTGCCTGCCGGCGAGGATGAAAAGCAGAGCCTTGTCGTAATGCGCGGTGGTGTCAGCTTCTGGAAGGATGGTTTGCGCAGGTTCAGGAAGAATAAGATAGCGATGGTAAGCTTGGTCGTTATTATGTTCGTGATGATATTTGCATTTGTCATTCCCTTTTTCTATCCCTATAGTTATGAACAACAAATCAGAGGGAGTGAAAATCTGGGCCTGATGGAATATTCGCAGGATGAGCTGGCACTGAAGAGCGCCGGAGAGAATGTTTTCCCCCATATTCTCGGCACAGATGCACTGGGACGTGACATAATGATCCGTCTGATGATGGGAAGCCGTGTTTCATTACTGGTAGGTATTGTGGCCAGCTTACTGGTATTGCTGATTGGTTCTATATACGGCTCAGTTGCCGGCTACTTTGGCGGCAAGCTGGACATGATTATGATGCGGCTGGTAGATATTATTTACACAGTACCGGATATCCTGATCATCATCCTGCTAATGGTGACATTGAAGTATCCCCTGCAGAGTTTGGCCAACTCGTCGCCGGCTTTTAATTGGATTAATACTATTGGCGTTGGTTTGATTTGTATATTTATTGTTTTTGCATTGCTATATTGGGTAGGAATGGCCAGGATCGTCAGAAGCCAAATAATGACCCTCAAGGAGCAGGAATTTGTCACGGCGGCAAGGGCACTGGGCGCAAGCCATGGAAGGATTATAAGGAAACACCTGCTTACAAACTGCATGGGGACGCTGATCGTTACCGTAACATTGCAGATCCCGTCCTCCATATTTACAGAAAGCTTCCTTAGCTTTATTGGAATTGGTGTTGCAGCACCAATGCCATCACTGGGGTCAATGGCTTCCCAGGCAATAGGAGGAATATCTTCCTACCCGCACAGATTGTTGGCGCCCGCTATTATGATCAGTCTGATAATTCTATCGTTCAATCTTATTGGAGATGGGCTTCGGGATGCTTTTGATCCAAAACTGAAGAATTGAGGTTAAATCTATGAGTAAAATTTTACTTGATATAAAAAATTTACGCCTATCCTTCTTTACTCCGGCAGGAGAGGTTAAGGCACTCAATGATGTTTCCATCTCCCTTGATGAAGGAGATGTCCTTGGTATTGTCGGTGAAAGCGGCAGCGGAAAAAGTGTCACTGCGTACTCTGTAATGGGGCTTACTGCTCATCCCGGGAAGATCATCGGCGGGACTATCGACTTCAACGGTCATCGGATCAATGATCTGTCAGAGGCAGATATGCGAAAAATCAGAGGAAATGAGACAAGTATTATTTTTCAGGATCCAATGACAAGTCTTAATCCCGTATATACCATTGGAAACCAGATCAAAGAGGTCATCATGCTGCATACGTCTAAGAACAGGAAACAGGCGCATGAACGGGCAATAGAGCTATTAAAACTGGTTGGGATCAACGAACCTGAAAAGAGATTGAAGCAGTATCCTCATGAGCTTTCAGGCGGAATGCGCCAAAGGGTCATGATTGCAATCGCGTTGGCCTGTGAGCCGAAGCTTCTTATAGCCGATGAACCAACAACGGCACTGGACGTGACGATCCAGGCGCAAATACTGGAACTTATGATTGAACTGAAAAATAAAATTGGCATGTCAATAATAATGATTACTCATGATCTTGGTATTGTTGCCAGCATGTGTAAAAAAATTGCCGTCATGTACGCTGGGAAAATCGTTGAATATGGAACAACAGATGAAATTTTTTATAATCCTCAGCATGAATATACAAAGGGACTGCTACGCAGCATTCCAAAGCTGACGGACAAAGAGCATCAGAGACTTGTTCCCATCCAGGGCACACCGGTGGATATGCTTAATCCGCCGACAGGCTGCCCTTTTGCTCCCCGATGTGACAACTGCATGAAGATATGTCTGGACAGGATGCCGGAATATACCGACATCGGCACGGAACATTACAGCGCATGCTGGCTTCTGCAGAAGGCAGCTTTTGAGCGGAGGAGGGGAAAAATTTGAGCAAACTGGTCGAAGTTAAGAATCTTAAGCAATATTTCCGCACAGGCGGAAGCGTTTTTAAGCCTAAATTTGTCAAAGCAGTAGATGATGTTAGTTTTTATATAGAAAAAGGCGAAACACTAGGTCTTGTTGGTGAGAGCGGCTGTGGTAAGACGACTACCGGCCGAACGCTGCTCAGACTCTACGAGCCGACAGCAGGACAAATAATATATAACGGTGTAGATATAACAAAGGCAGATATGCTGCCGTACAGACGCAGAATGCAGATCGTTTTCCAGGATCCCTATGCCAGCCTCGACCCGCGAATGACAGTTGGTGACATTGTTGGAGAAGCGATTGACATCCATAAGCTGTCCTCGGGCAGAGAAGATAGGAAAGATAAAATTCACAGCATGCTCCGGAGGGTAGGGCTGAACAGTGAACACGCAAACCGTTACCCCCATGAATTTTCTGGCGGGCAGCGCCAGCGTATTGGTATAGCCCGCGCATTAGCTGTGGATCCTGAATTTATCGTGTGTGATGAGCCGATTTCCGCATTGGATGTCTCTATACAGGCGCAAGTTGTTAATATGTTTGAAGAGCTGCAGCAGGAGCTTGGCCTGACGTACTTGTTCATTGCCCACGATCTTAATGTGGTAAAACACATAAGCAATCGGATCGGCGTTATGTATCTGGGCAAGCTGGTTGAGCTGGCGGAAAGCTATGATTTGACCTTTCATAATCTGCATCCATATACAAAATCTCTTATTTCAGCTATTCCGGTTCCTGACCCAAAGGCAAGCCGCGAAAAGAAACGTATTGTTCTTGAGGGAGATGTGCCCAGTCCGCTGAACCCGCCTTCAGGCTGCCGTTTCAGAACTCGCTGCCGTTATGCGACTGAGCTTTGTGCTCAGCAGGAACCGGAGTTCAGAGAGGCTTCGCGGGGACATTATGTCGCATGCCATCATGTAGACAAAATCAATTGACTATAAAATAACATAAATCTGGATGTAATTAATCTGAATGAAATGCTGCCATTCTTGGAGACTATATGAAAAGGACGAACCTTTACATGTAAATTCATGAAATGGCGGCATTTTTATATATGCAGTACATATGTACTGACTATACCAAGGAGGATTTTTTATGAAAAGAAACGCAGTACTTGCAATATCATTACTACTAGCAGTCACTCTGCTCTTTGCTGCCTGTGGAAGACAGGAAGGAACACAGCCGGGCCAGACCACAGAAACAACTCAACCGACAACCCAGGCCGGTGTAGCTGACATGCTGACATTATGGGTTGGACCGAATCCAGATACTATCGATCCGGCTCTAAACTCTTCCGTTGATGGTGCAACCCTGATAATTCACGGCTTTGAAGGCCTCATGACACTGGATAAGAACGGCACGCCTGTTCCAGGTCAGGCAAAAAGCTACGATGTCAGCGAGGATGGTAAGGTATACACATTCCACCTTCGAGACAACCTTAAATGGAGTGATGGGAAGGCATTAACGGCAAACGATTTTATTTATTCATGGAACAGAGCGATTTCGCCTGACACAGCGGCCGATTATGAATACATGTTTGATATTATTGACGGTTATGAGTCCGGAACTCTTAATGTTTCCGCTCCTGATGAAAAAACACTGGTCGTTACATTAAAGAATGCGGTACCATATTTTCTGGAGATTACCGCATTCCCAACCTTCTCTCCCGTGCGTCGGGATCTGATCGAGGCAAATGGCGATTCATGGGCAGTTGATCCGAAAACCTATATAGGCAATGGCCCGTATAAGATGACTGAATGGGTTCCCGGTTCCCATATGATATATGAGAAAAATGAAAACTATTGGGATTATGCGAATCTTGGCACGAATAAACTCAAATTCGTGCTGATGGAGGACGATGTTGCGATTCTGAACGCATTTAAAAGCGAGGAGATACTATTTGCAGACCAAATACCGCAGGACGAAATCGATGCTTGGAGAGATAAGCCGGAATTCAATCTGGAAGGTCAATTAGGAACATATTATGTATCCTTTAATGTGAAGAAAGCACCGCTGGACAATCCGCTTGTCCGTAAGGCACTTATACTTGCGGTTGACCGTGATTTTATTGTGAGAAATATAGGCAAGTCCGGACAGCAGCCTGCAGGAGCATTCGTTTCTACCGGGCTTTCAGATGCTGATCCGACTAAAGAATTCCGAGAGATTGGCGGAGATTATTTTGATCCGTCTGCCGAGGCAAACGAAGCCAATCTGGCTGAAGCCAAAAGACTGCTTGCCGAAGCGGGATACCCGGAAGGCAAGGGCCTGCCGAGTATTGAATACCTGTATAATGAGGGCACAGGACATCAAGCTATCGGCGAGGCGCTGCAGGACATGTGGAGAAAGATCGGTGTAAACATCAGTCTGGTTTCGCAGGAGTGGAATACATTCCTGAATACGCGTAAAAACGGAGAATACTTTATCGCACGTAACGGATGGCTCAGTGATTATAACGATCCAATATCCATGCTGGACATGTGGATCACTGGCGGTGGAAACAACGACGCACAGTGGAGCAACGCAAAATATGATGAACTGATCTCACGCATAAAGAAATCCTCAGACCAGACAGAAAGATTCAAGCTGATGCATGAAGCAGAAGATATCATTTTCGAAGAAAGTATGCTTTGCCCGATCTATTATTATGTCGACCTGTATCTGATTAATCAGAAAATCGACGGATTCTGGTCATCGCCGCTTGGATACAAGTACTTCATGTACGCTACTGTGGCAAAGTAAGCCGCAGCGGATAAGGCGAATAAATTACAGAAAAAATACCGACTAGTTTGAGTCGGTATTTTTTCTGTGCGCCATTGGCTCAATCTGACTTAATTATGTTCTTATGTTAAGTGCATCGCACCAATTCTCGCCAGATAATTAATAGGTTGAAAGCTTTGATATAACTTTCCCGATTATCTTTACTTCATCAGGCTCAAAGCTCACCTTTTCTATGATACTGTAATCAGCCTTCATGGTAATTGTCCCGTCTTCTTGCGGATAGTAGTACCTCAATAATGAACGGTTCTCATAAAATACCAACACAACATCGCCGGACTTCAATTCTGTATTCATACTGATCAGGATCAGATCGTCTTGCATGAATCCGCTTTCCTCCAAGCCATCGTTCGGGCACTCGAATATAAAGGATTCTCCGATATCGGGAATCAGATCTGGTGAAACAGGATGATACTTTTCAATGTTGTATATGCTGAACAAATCATCTACATTCCTTTTGCTAATTTTCTTTAGCTCAGGAACAAACACGGGTTTTACATACATCTGATCGTCTGAGGAAACAAGCTGGATAGATCTGGCCGCGCCAAGCTGTCTTTTAATTACGCCTTTTTGCTCCAAGCGGTTTAGAATCCCTTGAACGGCTCCCGGCGTTTTTTCTCCAACAAGCTCACCAATTTCTCTGACTGTCGGAGGAATTCCATTTGTGTTGATGTAAGTCTCAATTACGGTGTACACTTTCTTTTGTTTAGCGGTTAAGCTACTGTAATTCGCTATCATTTTATCACCCTTTGTAATATATTGCTTTACATAATACACAACAGTCTAACAGAAATGCGTGCAATAATCAAATTAATATATAACAATAATGTTATAATAATACATTATAATATTATTACATAAGAACATAATAAAATGTAGACCGCTCAATACTTTAGAGGACATTTCTGCGCCACGGAATCAAAAATTATAAAAAATAAATGTATACATGAATTAAAAAGTACAAAAAATATTTTATCTGTCCAAATTAGGGGGTAAGTCAAAAAATAATGTTTAAGCTTTTGAAAAATGTTGAGTGCTATACTCCAAATTTTTTAGGGACACAGGATATACTGATTGCGGTTGATAAGATTGCTTTGATCAAACCTGAAATTATATGGAACATATTACCTGAAGCGCAGGTATTCGATTGCACCGGAAGGATCGCCTGTCCGGGATTTCTGGATCAGCACCTTCATATTACAGGCGGAGGCGGAGAACAGGGGCCGGGGAGTATAATAGGTCCGATAAGCTGCGACAGCATCGCAGCAGCAGGAATTACAACTGTAGTCGGAGTACTGGGTGCGGATGGGGTTGGCAAGAGCATGCAGGCCCTGTTGATGAAAGCGCGTTCACTGGAGAGCGATGGCATCACAACCTATATTTACTCGGGAAATTATGGAATCCCTCCCGTGACCATAACAGGCAGGGTATTGACGGACATAGCCTTGATCGACAAAGTAATAGGCGCCGGCGAGATAGCCATTTCTGACTATAGATCCTCTTATCCAACAAGACAGGAGTTGATCAAGCTGGCTCACGAGGTTATTACAGGCGGCATGCTTGGAAAAAAAGCCGGTGTCGTCCATCTGCACGTGGGCAACGGTAAGGAAGGGCTGGAGCCGCTTCTGGACCTGCTGGAAAATACAGATTTTCCAATTTCCATGTTTGTTCCGACTCATTTAAACAGGAATGCGGCCCTTTTTGAGCAGGCAGTACGGTTTCATAATAATGGAGGAATGATTGATCTGACTGCAGGAGAAAATACAAAGGCTGGCTACAGTGTGCCGGATTGTCTGCAAAGGCTGTTGATGAGCAAAGACGGATTGGACAGGGTTACTGTATCATCGGACGGAAACGGAAGCGGCGCGGGTACATCGGGTCAGGATATTGCATCAGTAATGAGCCTCTTTGATGATGTCAGGACGGCTGTAAAGGAATACGGCCTGCCCCTCGAGCAGGTTCTCAGGACTGTAACTGAAAATGTTGCAGAGGTGTTAAAACTGTGCCCGGCAAAAGGAAGGTTAGCAGTTGGCGGAGATGCGGATATTCTGCTGATTGAAAAGGAAAGTTTCATTCCGGAGTTGCTTTTTGCGAAGGGTAAACTGGTTTTTTGTAAAAATTAGCACACATTGGCATGCATATCGTTGACGTGCAAAATGAAGAATATTAGCATATTTCAATGAAGGACAGCAGGAAACGGTGAAATACATGAATAAGGGAAACTTGGTTATTATAGGCGGTGCTGAAGATAAAAGAGGGGAGTGCTCTATTTTAAAATCGTTTGTATCTCTTTCGCGCGCGCTGGAAGGAAAGATCACAATTATCACCACAGCGACCGAAATGCCGGAAGAGGCGGGAAATCAATACAAATCTCTGTTCGTTGGTCTGGGGGCTCCGGAAACAGCAATTTTAAATATTAATACCCGGGATGACGCGGACTTGGATATGAACGCAAGAATGATATCGGAGTCTTCCGGTATATTTTTCACCGGAGGGGATCAACTCCGCATAACCAGTATCATCGGTGGCACCAGAGCATATACAGCATTACATGCCGCCTATGGAGCAGGTGCAGTTATTGCCGGCACAAGTGCCGGGGCTTCTGCCATGAGCAGAACCATGATAGTAGAGGGAAACGATTATGACGCTGCCAGAAAATGCACTTTAAAAATGGCGCCGGGACTTGGCCTGCTTGAAAGAGCACTTATCGACCAGCACTTTCACCAGAGAGGGAGAATAGGAAGACTTTTGTGCGGTGTTGCTGAAAACCCGTCGATTCTTGGGATAGGAATTGATGAGGACACTGCAGTGAGAGTATTTCCTGATGAACATTTTGAGGTGATTGGCAGTAATTCCGTTACAGTAGTGGACGGGCGGAATATTAAAAGCTCCAATGTATCTGAATCAATGCCGGACGAAAACTTGGCCATTGCAAATGTGGTTTTGCACGTATTGCCTTTTGGCTATGGCTTTCATTTGGTTACCAGAGAAGTTATCAGAGTTCATTGAGCACTTTGCCGGTCATCGAAAAGAGTTGGAGGAGACTTCGTGGAACTTCTTGATATACAATCTTTTAAAGGGAGAAATATTCATAGCCACAGGCCTGTGATCAAGGCTGTTGTAAATCTAAAAAATTTATATGATACACCAACCTGTCAAATCAGTCAGTTTAATGAGAGGCTTATACAATTATTACCCGGCCTTCAAAAGCATTATTGTTCCCTGGGGCGTGAAGGCGGTTTTATGGAAAGGCTCATCGAGGGTACCTACCTGGCCCATGTAACGGAGCATACGGTGCTAGAGCTTCAAAGCATGATGGGGTGTGACGTAAACTATGGAAAAACGAGACAGGCTGATCAGCCATCTATTTATACAATTATTTTTGAGTACCAGAATGAAAAGCTTGCCACAGAATGTCTTTTGTCAGCGATAGATATTGTGAACATGCTGATTGAGGGTACCGTGCCCCAAATTGCCGAGCTCATAACTTCGTTGAAAAAAATGGCCGCAGAGTCGGATCTGGGGATCAGCACGGGCGCTCTTTTCGCTGAAGCGCGCAAAAGGAAAATCCCTGTGATGTGTCTTCCGCATTCAAGCATATTGCAGCTTGGAAACGGCAGGTATACTCGGCTGCTTGAAGCGTCATTAACGGACAGGTCGACCTGCATAGCGGTCGACAGAGCGGGAAACAAGCATCTTACAAAGAAGATCCTGGGTGATGCCGGTATTCCGGTTCCGTATGGCGATATTGCCTATACAATCAGATCTGCCGCAGCAGTCGCATCGTGCATTGGTTATCCGGTTGTCCTTAAGCCCTTCGATGCAAACCAGGGGAAGGGTGTGTTTACAGACATATCCAGCTACAGGGAGCTTGAGATAGCCTATCAAACAGCGTCCAAATACAGCCATGCCGTGATTGTGGAAAAGCACATACCCGGAAATGATTACAGACTTCTTGTGGTAGGCGGGAAAATGGTTGCGGCAGCGCAGAGAAAGCCTCCTTCCATAATAGGAGACGGGATCCGCTCCATCAGGGAGTTGATAAATATTGAAAATGAGAATCCCCTGAGGGGATCAGATCATGAAAAACCACTGACATGGATCAAATTAGATGACATGTCCAAACAAGTGCTGGCTAAGGAAGGCTACGACGAGAACAGCATACCGGAGCGGGGAAGGATAGTGCCGCTGAGGCACAATGGAAACTTAAGCACCGGTGGGACGGCATCTGACTGTACGCATGAGGTACACCCGGAAAATGAACGGATTGCCGTTACTGCAGCGCAATTAATGGAACTGGATATTGCGGGAATTGACATTACCTGCATGGACATCTCAAAGCCTCTGACCCATGAAAACGGAGCGTTAATCGAAGTGAACGCCGCTCCCGGCCTGCGGATGCACCTTTTTCCTTCGGAAGGACAACCAAGGAATGTAGCCGAAGATATTCTAAAGATGTTTTATCCGGCGGGGAAACCAACCAGTGTGCCGATCGTATCTGTCACTGGTTCAAACGGTAAAACCACAGTGACCAGAATGATTGCATATACTTTAGGACTTGACGGTACAGTTGTGGGAATGACATCTACCAGTGGGATTTATATTGGCGGGGAATGTGCCCTTAAGGGAGACAATACAGGGGTTTTGAGTGCCGAACGGGTATTGAGGGATACAAGCGTTGAAGCTGCAGTATTGGAAACAGCAAGAGGAGGCATTATCAAGCGCGGACTTGGATATGACCTGGCTGATGTGGGTGTGATCACAAATATTAGCGATGATCATTTGGGTTTAGACGGTGTCAATACTCTGGAGGAGCTTGCGAAGGTCAAAGCACTAGTTATTGAGGCTATAAAGCCGGAAGGTGCGGCTGTACTCAACGCAGATGACAAAATGACTCCCTGGCTCTTACAGAGAATAAGCTGTCAGACAGTTCTCTTCTCAGTAGATTATGAAAATACGCTGCTGCGGGAAAAAATCGCGGAAGGCAGTCGTGCGGTGTATGTACGGGACGGGGCTATCCGTGCATTGGTGAATAACGCAGATAATAGCGATACCAGGAATAATGGCGATACGGGCGTAAAGGGCGAAGTACTTATTGCCCGTATCGGGGAAATACCCATTACATTTAACGGCTCTGCGGCCTGTAATATTGAAAACGCGCTTGCCGTCACTTCAGCATTGATAGCCCTCGGAGTCCCTGCAATCACAATCAGGACAGGTCTCACAAGCTTTAAACCGGACATTGGAACAAATCCGGGAAGATTTAATGTTTTTGACATGGGCAAGTTCTCAGTTATGTTGGATTATGGCCATAACGTTGCAGGCTACCGTTGTGTGACTGACATGATTAGTTACATGGATGCGACCGGGTTCACCGGGGTGATCGGTATGCCGGGCGACAGGATGGACGATAGCATATACGAAGTGGGAAGGCTCTGCGGCAGACGCTTCACAAAACTGATCATCAAAGAGGATAATGACCTGCGTGGCAGGAATGCAGGCGAGGTTGCGGATATCCTTTATAATGCGGCTGTAAAGGAAGGGTTGCCTGCCGATCATATCAGAGTTATCTACTCTGAGACAAAAGCGCTGGAAACAGCTATTATGGAGGCAGAAGAAGGAGAATTGGTCCTGATGTTTTATGAAGAACTGGAACCCGCTCTAGAGGTTATCGAGAAATGCCGCGGCATGCTCGGCCTGACGGATCAGGAGAACACTTGCACGGAGGACATGCACCAGGAAGACGCAGATATTGAGGACTATGCCGGGAATGTCGGGAGTGCAGGGTAAAATAAAAGGCGGGTAAATCCCGCCTTTCTGAGTTTTTATTGTAAAACTTCCGAATGTGAAATATATTTATATCTTTGCACCGCAATTTGTACAGAAGGCTGATCCTGCCGGAAGCTCTGTTCCGCAGGAAGGGCAGAAGGTTTTTTCGGAGTTTTCCTGTGCAGCCCCATTTGCTGGGGTTTCCTGGGCTGAAGGTGTGGGTAATTCATTTTTAGTACCGCATTTGGAACAGAACACCTGATTTCTTTCCATTTCTGCGCCGCAATTAACACAGGCTTTGATTCCCTTGATCTCTGCAATTTTCTCTCTAAAAGCTATAATATTTTCCTGATGTGCAACGATCGCCTGGCAGGCTTCCTGCGCATAATCTTCTACAGCGCCTGTCTGAGTGAATCTTTCATATACAGCCTTACCAAGCTGTATATATAGCTTTTGTATTTTATCTTCTTCTGAGTTGATGTTGGAGTTGAGCTTTGTGGTTTCCACAATCTCATTTGACTTTTTTGCCGCAGCCTGAGCGGCTTCGCCGACCTTTTTGCCCAAATTTTCCAAAAATGCCATTTTGCAGTACCTCCGTTCCAAATTTTACTTACTGTTCATGCTTTGGTATGTACCGGATGTTATGTAATTATTATAAGTAATATTATAAGGATATTCAATAGATGATTTGTTCAGGCGAATGTATTATAATATGAGAGGGGACACTCCTGTAAAGGGACTGTGCAAGGAATGTCCCCTTTTGACGCTTTTGACGCTAAAACAACTGGGAAAGGCGGTATGTATGTGCAGTTTAAATTTCTAATGCCAACAAAGGTTTATTTCGGGAAGGACAGTATTGCACAGAACGGTGAAGAATTGTCTAAGTTTGGAAGCAAGGCATACATCGTCACGGGGGGGAGATCTGCTCAGGCTAGCGGAGCTCTTTCAGACATATGCAGCGCTTTGGAACATTTTAATATATCATATGATGTATTTGACAAGGTAGAGAACAATCCATCCACCGACACTGTGAAGATAGGTGGCATTGAAGCAAGGCAGAACGGCGCGGATTTTGTCATTGGCATAGGTGGGGGTTCTCCCCTCGATGCGGCCAAAGCCATTGCAGTGCTTGCTGCAAACAATATCGAACCTGAGCAGCTTTTCACGAATATATTCCCTAACAAACCGCTGCCTGTTATAGCTATACCGACAACTGCGGGCACCGGGAGCGAAGTGACCCCCTACTCGGTACTCACAAGGAATGAACTGCAGACAAAGGGCAGCTTTGGGACTCAGGATACCTTCCCTGTGATAGCGTTTCTGGACCCACGTTATACGGAAAGCCAGCCATTAAATGTTACGGTCAATACGGCGATAGATGCACTGTCACACAATATGGAAGGGTATCTTGGAAGCAGAAGGACGCCGATAAGTGATCTGCTGGCACAGGAAGGCATAAGGCTGTTCGGAGCGTGTATTGATAGCCTCAGAAAGGGCAGCTTCGTTTGGGAGGACCGGAAAAACCTGCTCTATATGTCCATGTTGGGTGGAATTGTTATCTCACATACAGGGACCACCATCATCCACGGCGCGGGATACAATTATACATATTTCAGGGACATTCCCCACGGACAGGCCAATGGATGGCTGATGGCAGAGTATTTGAGATTCAATTATGAATATGCAAAAGACAGGATAGAGAACATCCTGAGGCTCATGAGTCTGGAAAGCATTGATGCTTTTGATGCGGTAATCGCTTCTTTGATCGGAAGAGCACCAAAACTGGAGGAGGCGGAAATATCCCGTTATGCAGCGATAACAATGACGCAGCGCTCTACCGCTGCCAACATCAGGCCGTTGCAGTGCACTGACATGGAAGAGTTTCTTAGAAATATATGAGGTGTATTTCAATTAGATATGTGCAAGATTTCAGTGATGTGAGGAGAGCTTCAGTGTGGAGGTGAAACCGGTGGCGGAGGTTTATTTTTATATGCCTGCGGATAAAATGGCAGATGCGGTCGAATGCGGGATTAAGCTTTCCGAGTGGTACAGCCGGGAGGTAAGGATCGGCGGAGAGGTTAAAAGGTGCATCACCGCATTGTTGAACCCGAGGGACGACAGTGAAATAGGCGTTCTTGCCGACCATAAGTGCCTTAAACTGGAGGTGCATCCGAAATACTGCTATGTGGCCGACAGCCTCCTCTATAAAGTGGGGCTGGAATATCCTGAGGTAATGGAGCTGTATGAAGAATCGATAGTACCCATGGAGCAATACATGTATGGAAGCTATAGACTCCCGGAGATCCTGATAACCGGTACGGTCCTTGGGGATCAGATAAGCTTGCCGGGCAAGTGGCTGGATACACCGGTGCTGTACAGTAATTCTCAGGATCTTTATTTCGGCAGTTTGTTTGAAAGCATGCAGGAAGAATATGAGGACATTAACGATGCATTACTATATCTCTTCTTTAAAATGATGTACAAAGAGGGGAAAGCCGACATGATCGAGGATCCGGTCAGCGGGCTCGCGGTATTTACCAGGCATAGGGACGAAAGGGTGTATACGTTAAAGATCCCGAATTTCAGGAGGTATTAGGTGAAGTATGAAATCGGGCAACTGCTCAAAGAGGCTTCTCCCAGATATGTGTCGGGAGGGGAGTTGGGCCGGAGGTTCAACATATCCAGAACAGCAATATGGAAATACATTGAGGAACTCAGGCGTGAAGGCTACTGTGTTGAAGCATCTCCCCGAAAAGGCTACAGACTGATGCCCTCCGAAGACAAGCTCAATTCCTGGGAGATATCCAATAACCTTGACACGCAGACAGTGGGCCGCATTGTGAAGTACTTTGATACCATTGATTCCACCAATAATTATGCAAAAAAGCTGGCTGCTGAAGGCTGTGCAGATGGGTTGACGGTAGTAGCCGGACAGCAGACGGCAGGCAGGGGTAGACTGGGAAGAAGCTGGGAATCACAGCCGGATAAGGGAATCTATATAACAGTTGTATTCAGGCCGGATATGGCTCCCGCTGAGACGCAGATCTTTACACTTGCGGCAGCTGTTGCAGCTGTGAAGGCAATTTCTGAAGCCACAGGAATATGTCTTGGAATAAAATGGCCAAATGATCTTGTGACCAAAGGCAAGAAGGTCTGTGGTATTCTGTTGGAGATGAGCTCGGAGGCAGATAGAGTCAATTATATTGTTCTTGGCATTGGAATTAACTATTCCCATGAGCAGGACGAATTCCCGGAAGAACTGAGGAGTAAGGCCATCTCGTTGAAAATGGCCGCAGATGCTCTCAGACTCTCAAAGACATCCGAACCGGCAGAAACCTCAAGACCCATAGGCAGACTTTCAGTGATCCGCTCAGTTCTGCGGGAACTGGATAAAATCTATAGTCTCATACTGGCCGGCAGACAGGAGAAGATACTGCAAATGTGGCGTGAGCATTCTGTCACCATCGGTAAAGAGGTTCGCTTTATGCTCAGGGATATGGAGTATACCGGGACAGCTGTAGATATTACCCGTGACGGTAAACTGTCAGTAGAGTGCAGTGATGGGACACGACGAGACTTGTATTCGGGCGAAGTATCAGTCAGAGGCATATATGATTATGTATAGCCTGGAAAAATGATGCATAAAGGAGTCACCAATAAATGATCATAGATTTTCATACCCACTGTTTTGCGGATGATATTGCCGCCAGGGCAGTGGCGTCTATTGCGCAGGCGGCCGATATACCGGCCAGATCGGACGGAACGGTATCTGGGATCAGGGCTTCCATGAAAAAGGCCGGTATCGACAAATCAGTATTACTCAGTATTGCAACCAAGCCGCAACAGACGTCCAAAATCAATCAATGGGCGATTTCCATACAGGACAGTGATTTGATTCCCTTTGGCACGATTCATCCGGAATTCGACGATTGGAAAAATGAGTTGGTCAGGTTACAGCAGGCTGGCATAAAAGGAATTAAATTCCACCCGGATTATCAGCAGTTTTATGTGGATGATCCCAAAATGTATCCTGTTTATGAAGTGGCAGCCCAATTAGGTCTCGTCATTATTTTTCATGCCGGTGTGGATCTTGGCCTGCCGGCGCCCTATCATTGCCCTCCGTTAAGGATGCGGCATGTCGTGCGGGCATTTCCGAAGGCGAAGCTTGTAGCAGCTCACATGGGCGGGTATCAATACTGGGATGACGTGGAACGCTTCCTGGTCGGTGAAGCGCTGTATTTGGACACATCGTTCAGTATACACGAAATGAGCCGGGAGCAGTTTTTACGGATACTATCGGGACATGGAGCAGACCGGCTGCTGTTTGCATCTGATTCTCCCTGGGGTAGCCAGAGCGAAGAAGTGGAGAAACTACAGGCAATGGCTCTGCCAGAGTCCGTCAGGCAGGCGATTCTGGGCGGAAATGCCGCAAAATTGTTGGGGGAACAGTAGTTGCTGTGTCAACTGCTCGCCCATGCATCCTGCTTGACTTGTTGAGGCAATTAAAATAAAATAGCATGTAGAATTGGCGTTCAATATTGGAGGTAACAATGGTTGATAAGAATACGGATAAGAATCAGAGTGGGCAGCAGAGATCCGAACAGTCTAGAAGCCGCTCGAATTACCAGAGATATAATCAGGGTCAGAGGGCCCATAATAAAAATCGTCAGCAGAACAGCATAAAAAACAATGATACACAGAGCCAGGCCAAGGAAGTTCAAGGGCAGAGCCAGAACACTCCCCAAAACAACCATTTTCAGTCCGGACCGAAAAATTATAACCGCGGACCCAGGAATCATGAGCAGCAGCCAAGAGAAAACGGGCAGCAACCCAGGGAAGGCGGTCAGCAAAGAGGTTATTATCGTGACAGAGTCAGGGATAATGACAGAGATGCACAGCCCAGGCAGTATTCTGCGGCATCAGCGGGAAGATACGGCAATTCGGTGAGAAACAGAGCTGAGGAAACGATTGATGATATCAAGCTGGATATCATACGGTTGGAAAAGGAAATTGAACTGGAAATAAAGGAAATCAGGAGTCTTAAGCTATAAAGAATACTTGGAGGGTTGAATCTTGCTGCTGGCAGTAAATGTTGGTAATACAAACATACGCTTTGGCGTTTATGAAGATAAAAAATTGATTGCGCATTGGAAATTGGGAACTAACAGGGAATGGACATCCGATGAGTTTGGAATGTATTTCGTTAATTTTTTCAAGTATGAGAATCTTGATATATCCGATATTGAAGCGGTCATCATTGCATCAGTTGTTCCTCCCATAATGTTTTCCTTTGAGCATGCGATCCAGAGATATTTAAAGAAAGATCCCATCATAATAGGTCCAGGAATAAAGACAGGCATCAACATTAAATATGAAAATCCGAGGGAGCTTGGTGCAGACCGTATTGTTAATGCTGTTGCGGCTTATGATATCTATGGAGGGCCGATCATCGTCGTGGACTTTGGTACTGCCACAACCTTTAATGCAATTTCCTCAAAAGGAGAATTTCTTGGAGGCGCCATTTGTCCGGGCATTATAATTTCCGCGGAAGCTTTGTATATGAGAACGGCTAAGCTGCCCAAAATTGATCTTGCCAAACACGAGGCAGTGATTGGCCGAAATACCTCTATGGGTATGCAATCAGGTGTTTTCCATGGATATGTTGGACAGGTCAACCATCTTGTGAACCGAATTAAGCAGGAAATGAAGGAGGACAAAGTCAAGGTAGTAGCAACGGGCGGACTTGCCAAATTCATTGCCACAGAAACCGATTCGATTGATGAGGTCAATGGGCGTCTCACCCTGGAAGGCTTGAGAATTATCTATGAGAAAAATAGGAATGAAACCTGAAAATGATACATGCATCAACGATTGGAATACCCCTGTCTATCGAGCAATAAAAGCCTATTCGGACAGCGGGATTATCCCATTTCACATGCCCGGCCATAAACTCGGCAGGGGCGTTCCTGATAGATATTTGAATGAAATTGAGAAGCTTGACTTAACTGAAATACCGGGCACAGACAATCTGCATGCGCCTGCCGGTGTCCTCAAGGAGGCTCAGGAGCTTGCGGCCGCGGCATTTGGAGCTAAGGAGTGCTTTTTTCTTGTCAATGGAAGCACTATCGGACTGCATACCGCTATATCCGCAGTGTGTAGACACGGTCAGAGGCTCATTGTCGGGAGAGATTGCCATAAGGCTGCTATTAATGGAATGCTTCTAGCAGGAGCCATTCCTGTTTATATCATGCCGGAATATTCGGAGGAATTTGGCATTCATACCGGTATGACGCCGTCAGCAGTGGAGAAGGCGCTGCGCGACGCGCCTGATGCGGCAGGAGTATTAATCACCAGACCGAATTATTATGGGATATGCAGTGACATCAGAGAAATCGCAAGAATCGTTCATTTGCATAACAAGATCCTGATCGTCGACGAAGCCCATGGCTCCCATCTTGTATTCAACCGAAGACTTCCGGTTTGCGCACTTGAAGCAGGCGCCGATCTTTGCATACAGAGCGCACATAAGACGCTGCCTGCCTTTACGCAGGGAGCGTTCCTGCATATCGGGTCCGACCGGGTAGACCGGGAGAGGATCTCCTATTATCTTGACATGTATCAAACAACGAGTCCATCTTATATCATTATGGCGTATCTTGATATTGCACGCGAGATTATGCAAAAGAGCGGGAAGGATATGCTGGATGGACTTCTTGATTCTATTGAAGCATACGCCGGAGAGGCTAACTGCAGGGGGAGGTTCCGAGAAGATGTCCGTTTGCTGAGTCGGTTGGATGTCCCGGGATTTGAACATGACACAACAAGAATAACTGTCAATGTGTCAGGCCTTGGAATGACAGGCTATGCGGCAGAAAAGCTGCTAAGAGACAGATATAACATTCAGGTGGAAATGTCGGATCTGAAAAATATTGTGTGTATTGCTACAGTGGCTGATGACATGGAGTCTATAGCAAGTTTGTTCGCTGCATTAACAGGGCTTGGTGCGCTTGCCCGGGCTGATGAGAAAAAAAATAATATATCTACCGGCATCAATGCAGTAATGCTGCCGGATTTTCGAAGGCTCACCCTTCCGGAGAGGACGATGATGCCGCAGAATATACTTGATGCACAGGTGGATATGATCCCGCTTGAAGAAGCGGAAGGAAGAACGAGCGGAGGTATTATTTCTCCTTATCCCCCTGGGATTGCGCTTGTGTGCCCCGGTGAACGCTTCAGCAGGGAAATGATTGAGTACATTAAGCATATCATCCGGGTCGGCGGCATAGTGAATGGGATAAGGGAGGATGGATCGGCAGCGGTCTTTCGCGGAATGTAGAGTAACGATTTGAACCGAAACGTTATAAACTTACGCTACTATACCATGATTTATCATGGTATAATAGCGTATAAGAGAACGCTTATTTGAGTTGCGGGTGGGTAATTATATGACAAGAGGACTGTTTATAACAGTTGAAGGGCTTGATGGAAGCGGGAAAACGACACAAATCGGGAACATGCAGGAGTACCTGTCTTCATTGGGGTTCAAGGTGTTACTGACCAGAGAACCCGGTGGTACACGTATCAGTGAAAATATTCGCTCCATCGTTTTGGATGCTGATAATGCTGAAATGTCCGATACAGCGGAGCTGCTTCTATATTCTGCATCAAGGGCGCAGCTGGTGGACCAGGTGATCAAACCGTCTCTTGAAAAAAATATCAACGTTATATGTGACCGCTATGTAGATTCCTTTTACGCATACCAGGGCTTTGGAAGAGGCAGAAGCCTGGATGTGCTGGAGAAAATAACTGATATAGCCATTAACGGAATCATGCCGGACATCACTTTCTTTTTTGACGTGGCTCCCGAGATCGGTTTGAAAAGGCGAAACGAAGCGACAAGCAGCGACAGAATCGAAAATGAAGCTATGGATTTTCATCGAAGGGTCTATGATGGGTATAAGGAACTGGCGCGAAGGTGTCCTGACAGAATTAAAACGATTGATGCATCAAAGCCTGCAGAGCTTGTCCGGATTGATGTCAGAAGACAGATCGATGCAGCCTTTGGTTTTATCAGATCGGTTTAGTATATAGAACCATTTCAGAGGAGGTTGAGTTCATGAAACTTGTATTTGCTATTGTTCACGATGAGGATGGCCCGAAGGTCATGGAAGAGTTGAACAAAAATGGGTTCAGCGTAACCAAGCTCTGTTCTTCGGGAGGATTTCTCAAAGCGGGAAACACAACTCTGTTGGTGGGTATTGAAGAAGATAATCTTGATACGGTGATTGATGTTATCAAGAAAAAATCCAAAAGCAGAAAACAGGTTATCAATTCCAGCATGACACCAAACGGCATGGGCGGCATGTTTATTCCATATCCTGTTGAGGTGGTCGTTGGAGGAGCTACAATATTCGTGATTGATGTTGAACGCTTTGAAAAAGCGTAGTGTCCGCAGAGCTGGTGTGGCTTGGGGGGGTGTGCCTTGAAGGTCAGAGATACACTGAGTAACGCAGCGGGTGTTACAGGATTGCCTGTAAAGGATGAGTCGAAGGTAAAGGCGGGAAAAAATGCAGACTTCCAAAGCCATCTGGTAATGGCGGAAGACTCGAATTATGAGCAGCATCTGGATATGCTCATGAGAAATATCGTCAAACAGGGCGAAACACTGGCAAAAAGAGTAGATATAAGAGAATTGAAGCTATATAAGAAGTTGATTACCGAATTCCTGGGTCTGGCTCTTGGAAATTCAAAAAAGTTTTCTAAAAAGAGCATTCTTGATAGAAGAGGCAGGCATACGGTTTATGCAATCATTAAAAATATTAATGATGAATTGGATCAACTAACTCAGGACGTTCTGAACGGCGAAAGTAATAATATCAGCCTCCTTAGGCGTCTTGAGGACATCAGGGGGCTGATACTTGACTTATTCTTGTAAACTGCAATGCAAAGCATTTAGGCAATTGGCGCAATAAGGAGATCAATGTGGATTTCAGCGATATAATCGGTCAGCAGGAAGTTATCAGCAGCCTGAAGAGGTCGCTGTCTGAAAATAGAATTGGACATGCATATATTTTTTCCGGATCTGCCGGAATGGGTAAGAAAACGATAGCCCATATATTTGCCGGTCTTTTATTATGCAATGATTCGCAATCTGGAACAATGTGCGGGCAGTGTCCCGCATGCCATCTCTTTAAAAATGACTCCAACCCGGATTATCACCGAATCAATACTGAAGAGCAGAGCATTGGCGTCGAGCTGATCCGTGAGCTCCAGGGGGATGTTGCAGTCAAACCGGTATACTCGTCACATAAGGTCTATGTTATTGAGGATGCGGTAAAAATGACGATTCAGGCGCAAAACTGTCTGCTTAAAACATTTGAGGAGCCTCCCGGCTATGTCGTAATCATTCTGCTGACCAGTAATTATGAGGCACTTCTTGAAACCATACGTTCCAGGGCGCAGCACGTCCATTTTAACAGATATTCCAAGGCGCAGGTCGTTCAAGCTCTGATTGAAAGGACAGGAAAGAACAATGACATCATCACGCTGGCAGCTGATTATGCTGACGGAAACATCGGAGCGGCACTGGAATTGGCTGAATCCGGAGAATTTTCACGTCTGCGTGAGCAGGTCATGGCATTCCTGCCGGGAATTGCAAAGGGCAAAACACAGGATATTTTGTCGTTTTCAGCTTTTATGGAAGAACAGAAGGACAACGCGGGGCTGCTGTTGGACGTTATACTCCTGTACTACAGGGACCTTTTGGTAATGAGTGAGACTGGAAATGAAAATAAGTTGATTAATTCAGACAAAAAGGATATGATAGTACATAATAATAGTTCCCAGACAGGTTGCAGCAGCAGGCTTATAGACAATATTGAGGCCATTGTGGCAGCTCGCAGGGCTCTAAGAAGGAATGCAAATTATCAGCTTGTTATAGATCAACTGTTATTCAAGCTCAGGGAGGATTTTTAATGGTAAAGGTGGTTGGAGTCAGGTTTAAGAAGGCCGGGAAGGTATATTACTTTGACCCTGATCAATTTGAGATAGATGTCGGTACCAATGTTATTGTTGAAACAGCAAGGGGTATTGAATTCGGAGAAACAGTAATCAAAACCAGAGAAGTGACCAATGAGGAGATTGTTGCTCCGCTCAAAAAGGTTATGAGGATTGCAACGGAAGAGGACGTAAAGCGTGCCTCCGA
This sequence comes from Bacillota bacterium, assembly GCA_023411645.1. GTDB lineage: Bacteria > Bacillota > Clostridia > Acetivibrionales > DTU013 > JAEYRF01. The sequence continues at coordinate 31,443 of JAEYON010000145.1, read as the reverse complement.
CAACATGAGGAAGGAAAAGGAAGCCTTTGCGACTTGCCTTCAAAAGATTAGAGAACACAACCTGGAAATGAAACTGATCGATGTGGAGTACACATTTGATAATAATAAGATCCTGTTTTATTTTACAGCCGATGGAAGGGTTGACTTCAGGGAACTGGTCAAGGATCTTGCCGCTATATTCAAAACACGTATTGAGCTGCGTCAGATAGGTGTGCGTGACGAGTCCAAAATGATGGGCGGTATAGGGATTTGCGGGCGAGTGCTTTGCTGTAGCTCGTACCTTGGAGAATTTCAGCCGGTCTCTATCAAAATGGCAAAGGAGCAGGGACTTTCACTCAATCCGACAAAAATATCCGGCACCTGCGGCAGACTGATGTGCTGCCTGAAATATGAGCAGGATGCATATGAATCTATCATAAAGAAAGCGCCGAAAACAGGGGCTATTGTTGAGACCCCGCAAGGGCAGGGAGTTGTGGTTGAAGTCTTTCTGATCAAGGAGACCGTTAAGGTAAAACTGGATAAAGGCAACGACACAGATCTGATGTCGTATAAGATGGATGAAATTAAACTCATAAAGGATGTTTCCTTATTTGATGATTCAGAGGCCGAAATTGAAGAACTCAAAGCTCTTGAGGATTGATTAGCTTGAATAGACAAGAGCTATTGAATAAGTTTACGAAAAGGTATTTTCATAAACCGACTTTAGTGATAGAATGGTATAGGCTTTATTGTACATTGTGTACAAGCAGCTGTAAAAACTAATTAGTCTTGAGGGGGTAAGTCAGAATGGCATATTGTATTAGTGATGATTGTATCAGCTGTGGCGCATGTGAACCAGAATGTCCTGTTTCATGCATTTCCGCAGGTGAAAGCAAGTATGAAATAGATGCGGGAGAATGCATTGAGTGCGGCGCATGTGCAAATGTTTGTCCGGTAGACGCACCAAAACCGGAATAATTTTTCTGAAGCATAGAAGGGGTCAGGCATCGGCATAGCGCTGAGGCATGGCTCCTTGTTTTTTGGAGGGATTTACTGTTTGAATTTTGAAATTCATGAAAATGAGAGGCTTGATGACCTTCAATATAAAGGGCTAAGACTGCTCCAGAAAAGAGATGGGTTCTGCTTTGGCGTGGATGCTGTGCTTCTTTCTCATTTTGCACAGGTCCCGAAAGACTCAGAAGTGATTGATCTTGGGACGGGAACGGGTATTATAGCCGTCTTAATTGCTGCGAAAAAAGAACCATGCCGAGTGACAGGTCTTGAAATACAGCCGGAAATGGCGGAAATGGCTAAACGAAGCGTCAGCTTGAACAGCCTTGACGATCGAGTCAGGATCGTGCAGGGCGATATTAAAGATGCGGTGAAGCTTTTTGGGGCTTCAAGCTTTGATGCTGTTGTATCAAACCCGCCCTATATGGAGAAAGGGGGAGGATTGCTTAACCCCGCTGATGCAAAGGCCATATCCAGGCATGAGATCTTGTGCACACTTGAGGATGTGGTGTCAACGGCAGCAAAGCTACTTCGCCCTGGTGGAAAATTTTCCATGGTACACAGGCCTCAACGGCTGACGGATATTATGTATCACATGCGCCATTATGGAATTGAACCAAAGCAGCTCAGACTGGTGCATCCTTCGCCGGAGAAAGGACCCAATCTTGTTCTAATAGGCGGGGCCAGAAACGGAAATCCTGAGCTAAGGGTTCAAGAACCGTTATATATATACGACAGCTTTGGTCATTATTCAAGTGAAATTGATGAAATATATGGCCGACAACTGAAAAACAAATGATTATCAGCTGCCGGCAGTGTTTTAAGCCAAGGTATTATAAGCAGGAGGGTTAGAAGCATTGAGTAAATCAGGGACACTCTATCTCGTGGCAACGCCAATAGGCAATCTGGAGGATATTACGCTCCGTGCTCTGCGAGTTTTGAAGGAAGTAGATGTGATTGCAGCGGAGGATACGAGGCAAACAATTAAACTGCTGAATCATTTCGAAATTAAAAACACTCTGATCAGTTATCATGAGCACAATAAAATCGAAAAGGGGGAAACCCTGATCGGGCAGTTGTTGGCCGGCAAAAATATTGCTCTTGTATCGGATGCAGGATGCCCGGGTATTTCCGATCCCGGGGAGGATCTGGTCAGGCTTGCGGTGGAACATGGGATACCGCTGTCAATGATTCCCGGCCCTGCCGCTGTCATAACCGGACTGGTTTTGTCCGGACTGCCTTCTGGAAGATTCAGTTTTGAAGGGTTTTTACCAATAAACAAAAGAATGCGCAATGACAGGCTGAAATCCATCAAAGAAGATACGAGAACTCTTGTCTTCTATGAAGCGCCCCATAAGCTGATACATACGCTCAAGGACCTGAAAGAGGCCTTTGGCAACAGAAGGATCTCTCTTGCAAGAGAATTGACAAAAAAGTTTGAGGAGATTATCCGAACTACCCTTGATGAAGCAATCCAAAAATATGAAAGTGAATCGCCAAAAGGCGAATTTGTGTTGATCCTTGAAGGCGCAGACGAGCGACAGATTGAAGAGAACAGGATCAATAGTTGGTTCGAGATCAGTCTTAAAGATCATGTCAGAAAGTATACTGAAAGGGGCCTGGACAAAAAGGAAGCTATGAAACGAGTGGCCGAAGATAGAGGTTTGAGTAAAAGGGATGTCTATAACAGCCTCCTGGATAAATAACTTAACCCGCAAGTAAAGCATGCCCCTATGCTACCAGTTTGCAGCAAATAAATAATGAGAGCCCGTTTCATTAAGAAGTAGGCTCTCCTGGGAATTTAAATATATGTGCATGTTTTGATTATTTCTTCAATTCTTTCATGCAGTTCGGGCAAATGTTCTTGCCTTTGTATACGGCAACATCCTTTGCATCTCCGCAAAAGATGCAAGCTGGCTCATATTTCTTTAAAATGATAGTTGCGCCATCAACATAGATTTCAAGAGCATCTTTTTCCGCAATATCAAGAGTTCTTCTTAACTCTATTGGAAGGACAACTCTTCCCAGCTCATCAACCTTTCTAACTATACCGGTAGACTTCATACTATTCCTCCTTTATTAACATTATTCGACATTCTTTTATGATTTTATATTAGCATAAATTCCAATAATCGTCAACAATTAATTTATAGAAATTCAAAAAAATGTTATGGCAATAATGGGAAAAAATACATTAAAATCATGCGAATAATTACATAATGCTTGGAAATCAAGGGCTAACAAGGTGGACGGAGTAATGATAAAAAATGACATTTATATAAGGTGAAATTTAACAGGCAAATATTACCCAAATATTAACTGGAAATTTGATAAAATTAATCGACAAAAGTCGACAAGTCTTGTACTCGTTTTTTACAATAAAAATGCCCTCAAATTTGAAATAATAAATGCACATCCTCATATAAATGAAAGGGGGGGATAAGATGCTGAACTATATCTGGGTTGGTATGCTTTTTATCGGATTTATCATCGGCATATTGAACGGGAGAATTGAAGAGGTTACCAATGCAGCGTTTACTTCAGCGGGAAGAGCGGTGGAGCTGGGCATTGGGCTGATGGGAATTATGTGTTTGTGGTCCGGACTTATGAAGATAATGGAAAGAAGCGGATTGATCCATGTGGTTGCCAGGTTGGTCAGACCCGTTCTTAAGATGCTCTTTCGTGAGATAAAAGATAATGATAAAGCAATTGGAGCAATTGTTATGAATCTGGCTGCCAATTTCATGGGGCTTGGAAACGCTGCGACGCCGCTTGGTATCAAGGCGATGGGAGAGCTTCAAAAGGTAAATATACGAAAAGGGACTGCTTCGGATGCCATGTGTATGTTCCTGGTTCTGAATACTTCAGCAATCCAGCTTATCCCGGCGACTGTGATCGCCCTGCGAAGTGATGCGGGATCCGCCGCACCTTCGGAAATAACTGTATGTGTCTGGGTGGCATCAGTGGCAGCTACCCTTACGGGGATTATCATGGTGGGAATACTTTCGGCTGCGGAGCAAAAATCAAAAGTGGGGTGTAATGTCAAAGCATATGAAGCTTGATGTGTTTAACCAGATTTCTTTATATGCTATTCCGATGCTTTTTCTGCTGATTTTAGGAGCAGGGCTATTAAAGAATGTTAAGGTCTACGATGCTTTTGTGGAGGGGGCTTCAGAGGGGATCTCCACGGTAATCAAAATACTTCCCCCGCTTATTGGCTTGCTGACTGCTGTTGGCGTGCTCAGAGCTTCCGGTGCCTTGGATTTCCTTATATATTTTGCGACTCCCGCAGCATCGCTTCTTGGCATACCGGCTGAAGCGATGCCTCTTGCGATGCTGCGGCCAATTTCAGGAAGTGCCTCTCTGGCGCTGGTATCAGAGTTAATTCGTACATATGGGCCGGATTCATATATAGGAAGAGTGGTCTCAACTATGATGGGTTCCACAGAAACTATTTTTTATACTCTTGCTGTGTATTACGGCTCAGTGGGCATCAAAAATATCAGATATACTCTCATTGCAGCCTTGATTGCAGATGGCGCAGGTGTGGTCGCATCTGCCTGGATTTGCGCGTTGGTTTTTGGCCGGTAGAAACGTCCCCATTTTCTAAATCAGACGAAATAGGCGCATCAGGCGGCATGGGAGGATGTAGGCCGGAGAGGAGCTTCTTTTCAGTATATTGGACGTTGCAAGCCTGAGCATAGCAAACTCTGCCTCCGGATGGGTCAGGTAAAGCGCAGTCATGGTCTTTAGCAATCTGATATAAAGACTGCTTTCTTTTAGCTTCATGCATGCTTTTTCTGCTTTTTCTGTGAAATAGAGGATCCTATCTTCACATTCCTTGAGGTTTTTGTAGTATGAGAAGAAATTATGGGTCTCCGTATTTCCTGTTGTTCTGAAATTAATCGCGGCATCAAGAAGAGAGCACAGTCCACTTAGCCATGGGAAACAGGCTTCATCCAATAATGTGATCTCTTCACCTGAAATACCTGGCCTGGAGGCGGCAGCGTACATGGCGGCGATTCCCAAAAAGGAGTCGGCAGCAGCGCAGAATTCCCACTCGCTGATTTCCGGATAACGCATGAGATAACTGCCGCACCAGTTTTTCAAGGTTTCCTTGCTGACAGAGGCGGGATAATGACGATACGATTGCAGATCAATATAGAGCTGCATGTATTTTTTTATTTTTGGCGCAGCCTGCTTAAAGGAAGGAAGTACAGCCAATTGCAGACGGCACTGGTCAGATAGGCAGGTCTGCTTTACATATTGAGGTGAATTCCGCAGAGAATGAACAATACCGCATACCCCACTCCTGGAGGGGTCAACAGCACATGCGAGGCATCCGTAAAGAGCTCGTATGTCTGATTCTTCGACAATATCCCTCTTTTTGCGATAAATCCGAAGTAAATCCTTCAGGGCATGTAATGATAGTATAAAGGAAACTATATTTTTCAATTCAGTACCGGGGAATAATGCGAGTAGACAGCAGCTGAGCACTTGCAGGTCAAAATGCTCCGAAATATTTTTTTGCATATCATGGACATCTGGCATTCCGAACGGAGAGATACAAAGCTCTTCCTTTGCCTGAACAATCAAAGCCTCCCCCCGCATTTCGGGGAGCACTTTAAAGCTGTATTGATAAAAGCCTGAGATGATATCAGCATATTTCTGCGTAATGACTATCGCCTCCTCCCATTATGTTTATTCCGCCGGCTGTGGAATTATGAGGAGGACTGGCGGGATACAATATCGCAGAACCCTTCTGAGGAAAAGAACTATGTTTTCGGTACAGCGGTGATTGATAATAAAATCTATATCGTCGGCGGAGAGGCGCCAGTTCTGGAAGAGTATGATCCGCAAGCCAATGAATGGATTGAAAAGAGCGGGCTGAATATTTATTATCAGGATGCAGGAACAATTGCCGTTAACGGCAGGATTTATGCCTTTTCAGGTGTACGTACACCTTTGGTAAGCGCATATGATCTAAAGACAGATGCCTGGACACTGAAAAGCCCTATTATCACCGGCCGCATCCACATGTTCCCCGTAGCAATCGATGGGCTTATTTATGACATAAACGGAATAAAAATTGCCGGTATGAAATACTCCAATGATGTTGAAGTATACGATACGGAAAATGACAGCTGGTCTGCAAAAAGTACGTCTCTGTTCGCTAGCTACAGCTCTGCCTATGCTGCAGTGAAAGGCAGAATATACATGATTGGTGGAGATGGCGAAGATTCTACCCAATACTCATTCTCAAAATCATCCAGGGCGTATGTATGTCCTATCGAAGTGAACATCCTTTTGAAGATATATTTCAAAGTGAAGAAATTGCCCTTCATCCTCTTTGTAAAGATTTGAAGGGCGAACACATAACGGATGATACACATTATCCTGACAATAAGAATTTTACAGGTATGGAGATCATGTCAAGGCAACAGGAGGAAATGAAAAAGATTATCTTTATCAGATAGCTCCTTTTCACTTGTCACAATTGAATAGTATCCATCATAATTTTATTCTTCTACTATCTTCTTAACACTTTGACCACATACATATCCGTCATAACCTTTTGAATCATCATTGGCACCAGAAAGCAAGGCTATGTTATCGCTGGTGAAGCAAGTTCCTATTCTCATTTTTTTTGTACGGATTCAGATTCTATCTCGGATTGTTATTTTGTCTGTTCCAGTAAAAAGTCCAGAGAAACCTGATTATATCGTTCCAGTTGCTCCCAATGTTGTACATGACCACCGTCCTTTGCCATATAGAGCCGGGCACCTGGAATAGCATCGTACATAGCCTGGGTTACAGATACTGGTACCAATAAATCTTTGTCACCGCCTACCACTAAAGTGGGAGCCTTGATTTCGGGAAGTCTGTCCATGACATCAAAGGTCAGAATAGCATTGCACTGTGCTTTGAATGCATAGGAGGGCATGGGATATGGGTAGCTCATATCGGCTAACTCCCCCTCCAGCATATAGTCCTCTTTTTCCTCCTGGAAAGGCTGAGCGAAAATCATCCATTGTGTCAGTCTTCCTGAAGTAATGGGATCCAGCTGTCTGTTAGCCTCTCTCAGTATCTCAATTGAGCGGCGAAAGCTGACGCAGCAATTTGGAAAAGTGTTCGTTAAAACTAAAGAGCGTACTCTGTCGGGATAATGGATGGCAATATACTGTGTGATCGCACCACCCATGGAAATGCCGTTAAAATGTGCGGATTCAATACCCAGAGCATCCATAACACCAATGGTATCTTTCGCCATATCTTCGATTGTGTAGGCATAGGACACAGGTTTGTCGGAAAGACCTGCTCCGCGGTTGTCCAGAGCGAAAACATGAAAATGTTTTTCATAGGCGGCAATGTGTGGAGCCCATTTGCTTCCCGGTGCACCCAGACCCATAAGCAGGATCAGGGGTTCGCCACTTCCAGATTCTTCATAACTGATGGTTAATCCATTCGCTTTGCATTGCTTAGTCACGTTCTTCTCTCGGCTCCTCTCCTGTATAAAGTGCTCTCAGTGTAGTTCCGCATTCCGGTAGTTCACGTTCCATGCGTTCGAACACTGGCTCGTAGTCTAAATTGGTTAAAGGCAAATCAATACGGGTCTTATTTAAAGCGCTGAGACAGATGGCTTCAAGAATTTCATATCCGTGGAAGGCAACTTCGATATTGCAGGAATGAACCTTGGAATCATCATCCAGCCAGTCTGCATACTCTGCATAATAGGGAGTCTGAATTATTTTTTCCTGATGATTATACCAGCCGGGGTCTTTGCCGGAAATGAATTCTCCTTTGGTTGCCTTGCTGCATTCACCCCAGAAACCGTCGGTTTCAGCGTAGACATACCCGTTGGTGCCGAATACTGTCAGACGGTTATCGGTATCCGCATAGATTTCGGGATTATGCTGCTCAGAATAGTAGCCGCATTCGATATAACCGCGAGTTCCGTTTTCAAACAAAATTTCTCCTAAAAGGAAATCCGGTGAAGGGTGGTTGTCCTTCAGGGTAGCGGGACCGTGGATATGTCCTACAACGGACTTCGCACGGAAACCGCCGTTTGCCCATATCATGTAATCGATATAATGGGTTCCCAGCTGAGCCAGCCAGATCTGGGTCTCTGCAAAAATCTTCTTGATTTCTCCCAAGTTTCCATTTTCTATCTTTTTTTTCAGAGCCTGCATTTGAGAAAGGTATTTCTGCTGATGGCAGACAACAGCTTTGATTTTATTTCCTACACAAAGGTCCATCATTTTTTTAGCCTCAGCCATATCTTCAGCCATGGGCTTCTCCAGAGAGACAGCTTTCACACCATATTTGACAGCTAACTCAATCATGGACAGACGAAGATTGGGGTAGGTGACAAAGATGAACACTTCCGGTTTGGTTTCGGCCAGCATTTTTTCCACACCGGTGAAGCAGGGAACATTCAGATGAAACATTTCTGATACTTCTTTCATTACTTCTTCACGAATGTCGCATATGCCTACAACTTCATACCGATCTCCATTTTCCAAGATACTTCTTAAATGGGTTTTGCCGCGAACTCCAAGACCCATAATTGCAACTGTATGTTTTTTGCTACTCATAATCAACCTCCTGAATTTAAGCTGGGTATTTACTGAATGCTTTTCATATATTTCCCGTCAGCAAGAACAACACTGTCAGAATCATTCTCTGCATCTGGGGACTCGTCCTCTGTCATGATCCATCCCTGATAATCTGTTTCCTTTAAATAACCAACAATGGCTTTGAAATCACCGATGCCTTCACCCATGATATTCCATGTACGGTTTTCGTTCATATCTTTAAAATGTACATGCTGTACAATATCCCGATGCTCACGAATAACCTTAAGAGGATCAATTCCGCCCTTCATCATGTGACCTACATCGGGTGCATAGCCAATACCATGATTGTAAAGGGTATCAAACATAACATGGTAATCGGTTTCGTAACGGAAGACGGAATTCTCAGCGGAATTGGGATGGAATACTGTAACAATACCTGACTCTGCCGCACGTTTCGCGATGTCGGAAATACAAAGAAGCTGATTGCGCTGCTTCTCATAAAGATTATGATCCCGGACAGGATCGGCGGCTACATGTCCAAGCAAAAGCTTGGCAGCAGGAAAGTGGGATAAAAATTCTATAGCCTCATCGGTTCTTCTACGCTCATCGTCGGTCTCTTTCGGCAGAAGCCAATTCTCGTGAATGGCAAGCGCAGCAAAGGTAACCTGCTTGCTGTCCAGAAGCTCTTTTAACTTCACCCAATCTGTGTAGTAGTCCTCCAGCATGCAGATCTCAGCTTCCATACCGGTGAAGCCGGCCTGAAGGAGAATATCTACCATGTGAGGTACTTGTCCGTGATACTTTTTGATGTTCATTTGCCAGGGATAAGTCTGGCTGCCATATTTGATTTTTGACATATTTACCTCCTTAACGATATGAAATTTTTTTTCATGACCATTACAATTATATAATATAGGCATAAAATATTAATTGTCAAGAAATTTTTTTTCATGGAAATATCAGTTTTAATGAACCGTCGATAAAAGAAGTATGAAACCGGGAGAGATATAAAACACAATAAAAATAACAAATCTGTCAGAATATTAAATATAAATACGAAAATGAAGGTAATTTCTTAAATAACAAACAAAGAAATTGTAAAAATTAACAGAATAAATCAGGCAAGAGAGACATTCTAGAAGAAATCATTGTGAAGAACGGCGAAAAGTAATATTATTTCATAAAATGCTTGACATAGGGGAGGAAAAGAAATAAAATTTTATAAGGCCTGAGAGGGGAGGAGATATGGAAGCAATGTTACAGGTTTTCGATGTGCCGGTTTTATTAAGGGAATTTAATTTGGTATCTACCTTTGCCCGACTGATGTTGGCAGTGTTTTGCGGGGGTGTTCTCGGAATCGAACGAGGAATAAAAAGAAGGCCTGCAGGATTTAGAACGTATATGCTGGTGTGTATGGGTTCGGCACTGGTCATGATTACGAATCAATATATATGTACGATTTATTCATCGGTTGATCCCTCTAGAATGGGTGCCCAGGTGGTCAGTGGGATAGGATTTCTGGGAGCCGGCACCATTATGATAATCGGTAGAAATAAGGTAAAAGGGCTGACAACAGCAGCGGGTCTGTGGGCAGCTGCCTGTGTGGGTCTTTCGATAGGAGTAGGATATTATGAGGGGGGACTCATCGGCTGTCTGATGATTTTTACGATAATGGCACTGCTTCATCGGTTGGATGACAGGGTGATTTTATTCACAAGACTGATCAATGTGCATATCGGCTTTAAGGAAATTGCTGACATGGGTAATTTCATGGAGTATGTGAAGGAAAACCATATGAAGATCAGTGATATGGAAATCACCCGTTCGCCACTGGACACGGAAGTGAACGTGGAAGCAATGTTTACGCTTGAGCTGAAGAAAAGAAAGCCGCATTATGAGCTCATCCAGTCACTCAGTCAGATTTCAGGAGTCAAATTTATTGAAGAAATATAAAGAAAAAACAGGCCATGCGAGTATGAAGTGGATAGAAAGGGGTAGGAAATGGCTTCAATAGAATTTGGAAAGGTAACGAAAAGCTTTGCCGGCAATGTGGTGATTAAGGATATTGATCTATCGAATTCGGATTAAAAAACAATAAGGTACCCAAGGAAGAAAGAACAAGGATGGTTCAGAAGGTGGCCGAAAAGGTTGGTCTGACGGAATATTTGGAGAGGAAGCCCGGTGCCTTATCCGGCGGGCAAAGGCAGAGAGTAGCCCTGGCAAGGGCTATGGTGAAGCGTCTGGAGAGTGACCTGCGGATAGACGAGGAAGTAAATATACTGGTCAAAAAAGAGAATATCTACTTTTTGATGAGGAGGAAAACCGGGTAGATCATCAGGATGACAGGTATTCGATGTATGTCAAATTGTTAAGGAGGCTATCATGAACGATGTTAGAATGAACAGGATAAAACCCTATCTGTTGATTGCACCTGCCATGGTGGGCATTGCCCTGTTTACAGTATATCCGGTGTTCAGAATGATTTATCTGAGCTTTCAGAACATCAATCTGCTTGATCCGAGGAAGAATAAGTTTGTTGGCTTTCAAAATTATATTAAGGTGTTTCAGCGTGATGCCTTCTGGAAGGCGCTGGGAAATACAGCGGTCTATTCCTTTTTTATGATTATTGTTATCATGGTTTGTTCCTTGATTCTTGCTGTATGGATCGGGCAGAAGCAAAGTAAAATCAATTCAGTAACACAGGTGGCGGTATTTACACCGCATGTCATCGCTATGGTGTCTGTTTCCCTGATTTGGGTACAGATGATGGAGCCAAACTACGGAATATTGAATGCTATGCTGAGTGCAGTCGGCTTGCCCAAAAGTGAATGGACGCGAAGTTCGGATACATCAATGTTGGCGATTATTCTGGTGGCATCCTGGAAGTCCATCGGGTATTATACCCTGATTTTTATCGCAGCCATTCAAAGTATCCCCAGCAGCATTTATGAGGCGGCAGTCCTGGATAATGCGGGCAAGGTGAAGACATTTATAAAAATTACTCTGCCGATGATATCACCACAGATATACTTTGTATTGATCGTGCTTACCATTGGTACATTCAAAGTCTTTGATTCGGTAAAGGTCATGACGGCCGGAGGCCCGAACAATTCGACGAATACCCTGGTGTATATGATTTACAACGAAGTATTTGTGAGCTCCAGAGTTGGCTACGCAGCGGTGGTAGGAGTGGTGCTGTTGGTAATTGTCAGTGTGCTGACGGTGTTCTATTTCATCAGTCTTTCTAAAAAGGTTCATTACCAATAAGAGGGGGAGGAATTATGTATACATTAATAAGCATGATTAAGAGTACGTTGAATGTGCTGTTGAAGCTGTTGGTCATCATTATCTTTGCTTTTCCTTTCCTGTGGATGGCTTCCATTTCCCTTCAGACGGCGAAAGAGACGACGTCTATGCCGATTACCTTAATTCCGGCAGAGCCACAGTGGGTCAACTATCTGGATGCATGGAACTCGGGACCATTTTTAACCTTTTTAAAGAATTCGGTGATTATTCTTGTGGTCATTATTATCATTCAAATGGCTACCATGGTTCCGGCAGCTTATGCGTTTGCCAAGTATGAGTTCTGTGGAAAAAAGCTGTTGTTCGGTCTGGTACTGATCGCGTTTATGATACCTACCCAGATCACCTTCCTGCCGATTTACTACATGATGTCTGATTTTGGACTGTTGGATTCTCTATGGCCTCAGATATTTCCGTTTATGACCAATGCTTTCGGTATTTTTCTTTTGCGGCAGTATTTTATGCAGGTGCCGGATGAGTTGATCGATGCGGCCAAGCTTGATAATGCAGGTGAGATGCAGATTATATGGAAGATTATGCTTCCACTCTCCAAGCCGGCTCTGGCAACCATTGTTCTGTTAAGCTTTGTCAGCAACTGGAATGAATATTTCTGGCCCTTAATTATGACAAGTACAGAGGGGGTCAGACCGCTGACCATCGGTGTTGCCATGCTTAAGGATTCAGAAGGGTTGGCCAGCTGGAACACCATCATGGCAGGTAATATGATTTTGGTTATTCCTATTTTGATACTCTATCTGTTCTTATCGAAACAGATTATTAAGGCCTTTGCCTATTCGGGAATTAAGTGATTAGTTAGATTTCAAGGGCGTTTTTTGTATGGATTGAAGGCGCCGGCAAGAGATACGAGAAAGCCCATGAAATAAAGTACATGAGTGCATGAAAAAAAGGAGGAAAATGAAATGAAAAGAAAATGGATGAACAAAATTCTTTTCTGCGCATTGGCAGTATCGCTGGTTTTGGCCACGGTTGCCTGTAGCGGGACGGAAGAAACGGCCGCTGAGGATAACAAAACGGCAGTAGAACATGAGTCTGCTGCAGGAGAAAAAACGGTAGTGAACTTCTGGCATTCGTTCTCATCGACTAATGGAGAACTATTGGATAAATCCATTGCGGCCTTTAATGCCTCACAGGATGAAGTAGAGGTAGTAGGTACTTATCAGGGAACTTATGATGAGGTTGTTCCTAAGGCACAGGCTGCTGTTTCGGCAGGAGAAATCCCGGATATTATGATGACGGTTGCTGATTATGTCGGTATTTTTTCTGAAGCGGGAATCTTCGCGGATTTAAAGCCGTATATGGCAGAGTCCGGCATTAACGAAGATGATTTTATCGAAGGTTTTGTCTGGGATTATTATATCGACGACAAAATGATTGCTATACCCTTTGGGCGTTCTACGCCAGTTCTTTTCGTTAATAAAGACATGATGAAAGAGGTCGGACTTGAGACGCCTACCACGTGGGAAGAAATGGATACTGTTTGTAATGCTTTGGTAGTGAAGGATGGAGATGAGGTCTCCCGTTATGGCGTGGCCATGCCATATGATACATGGTACTTCTTCATGGGTGTTGATCAGGCAGGAGGATCTCTCCTTAATGAAGAAGGAACAGGTCTTGGCTGTATCGAAGATGGAACGGCGTTAAAAGCATTTACTTATTATCAGGATATGGCGAACAGTAATGCAATGTATTACGGACCAACAACTGACTCTAACACCGTATGCAGACAGCTTTTCCTAGATGGTAAGGCGGCAATGTTTATCGCTTCCAGCGGTAATCTGGCTGCGGTTCATGGCAATGCCGAGTTTGATTATGAGCTAGCCTGGCTTCCTGAAGGAGAAAAGCGTGTGATTCCGACAGGTGGCTGCTCTCTGGCGATTATGGAAGGCTCCCAACATAAGGATGCTGCCTGGAAATTCTTTGAATGGCTGCTGACCGATCCGGAAGGAATCACCGCGATTGTGCTGGGAACAGGCTATCTGCCGATTACCTATTCCATGGCCGAAAGTGCACCGATTCAGGAAATGTGGAAGCAAAATCCTAATTCCAGAGTGGCATTTGAACAGTTAGAATATGCCTCTGATAAGGGACATCGTTCACCGGAGATAGGTGCGATTATCACAGAGCTGTATACCACTATTCAGGCAGTTATGTATGATAACGAAGATGTTAAGACACAGTTGGATATGCTTGCTAAGAACGTAGAAATAATTTTGGCAGACTAAGTATACTGGTAGGGGGCGTCTTTCCAAAGGCGTCCCTGAACTGGTGTAATAAGCAATGGAAAGCAGAGGAAAAAATGGACAGGCGTAAACGGATTGGGCCGGATAGCCTGAAGAACATCAGGCTGATATGTACGGATGTGGACGGAACCCTGGTAGAAGAAGGGCAAAAAACATTAAATCCGGAGTATTATAAGGAAATCAGAAGGCTTACGGACAAGGGAATTCGCTTTGTAATGATTTCGGGCAGACCTTATGAATCGTTAAGGGAGTTAATGGCATCGGTACTAAATAGGGTAATCCTTATTCATGATAACGGAGCAGTGGTTCGGTATGGTGATGACATTCTTTCTCTGGAGACGATTGCCTGGGACTATATGTGGGAGCTACTGATGGATACCAAGGAGATGGAGGGGTGCTGTGCTTATGCTTCGTCTCTGGACGGCTTCTATGCCAGCAAAGAAGACAGGACATTCTGTCAGCTGTTGCGGGAAAATTACTATGTTCGGGTAGTTGAAGTGGAAAAACTACCGGAGGATATTCCAAAAGAGGCAAAAATCCTTAGCCTGGGCATCTATCACCCCCAAAATGCATTAAAGGCGGCAGGCGAAGCCTTTGTGAAGAAATGGAGTGTTCATCCCGAGGTATTTGCTGTGGCAGCAGGAGAGATGTGGATGAATTTTGGGCAAAGAAGCATCAATAAGGGAACGAGTTTAATGAAGGTGCTTAAGGAGCAGGGGATTGGACCGGAGGAGGTCATTGCCTTCGGGGACAATCACAACGATGAGGAGATGTTAAGGAGCATTCCCTGCAGTGTGGCCGTGGGAAATGCCAGAGAGGAAATTAAAGAGCTTTGTCGGTATTTGACAGATAAAAATACCAATGACGGTGTACTGCAGGTATTGAGAATGATCGTGTGAAAACTTCGTTTTCACTTTTGATTTGGGCAGTATCGCAAGCATAGCTTGGCTATGCATGGAGGTTGAGATGAAAACAGAAAACAACAAAATGAATGGAGAACACCTGCTTTTTGGGGCCCATCGCGGAGACAGGACAAATTATCCGGAGAATACGATGGAAGCCATGAAAGCGGCGGTGGCTGTGGGCTGCGATATGGTCGAGACGGATGTGCGGATGAGTAAGGACGGCCAGTTGGTGTTGATGCATGACCGGAGTGTAGAGCGAACCACGAATGGAACAGGTTTTGTAGACGAGATGACGCTGGAAGAGTTGAAGGCTCTGGACGCAGGGGCATGGAAGGGGGAGAAGTTTACCGGAAGCCGGATTCCGACGGTAGAAGAGCTTCTGGCCTGGGCAAGTCAAACCCAGGTGCTGGTGGATTGGGAGTTGAAAGAGTATACGGTGGAAGTGGGCAGGGAAAGAGCATTTCGCTGTGTGGATAAGCTGGTTGAGCTGATTGAGCTGTACGGGATGGTGGAACGGAGCAGGATAAATTCTTTCTCAGACAAACTGTTAGAGTATGTCGATACTACCTGGCCGGGGAAGTTTGTGTTAAATGGCTATCTTCGGTATCATCCGTCCAAGGATGTACCGTCAGAAAAGCCTATCGAAGACTTTGTGCATTGGTCAGCGATTTGGGACAGGTCAGCAGAATTTTCTGTAGGGAAACAGGAAGATTATGACTATGCAAGGGACAAGGATATTCTTGCCTGCATTCTGGTAGCGGATGAGGAGGAGAATTATCGTAAAGCCCTTCAGGCAGGCTGTCGAATGTTAGTCAGCGATAATCCGGGGAAGGGAATTGAACTGCTGAGAAGGTTGGGGGAAAGATGATTGTTGAACTGGAGAGTAAATGAGAAAGGAAGGTTAGCGTTTATGAAAAGTGCAAAAGAATTAAGAGAACTGAATAAGGGACGCTTTATTGACCAGGTTTGCTATGTTACTGATGATTACAAACGAACAATTAAGTATTTTACCGAGATGCTGGAGATGGGGCCCTGGACGATTATCGAAAATACTAATGACTGTGCATTTCATGTAAAGCTGGATGGAATGACTATAAAGGAACCCTGGAAATTTTATATTGCCTTTACCAAGGTGGGAGATGTGACGATAGAGGTAATTCAGCCGGAAGAAGGGCCGGATCCATATTCGGCGTTCTTAAAGGAAAAAGGGCCTGGAATCCATCATATCAAGGAAAGTATTTATTCGGGAGATGACAACCTGCGTAAATATATGGATGAGCTTGTGGAGAGAGGACACAGAATCAATTATGAGGGAGATTATATGGAGGATATCTACTATTATATTGACACCTCTAACGATTTGGGAGCTTACTATGAGGTTGGTAACAGTGCAACCTGTTCCGGTCACCCGCGTCTCGTTGGGTATTATCCCGAGAATTAGAGATTAGCGAAGAAAAAGGAGGACGAAATGAATATTCGTTTGGAGGGAAGAAGTGCAGTGGTGACCGGCGGGGCAAAGGGAATAGGAAAAGGAGTTGCCATGGCACTGGCAGAAGCCGGTGCCTATGTGATTATCGCTGATGTTGCCGATGAGGCGGCAACAGAAACAGTTACTCGAATTCAGCAGTCGGGCGGAAAAGCAGACTGCTTTCATCTGGATGTCACCAAAGTGGGTGAGGTGGACAGGGTTATGGATGAAGTAGTGAGGTTGGGAGGCAAGTTGGATATCTGCGTACATACAGTAGGCATTCATGTAGCGAAGAGTTTTTTGAGTGTCGGTCAGGCAGAAATCGAGAAGCTTACTACGATTAACATTTTGGGAACGAGTAATGTGATGCGCGCAAGTTTGAGCCGGATGATTCCTAATAAATACGGCAAACTGGTAGTTCTTACTTCGATTGCTGCTCGCAGAGGCTGCACCGATGCGCATTATGGAATGACAAAGTCTGCACAGATGCATATGGCATGGTGCGCAGCTATGGAGGTTGCCCCCTATAATATTAACGTAAATTCTATTGCTCCGGGATTTGTATACACAGAGATGTGGGATACAATTATTGATACGCGTCTGGGCGAGGAAAAGAAAGATATTCCCGAAGAAAGAGAGCGATGCTGGCAGGAAGCTATACAGGAATCCATGTTCAAGCGTCCGCAGCTGCCGGAAGATATCGCTAATATGGCTGTCTTCTTATGCAGTGAACAGGCAAAGGAAATCACAGGTCAGTGCATTAATGTATGTGGTGGAAGCCGCATGAATTAAAGAGGATACTATGAAGGCAGTTCTGTATAGGAGATCGAGTGGCTGCTGATAATACACAAATGTGTGGTGATTGCTATTATTGCAGAAAAAATGTTCCTCTGTTCTGTGAAAACTTCTATGCTTTAGGAGTTAACGGCCCGGGCGAATAAAGAATAAATGTAACTTGCCGTATCTTGTAATTGGGGGCGTAGATGAATGTTTAATAATAGTTGCAAAGCAGCTATGTTGGTTAAAAAACATCAGATTGAGGTTATGGATGTTCCAATGCCCAGATGTGATCACGACGGAATGATTATTAAGCTTGAAGCAGCCAGCATTTGTGGTACGGATATTCATCTTTTTGATGAAGATCCAAAGTATCCCACAATCCTTGGACATGAGCTTTGTGGGCGTATTGTTGAGATGGGTACAGATGTGGCCAGATCCATGCGATGCTATAACGGTGAACTTAAGGTTGGAGATCGAATATGTGTATATCCATGGGTTGTTTGCGGAACATGCGAAAATTGTCTGACCTATGGAATTGGTGCTTGCGGTGTCTGTGATAACTCTTTTGTCTATGGTGTGCCGTATGAGGCTCTGGGCTTCGGTGGGGCTCCCATTCGTTCTAATTCAGTTGAGGAAGCCCCATATATCAAAGGCGGATTTGGAGAATATATGTATGTATTCCCCGGAACATTCATTTGGAGGATCCCGGAGGATATGCCAAGTAATGTTGCTTCTCTGATGGACCCTATGGCTGTTGCAATGAGAGGTGTTGAATTGGCTATGCGTACTCCGGGTGTCTTTGAAGATAGTTTTCATCTTGGCTCCACCTGTTTGATCATTGGAGATGGCCAAATTGCAGCTTTTGTTACTGTAATTGCCAGAACGCTGGGTATCAAACACATTATCGTCAGTGGTTTCAGCGATTATAAATTGGAATTGGTTAAAGAAATTTCCGGTGCAGATGAAGTTATGAACGCCGGCAAACTTTCGATTGAAGAAAGAAGAGCTATTATTACGAAATATAATCATAAGAATGGCGCAGACGTAGTTTTTCAGTGTGTCGGATCTCCGCACGCATTTCGCGATGGTGTAAATCTGCTGAAAACGGTTGGTACGTTAATTGAAATTGGTAATATTGGAGCAGGCGAGCCTGTGGATTTTTATCCGGGCAAAGACCTTTGCGGAAAGCATGCAACCTATATTGGTATGAGCGTGAATACCCCAAATACATTTAATAAAGCCTTCCATATGTTGTCCAAATATAAAGAGTTGGGGTTGGAACGTATTTTTACCCATAAAGCAACGCTGGATACACTGGGCGAGGTAATGTCCAAAGGTAGGGATGCTGACTATATGAAGGGCTGGGTTGATTTCAGCAAATAAATGAGGCCGTATATACGGGAGATTGAGAGGCAATATGAAAAAGACAGGTATTTTAAATCCCGAGCTTATGCATGCGCTAACATCGTTGGGGCATACGGATCGTTTTATTATTTGTGATGCGGGATTTCCTATCCCGCATCATATCAAAAGAATTGATTTGACCTTAACTGCAGGTATTCCCTCTTTTATGGACTGTATCAAAGGTGTGTTGTCGGAAATTATCGTGGAAGAGATTGCTCTGTCCAAAGAAATGCGGGAAGTCAATCCCGAGACGCATGATGCTGTCTGCAAGCTTTTTCAAAACCAGAAACGGGTTTATCTGGATCAGTCAGACTTGTTGAAAGAGACACAAAATGTAAGCTTTATTATCAGAAGCGCAGAGTTTGCACCTTATTCAAATATATTGCTGACTTCTGCCTCTGGAGTAGAGAAATACTATCGTGGTTTTGAAATATTAAGAACCTGAACAGCATAGAGTCCCTGCTTAAGGTTTGAAAAATTTATATTCTGTACGGAATACAAGTTAAAAATATGGTATAATATGGAGTAGAAAGATGCCATAGTATTTTAAAGACGAAAAATAACAGGGGGGCGTATATGGCTTACAACATAAACAGAACAGATACCTATACTGTTTGGGAGAATATTAAAAATAATTATTCTACTCTATTTGAAGCTGAGGCTAAGGTTGCCGACTTTATCTTGAATAACCCGGGACAAGCTCTGGAAGCAAATGTGTCGGAGACAGCAGAACTCAGTGGGGTAAGTGATGCTACAGTGGTACGTTTTTGCAAACGGATAGGTTATGATGGATTTTACCAGTTGAAGCTGCAGCTGTCACATGACATGGGGAAAAACGGGGCTATAAGTGAGGGAAAAGAAGGGATTGCACATAATTCGGCTAAAGAGCGCATACTGGCAATTACTAATAACATTGTGACAATTTCCAGGCACATTGATACAGAGGTGCTGAAAAAATGTGCGGAAGCCATAGATAAGAGTTCCACGGTTTTTGTCATAGGAAATGGATATGCCAAAATCCTTGCTTGTGACATTATATATCGCTTGACAAGGATGGGGGTGCGGTGCAGCGGCGGTGGATATTCTGAGACAGATTTTGAGAATCTGTATATGGGACAGGAGAATGATGTGGCCATATTTATCTCTCGCTCCGGTGAGGATAAAAAGACCTATAAGGAGATGCAGTTTGCCAACAATAAGAAGATGGTTACCATTTCCTTAACAGATGCAATCAAATGCCCTATGGCGCAGTTGGCAAAATATGCCCTTACGACAGGAATTGAGAACAGGGCAAAGGTGTTTATTCACACTAACAGTTCAAGTCTTAATATGATGGTGCTAGTAGAAATTTTACTTGAATACGTAACGGAAAGACATAAAAATAAAAGCTATTTGGATGAAATAATTTCGGAGGAACGGATGTAGTGTTCTTCAAAATCGATAGACAGTTAAGGATGTTGATATGATACTATTATTTATATGATGGGGAGAATACAGATGAAGCATTCATATTTTGGAATTGAGCTGGATTCTACCCGGATTAAGGCAGTGACTGTTGATGAGGAATACAAGCCTGTATCTTCGGGAGATTATCTGTGGAAGAGCAGGTTTAAAGATGGGATATGGATCTATTCTATGGATGAGGTCTAGACAGGCTTAAAAGCTGCTCTCTCAGGAATTGTAAAAGGGATACTATCGAAGAAGCAGGTATCAACGGTATGATTCACGGTTATCTTGCCATTTATAAAACCGGAGGCTGCTGGTTCCATTCCAAACATGGTAGAATACCATGACAAGGCACCTTGATTTTACTATTAAAATTGATAGCTATTTAGCTAGTATTGACCAAAGAATAGTTTTTGTGATTATTCTATGATTGAAGTTAATTATTCGACAAAATAGAATCCCAACAGTATTGACGTGTATTTTTAACCATTGCCCGGAAAGGATGCTCAGGAAAATTTTATGTTAAGTGAAAGCATACCTTTAACTTCTACAAGTTATGATATGAATAATAAACAATTTACGATAAATTTTAATAAAACCGGCATTGATAATGATC
Organism: Bacillota bacterium; assembly: GCA_023411645.1. Lineage (GTDB taxonomy): Bacteria > Bacillota > Clostridia > Acetivibrionales > DTU013 > JAEYRF01. The sequence continues at coordinate 10,693 of JAEYON010000145.1, read as the reverse complement.
TTATTATAGAAAAAGCGATAGCGGTTATTGTACGTCTTTAAATATAACAGATGATTCTGATAATTGCAAAATTGTTATCAATTTAAAAGACAATACAAAACTTTATAATGCAGAAGTGGAAACAATAACGGATGCTTCTGTCTGCCTAAAGATTACATTTTCCTACAGCTCTGCTTATGCTGCAGTGAAAGGCAGAATATACATGATCAGTGGGGAAGGAGAAGATTCATCCCAATACTGCGTTTACAAATATGCCTCAATCCTTGATAAATAGTACCGGAAGATTCAACGAGGCCAAATATTGCTTGAAAAAACATTTACTAAAATGTATAGTTATAGGGAAGCTAAGGATCGGACAAAATATTACTTCCCTATAAGCAAGTATTGGAGGCCTTAAGATGGAGAAGAAAACCTTTTATATCACGACACCTATTTATTATCCCAGCGGTAAGCTGCACATAGGACATTCATATACAACTGTGGCGGCTGACGCCATTTCAAGATACAAGAGGCTCAAGGGGTATGATGTCATGTTCCTGACGGGAACGGATGAGCATGGTCAGAAGATACAGAGAAAAGCCGAAGAGAAAGGCGTAACACCTAAACAATATGTTGATGAGATTGTATTGGGAATCAAAGAGCTGTGGAAGCTGATGAAGATTACCAACGACAAATTTATCCGTACTACAGATAAAGAGCATGAGTTAGCTGTTCAAAAGATATTTAAAAAGCTTTATGACAACGGCGACATTTATAAGAGTGAATATAAAGGCTGGTACTGTACTCCCTGTGAGTCCTTCTGGACTGAGACGCAACTGGTGGACGGAAAGTGTCCGGACTGCGGCAGGGAAGTGGAAATAACCAGTGAAGAGAGCTACTTCTTCAGGCTTTCCAAATATCAGGACAGGCTGATCAGACACATTGAAGAAAACCCTGAATTTATCCAGCCTGTATCCAGACAAAATGAAATGCTCAATAACTTTCTCAGGCCAGGTCTGGAAGATCTGTGTGTTTCCAGGACAACCTTCAACTGGGGAATTCCGGTCAGTTTTGATGATAAGCATGTGGTATATGTCTGGATCGATGCGCTGTCCAATTATATAACAGCTTTGGGATATTTGTCTGGCAACGATTCTGATTACCGAAAATACTGGCCGGCAGATGTACATCTGGTCGGAAAGGAAATTGTCAGATTCCACACAATTATCTGGCCCGCTATGCTGATGGCGTTGGGTGAACCATTGCCGGAGCGTGTTTACGGGCATGGCTGGCTGCTTCTTGAGGGCGGTAAGATGTCTAAATCCAAAGGGAATGTAGTAGACCCCGTTATATTGGTCGGTAAATACGGACTTGATGCTGTCAGATATTTTCTGCTCAGGGAAGTTCCCTTCGGTTCCGATGGCGTTTTCTCAAACGAAGCGCTGATCCAGAGGATCAATTCTGATTTGGCAAACGATCTTGGTAATCTTGTGAGCAGAACGGTAGCTATGATTGATAAATATTTCGATGGTTCGCTGCCGGGAAACCGTGCTGAAGGCGACTTTGACGACGAACTAAGAGCCGTGTTCAACGAGCTGCCCAAAAAGGTGGAGGAGCTGATGGATAAACTCCAGTTCAGTACTGCGCTTGTAGAGATATGGAGGGCTATTTCGCGAACAAATAAATATATTGACGAAACGATGCCCTGGGTGCTGGCTAAATCAGATGAAAGCAAGCCGCGCCTAGCTGCTGTCATGTACAATCTGGCAGAGAGTCTGCGTATTGTGTCAATTCTTATACAGCCATTTATGCCGGAAACGCCGGAGAAAATCTGGCATCAACTGGGCATCACTGATTCGTGCGTTCTTGAGTGGGACAGTTCGAAGCAGTGGGGTGGTTATCCGGCAGGAGTTCTTGTAAATAAGGGGGAAGTACTGTTCCCGAGAATTGATATAAAGAAGGAGCTTGAGGAGCTGGAAAATCTGAACCCGTCCTCAAAGGATAGCCAGGCGGCACCACAAGTGAAGGCTTCTCAGGAGAAGACCCAACAAGAGAAAACCCCACAGGATAAGGCTCCGGAGGAAAAGACCCCCGAGCTTATCACCATCGAGGATTTTGCCAAATTGGATCTGCGTGTGGTTAAGGTGTTGGAGGCTGAAAAGGTAGAAGGCTCAGACAAGCTGCTGAAGCTGAAGGTGGAAATGGGTAATCAGACAAGGCAGGTTGTTTCAGGTATCGCAAAGTATTATACTCCAGAAAGTCTTGTCGGTAAAACAGTAATTCTGGTAGCCAACCTGAAGCCGGTTAAGCTTAAGGGTATTGAATCACAGGGGATGATACTGGCGGCTGCAAGCGATACTTCGCTTTCACTGGCCACGCTTGATGGTCTTGCAAATAGCGGGACGAAAGTTAGATAAGTGATGGTAGCATTGCAATTGCAGACTTCGACAGAATCATATATAATAGATACTATATCGTGTAATTGTTTACGTGAGGTGGAAAATGCTTTTTGATACACATGCTCATTTTAATGATGCTCAGTTTGACAACGATCGGATTGAAGCGATTGAGAGGGCAAAGAAAAACGGAGTGGAGTACATCATCACGGTATCTTCGGATATTGCGTCCTCGGTTGAGAATGTTTCACTGGCACAAAATCATGATATTTTTTATGCGGCGATCGGCGTACATCCCCATAATGTTATCGATCTGAATAATAACATTATTTCAGCTTTGACGGATTTCTCTTCCTATCAAAAGGTCGTTGCAATAGGTGAGATCGGTCTGGATTATTTTTACGATAACTCCCCGCGTGAAGCACAGAAAATATGGTTTTCCAAGCAAATATCACTTGCGCACAATGTGAAGCTGCCCATTATCGTACACGACAGGGATGCCCATGAGGATACAATGAATATTCTCAAGAGCGAAAAAGCCAGTGAGGTTGGAGGGGTGCTGCACTGCTATACAGGTAGTGTGGAAATGGCAAGAGAGCTTTTGAATATGGGGTTTATGATTTCGTTTGCAGGGCCGGTAACATTTAAAAACGCCAACAGATTACTGGATGTAGTAAAGTATGTTCCCGATGATATGCTTCTGATTGAAACGGACTGTCCCTATCTAGCGCCCGAACCATACAGGGGCAAAAGGAATGAGTCTGCTTATGTAAAGTTAACTGCCGAGAAAATTGCAAAACTCAGGGGAAAATCCTTTGATTATATAGCAGAAAAGACAACCTCAAATGCGAAGAGGCTCTTCCGCATTCAATAATATGATGAAACCGGTGGTGTATTATGAAAAAGTTTATCCTTGTGATGGTCTTTGTACTATTAACCGCTCTGTTCATCGCTTTTAATTACCTGCTGTGGGATAGAGAGAACAAAGTAGCGCAGCTGAAAAGTCTGGAGAACGATAAGGCCAGTTACTATGCCAGCATAAATGCGCAAAAAAGAGAGACCGATGCACTGGAAGAGGAACTCAGTGTTCTAAATGATCAGCTCAAACAGATGGAGTCGGAGAATAACAGGCTCAACGAAGATAGGAATGAGCTGCAAGCTGATTGGATTAAAACAAAAGAAACTCTTCAGGAGAGAATTAACTTTATCAACATACTAAAGCAGCATTCAGATATCAATGTATTATCCGAACCTATAGTCAAATGGGCACAAGCTGTGAACGAGGGAAATTTTAAAGAAGCATATGATCTGGAATATGAAGGTGTTGCCGAACAGGACAGGACGGTGAGCTTGGTATCCTATGTAGAGCAATTGGAAAACACAGTCAACAGGATCGATATTGCAGAAGTTAAGCTGGATATGCTAAGAGGTGCAGGCACAGGTGATATTTATCTGAATGTAATACTAAATGTCAAGCTTGCGGAGGACCCGAAGCAGCAGCCGCCCCGCTTTACTCAGGGTGAAAATGAAGTATATGTCAGGATTGATTACTCTTACAGTAAAAAGGGCTTTGTTATATCAAGCATCAATCAAATGTAGATTGGAAGATTACATAAAAACATATCACATAACGCAAAGCTTTTCATATAATGATAATAAAGTGTACGTAAACCGGAGGAATCATTGTATGAAAGAAGTTGTCAAGATGAAAGAAAATATATTTACCGAGCCCATTGGGACCATGCCGATGGTTGGTGCGATGCAGCATATGCAAGCGAATCCAAATGTATTACCAGCACAGACTATACCCAATGTGTCACCGGTACAGAATGCTCCCAAGGAGTCGCCTATGCAAAGTGCTCCCAATGTGTCTCCTATAAAGAGTGTTCCGGGTGGTAATGTATCGCCGGTGCAGACTTTACCTGAAAATATGCCGATCCAGCCGAGTCCTGCTGCGATCATGCCCTCTTCTATGAACCAAATGCCTGTGATGAGTCAGATGCCTATGATGAACCAGATACCAAATATGGGTCAGATGCCCATGATGAGCCAGATGCCAAATATGGGTCAGATGCCCATAATGTGCTGCCCCTATCTGATGAATATGCAGTGCCCGATGACATATGGTTCGAATACCATGGGGATGAACATGATGAATAATATGATGTATCCCGCAGTAAGCCCTGCCTCAGGGAACATGGGTGCTTTGCCTGGTATGGGCTCTATGCCCGGTATGAGCACACTGCCTGCCATGGACAACAGATACCATTACCAATATTGATTTTGCCAAAACAAGTCGCCTGTAGTACCCAAAGCGACTTGGTGCAGTGCAATCAATATTGATTTTATTACATTCACACCATACTCTCAAACCCATATATTTGGACTGTCCCTCGGGCAGTCCTCTTTGTTTATGGCCTTTCGCGAAGCAAATTAAGGTTCTCAGTGCCTTGTATAAAGTATATGATATATGTGAATAATCACACTAGAAGGCAGTTTATGGCAACACATTTGACAAAAATAAGGGATTGGAATAAAATACAACACAGTCCCTTATTAATATTTTAACAGGAGGGTGTGTATTTGTTACCACTTGCTAAAAATATTAAAAGGTTATTTTCATACAAAAGACAGCTGCTCATTGCAATAATTGCAGTGGCAGTATCGGCAGGCGCAGGATGCGGCGTTTTTGCCTGGCTGGTGAAAGACGTTGTTATTAATGACAACGGAGAGGTTTTGATATGTAAGACAATGAAAAGTACCTTTAAAGAAACTTTGGAGCAGAACGATATTGTTGTAAATACATATGATTATGTAAGCACTCCATTGGAAACGACCTTACAGAGGACAAAACTTAACGAAATATACATTAAGAGAGCTGTTCCGATTTACATCACAGCAGACGGACAGCAGACAAAAATCATGACCTGCAGTAATACTGTGGCGGAAGCGCTTGAGGGAAGCCCGTTCAAGCTAGAGGGAATCGACAGGCTTGAGGGGGCGGAGTTGACAGACAATGTTATAGCTGATATGAAACTTAAAATTGTTCGAGTCAGCAAGAGCATTGTCAAAGAAACGGATAGCATTCCTTACACGGTACAAAAGAAGGCAAACAAAAAGCTGGATGAGGGACTTGAAAGAATCATCCGGGTGGGCCGGGACGGATTGGCTGAAAGACAGTACGAGGTTGTCGAGGAAGATGGAACAGAGATCTCCAGAGAGCTGCTGTCTGAAACCATACTGACCGAACCGACCAACATGGTCATGGAGTTCGGAACTGCAATGAGCTTTAAAACGTCCAGAGGCGAAAGCATCAGGTACAGCAAGGTGCTCGATATGAAGGCCACAGCGTACACAGCGTCTCTCAAGGACACGGGCAAGGCTCCCGGACACCCATTGTTCGGCATAACGGCCACAGGCATTAGGGCTAAAAAAGGTGTCATTGCGGTTGACCCTAAGGTGATCCCGCTTTATACCAGGGTCTATGTAGAAATTGAAGGCAAAACGGAGGACTACGGCTATGCTGTTGCCGCCGATGTCGGAGGTGCGATTAAGGGAAATAAGATCGACCTGTACTACGATAGCCAGGATTTTGTGGATCGCTTCGGAGTCAAAAAAGTCAAGGTTTACATCATCGAGTAGTGGTGTGCAGAAGGCCTTGAAGAACAAACAAATATATTAATAGGGACTAAGACTATGCCGGGGCAATCTGTCCCGGTAAATTTTTTTTAAAGGATACAGATTATGAGTGTAGACGTAAATATGACGCTGAGGAAATTCAATTTAAGTCCGTCAAAATCCCTCGGGCAGAATTTTCTGATTGATCAAGGTATACTAAAGTCAATTGTTCAGGCTGCTGAGCTGACGAAAGAGGATGTCGTGCTGGAAATCGGTCCGGGATTGGGGAGCCTTACTGCAGAATTGGCTGAAAGCGCAGGAAGCGTGTTGGCGGTTGAAATAGACAAACGGCTTGTGCCGATATTGAAGGAGACTTTAAAGGACTATGATAACATACGTATCATCAACGCCGATATTCTCCAGCTTGATCCTGCTGCAGAATTTGGGGACGTTTCTCCCGGCCGGTTGAAAATCGTTGCAAATCTTCCATACTACATAACAACTCCAGTGATCATGAAACTCCTTGAGAGTGGAATAAAGGCTAAAACGATGGTATTAATGGTCCAGAAAGAGGTAGCCGATCGCATGAAGGCATCGCCCGGCGGAAAGGACTATGGAGCTTTGTCGGTTGCGGTGCAATACTATTCCAAGCCTTCGGTTGTCCAAGAGGTTCCTCCGCAAAGCTTCATACCCAAGCCGGAGGTCTATTCCTCTGTTATCAAGCTGGAGCTTTACGATAAGCCGCCTGTGGAGCTTTACGATGAAATGCTGTTCTTCAGGCTTGTGAAGGCAGCCTTCGGTCAGAGACGCAAAACGCTGGTCAATGCATTGAATAATGCCGGCTATTTTTGCCTGGACAAAGAGGAAATCAAGGGAATGCTTGAAAAGACAGGCATTGGTGAGAAGCAAAGGGGCGAGACTTTGTCCCTTGAACAATTTGCCCAATTAGCCAATTTAATTTTTGAAGGAACGGAAAGAAAAAGCTGAGTTAAAAGAAAATATGTTTTTTCCGATATATTCTATGTGAAATGAATCGTAATGCATAAATGACCAGGGAGGGTGTTTTATGAATTTAAACGGAATTACTTATGCAGTCCATTCAAATGATAACCATATCATCGAAAAACTAGTGAAAAATACAGTCGATAAAAGTAAGAGCTCTGATGCTGATTCGGCGGTTGTTTATGAAAAGTCTTCGGCAGCCGTTCAGACAGGAAAGACCTATACGCGGGATGAGAAAACAATTACGGCGTTAAAAGCAGAAACTGAAAGACGAGCTGCGGAATTAAGGGACCTTGTTGAGCAGGTGATTTTAAAACAGGGACAGAAATTTTCGGATGCGGCAGACATTTATCAGCTTTTGAGAGAGGGTAAGCTGGAAGTGGATCCGCAGACAGCGGCAAAGGCTCAGGAGGAAATCTCGGAAAATGGCTATTGGGGCGTAGAACAGACCTCAGAAAGACTATTCCTTTTTGCATCCTCTTTAGCGGGCGGAGACCCTGCTAAAGCTCAGGATATGAAGGATGCGTTCATCAAAGGCTACGAAGAGGCGGAGAAAGCCTGGGGTGGAGAACTTCCTGAAATCAGCAGGAAAACCTATGAAGCCACTATTAAAAAGTTTGACGAATGGATGAAAGAGTGAAGCTGTAACAAATTAGTAAAAACTTGGGGGCCTTTAAGCCCCCAAGTTTTTTATGCTTTTATCTTATGAAACTATGCTTTAAGCCTTTTTTCAAGTGCGTCAAGCTGTTCGTACAATTCCTTCGGCATTTTTTCGCCGTACTTTGCATAATGCTCTTTGATGGATTCAACTTCATTGAGCCATTCCTCGTTGTTGACCTTTAGAAGCTCAGCCATTTCCGCTTCGCTCACATCCAGACCTGTCGTATCGATCGCACCCGCTGCAGGTATATACCCGATCGGAGTCTTGACTGCTTCGCCTTCCCCGGAAACTCTCTCAACAACCCATTTGAGAACACGGCTGTTTTCACCGAAGCCTGGCCATAGCCATTTACCGCTGGAATCCTTGCGGAACCAGTTTACGTAGAAAATTCTCGGAAGCTTGTCAGGAGTCGATTTTGTACCGATTTCAAGCCAATGCTTCAGATAATCGCCAACGTGATAACCAATGAAAGGAAGCATTGCAAACGGGTCGCGGCGAACCTTCCCAATGTTTTTATCAATCGCGGCTGCCGTGATTTCAGAGCCCATGATCGAGCCCATAAATACACCATGGTTCCAGTCAAAGCTTTCGTGTACCAGCGGTATTGTGCTCGGACGGCGTCCGCCCACAAGAAATGCTGAAATCGGCACACCCTTGGGATCTTCCCATTCGGGAGCGATAACGGGGCACTGGCTTGCAGGTGCTGTAAAGCGGGCATTTGGATGAGCGGCCAATTCCTTTGAATCGGGAGTCCAGTCTCTGCCTTTCCAGTCAATAAGGTGATCAGGTGCAGGTGTTCCGATGCCTTCCCACCATACGTCGCCATCGTCAGTTAATGCTACATTTGTAAAAATAGTATTCTTTTCACAGCTGAGCATGGCGTTCTTATTGGAATCCATTGATGTGCCTGGCGCAACGCCGAAGAACCCTGCTTCAGGATTGATAGCATACAGGCGGCCGTCAGATCCGAATTTCATCCATGCAATATCGTCGCCGATCGTTTCGACCTTCCAGCCCGGAACAGTCGGGACCAGCATTGCCAGGTTTGTCTTGCCGCAGGCACTTGGGAATGCGCCTGTGATATATTTTGAATTGCCATTGGGGTCTGTGAGACGCAGAATGAGCATGTGTTCCGCCAGCCAGCCCTCATCACGTGCCTGAACAGATGCGATACGCAGCGCAAAGCATTTCTTTCCGAGAAGTGCATTTCCACCATATCCGGAACCATATGACCAAATCATTCTTTCTTCGGGGAAATGGCTGATGTATTTCTTTTCAATTGGGGCACAAGGCCAGGAAACATCCTTCTGTCCCGGAGCCAGAGGAGCGCCTACCGAATGCAGACAGGGTACAAACTCGCCGTCGCCGAGGACATCAAGAACGGCCTTGCCCATGCGGGTCATAATGCGCATATTTACAACAACATACGGGCTGTCGGTTAACTCAATACCGATCTTTGAAATCGGTGAGCCGATCGGACCCATGGAGAAGGGGATGACATACATAGTTCTGCCCTTCATGCAGCCTTTGTACAGCTCTTTCATCGTGGCCTTGAGTTCATCAGGATCGACCCAGTTGTTTGTTGGACCGGCGTCTTCCTTTTTCCTTGAGGCAATAAATGTTCTATCCTCAACACGAGCCACATCTGACGGATCGCTTCTGAAGAGATAACACCCCGGACGCTTTTGCTGATTAAGACGGATGGCCATTCCGCTGTCTACCATTTCCTGCAGCAGACGGTCATTTTCTTCCTGGGAGCCATCGCACCAGTAGATCTTATCGGGTTGGCACATGTCAGCCATTTCCTTTACCCAATCCTGCAACTTCTTGTTAACTGCCATAGAAATTCTCCTTTCGAGTAAACCATTTTTTATTATTAACAAAAGTCCCTTTTAACTAACTGAATAACAGAAACCATTAATGCTTATTATGAACTTGGTTAATTTTTTCACCAATTATCTTATCACATCCTTATGAAGTATTCAACTAATGTTTATTCAAAAGTACAATTTCCTGCTTGTAATTTTTTCCCTGAATAACGCGTGAATACTTCAATTTGTGACATAGTCAGTTTCTTCTATTTGCAATTTGAGAAAAAGAATCCTTCATTTTTGTGATGCAATCCCATGCACACTTTATATTATTAGTTATGACGAGGCAACCTCGTTGAAACACCGCTGGGGCAATTAAGTTATCCAACAATCAAGAAATCATTTTTTCCGAGGCCTTGTAAAGTTGTGATGACTTATTAATGAGGCTTTGGCATATACTGATAGTATATTGGGGTAGTTTGGGGGGGTTGTAATTGAAAAGCGTATCAGCATTTCAGAGGAGCTTTTACATATTTACAAATGAAGATAGCGGATATGAGTCGGGACAAAAACCATCAGGATATGTGAAGATAGAGGTGCGCGAGGGAAGAGGGCTGCTTCATGCGGTAGCGCAAAACCTGAGAGCCGGAAATGGTATGTTTGAGTATGTACTTTATCTATTGTGCAGTGCGGGAGAACGTATGGAAGCTGTGAGGGTCGGGCATTTGAAATCCGTCTTAAACAGGTCGGAGCTGAACTGGTCTTTTGATCCGGCTAATGTTGGTCAATCCGGTTATCCGGTAAACACAATCACTGTTATTGCGATATTGGTTAAATATGCTGACAGGCAGGAAGGTAGAGTTCTATGTCCGCTGGCAGCATACAGGAGCAAGCGGTTTGAGTGGAGAAGCAGCATGGCGGCATTGTTAAATAAACAAAAAATGCAGCCGACGACAATTGCAGCCGGAAATGCAGCCGGAAATGCAGTAAAAAATACAACAGTGAAAACAGTTGAAAATGCAACAGAGAATGCAGTCGAGAATACAGCTGAGAATGCGGCAGAAAATGCAACAGAGAATGCAGTCGAGAATACAGCTGGGAATGCGGCAGAGAATACAACAGAGAATGCGGAAGAAAATGCGAACAGTAGTGCACATGTGACTGAAAATGAAGCTGAAGACATCATATCGGAAAATTCGGAATGGGGTATTGCGGGTGATAAGTTT
>JAEYON010000116.1 GCA_023411645.1 Bacillota bacterium | reverse complement strand
TGACGGTACAGTCCCAATTCTCTTGCCTCCTGCTGACCCTGTCTGAAACCCGGCCGAAAATCCTTGTAATAGAAACTGATGCCATACTGTCCTGCATATTTATCACCAAGTTGCCTGATTAAATCGTGCTTTTGATAGGGGCTGACAAGCAGAGAGGTTGTAAAAGCGTCATATCCGCCTGAAGCGGCCAATTCGGCCGCCTTTTGAAGACGAATGGAGTAGCACATGTTACATCTGGCATCCTCCGAGCCACTGAATTTTTCCCAGGCTGGCTGCCTGAAATCGTCGAAATACTGCACATTCAAGCCTTTCATAGAGGCAAACTGTTCTACGGTATCTCTTCGCCTTTGAAACTCCTCAATCGGGTGGATATTTGGGTTAAAAAAAACGCCCGTCGGCTCTATCCCCTCTTGTCTTAGAACTGAAAGGGGGTATGTAGAGCATGGGGCACAGCACATATGCATCAACAGCTTCATTCGAACTTCATTTCCTCCTGCTCGTAGGGTTCTTTCTTCATTTTGAATCCCAGGTGGTCATATGCCAACTTTGTCGCCATCCGGCCTCTCGGCGTTTTATTGATAAAGCCAAGCTGCAGTAAATACGGTTCATAAACATCTTCAATGGTTTCCGATTCCTCCCCGATACAGGCTGCCAACGTGTCCAGCCCAACAGGCCCGCCGTCAAATTTCTCAATAATACTGCATAACATACACCTGTCGTTGTTGTCCAGTCCAATCTCGTCAATTTCCAGAGCGCCAAGCGCAACCGCTGCCACAGACTCGTCAATAATGCCGTCGGCCCTGACCTGTGCGAAATCTCGCACCCTCTTAAGCAGCCTGTTGGCAATCCTGGGCGTTCCCCTGGATCTGCGGGCAATTTCCATTGCGCCCTTCTCTTCTGTGGCAATGTTCAGTATGCCCGCGGAACGTTTTACAATACGCGCTAATTCTTCATTATTGTACATTTCCAACCTGTTGATAACGCCAAATCTATCTCGCAGCGGAGCTGTCAGCAGTCCCGCTCTTGTTGTTGCTCCGACCAGAGTGAATTTAGGAAGATCCAGCCTGATGGAACGTGCGCTTGGGCCCTTACCGATTATGATGTCAAGCGCATAATCCTCCATTGCAGGATACAAAATCTCCTCAACACTCCTGTTGAGGCGGTGAATCTCGTCAATGAAAAGTACGTCATAGCTGCCAAGGTTAGTCAATATGGCTGCCAGATCGCCGGGCTTTTCAATGGCGGGACCTGAGGTGATCCTTAAATTAACGCCCAATTCCGAGGCAATAATTCCTGCCAAAGTGGTCTTACCAAGTCCGGGCGGTCCGTAAAGCAGGACATGGTCCAATGCTTCCTTGCGCTTTTTGGCAGCTTCAATAAATATATTCAGATTTTCCTTCACTTTTGTCTGCCCGATGTATTCATCGAATTTTTTAGGCCGCAGACTGGTATCATCAATGTCTTCACTAACAGGATTAGCTTCAATCAGTCTTTCTTCATCCATCTGTACTTCCCCCGTTTATGTATTAAAGCCAGAAAAACGGTTCTTTCTTTTGCCTTTAGCTTTCCCGTTTAAGGGTCGATGACAAAAGAACCATCCCCCGTCTTACTTAGCGTATCAATCCCTTCAAGGAATTCCTGATAATCGTCTCGAGATCCAGTTCATCCGAATACACTGAAGCCACCGCACTGCTGGCTTCGGCAGGTGAATAGCCCAGGACCATGAGCGCGCTGACTGCCTCTGAAAGTCTGGAGCCTACCGGTGAAGCTTTTATTTTATCCGCTCCGATCCCGGCAGCCATAGCTAACTGCTCCTTTTTGATCTTGTCCTTCAGCTCAAGGATGATCCTCTGTGCCATCTTTGCACCAACACCTTGCGCAATGGTCAGAGTTTTGGCATCATCCGTTATCACAGCAAGTCCGAACCTGGATGGAGAAACCGCTGAAAGAATCGACAGTGCAACCTTTGGACCGATCCCCGATACGGTGAGCAGCAGTTCAAACATCCCAAGCTCCTCCTGTGTTGCGAATCCAAACAGGCTCATGATATCTTCTCTGACATAGAGATATGTGAAAACCTTAAATTCATGACCCGGCTGTCCTGCCGCCTCAAGAGTGGTCAGCGGAACAAATACTTTATAGCCGATGCCACCGGCTTCTATTATGATATGATCCTTACCTCTGGATTCAAGACTTCCTTTTATGTATGCATACATGCCGATCCTCCACTTTAAAACACGGTACAGAACATAATTTTTAATGTATCACGAAATCTGAGCAGAAACCGTCTCCTGTTCTATCCCTTATGTTATTGGTAACCCAACCCCGCCAGCTTTGCCGAGTGACCGTGACATATTGCAATCGCAAGCGCATCCGCCACATCATCAGGTTTTGGGATGGCAGGCAAATTGAGGATCGCCTTCACCATCTGCTGTACCTGTGCCTTCTCCGCCCGGCCATAACCAACCACCGCCTGCTTCACCTGTAACGGCGTATACTCAAAGACCTCTGCGCCGGACCTGGCAGCTGCAGTCATTGCAACCCCCCTGCCATGGGCAGCCATTATTGCCGTCTTGATGTTTTTGCTGAAGAACAGTTCCTCTACCGATATTGCCTGCGGCTTGTATTTATTTATTACCGCAGTGAGCTTTTCATCCAATTGTAAAAGCCTATTTGCAAAAGGTGTATCGGCCTTTGTCAGCACCGCGCCGTATTCCAGGGGCGAAAATTTGTTCCCCTCATATCTTACTATACCATACCCCGTTATTGCAAATCCAGGGTCAATCCCCATGATAATCATTTGTACACTTCCTTGTCCGGGTGATTTTGCGCCGATCAGCATGTATCTCTAAAATACTATGTATATTTATTA
>JAEYON010000115.1 GCA_023411645.1 Bacillota bacterium | reverse complement strand
ATAATAGGAATTATATTCTGACACGAAGATCGATTCTGGAATGTCATTGGCGTAGAAATTTGATCTGAATGGCGAGGTAGGCTCGAAGGGAAGCCAGCCATAGCCTTCGAAATATATCTCGACCCATGCGTGTGCCTGCATATTTGTTACTACAAAGGCATTGTTTTTATCCTTGACCGGTTCGGGTGGGAGCATGTAGCCCTCCACATATCTGGACGGCAAACCCGCACATCGTGCCAGAATAGCCATGGCAGATGCAAAATAGGAGCAATAGCCTTCTTTCTGGTCAAAGAGGAAATAGTCGATAAAATCCCTGTTTCTTGGGGTAGAACGCACATCCAGATTGTAAGAGAAATTGGAGGCAAGATATTTCTCGATTGCCTTCGCTTTGTCGTAATTATTGTCTGAGGAAGCAACAAGAGATGCTGACAAATCCTTCACCCTTTGAGGAAGGTTCTCGGGAAGCTGAAGATAGGTATCATAGATTTCTATGCTGTTATCCTTTAGTTTCGTCAGTATTTGGTAGGTCTCAAGCATTTCCTGCTTACTTATTGGTGGTTCATCATTGTCTATGTCAGTTCGGTTTGATCTTTGCGAAGAAGCGGAATCAAAACTGTCTGATAAATCAATCGAGAGCAAATATTCGCTGTACAGGCCTTTTTTACTTTGGCGCATTAATTCAGCAAATTCTTCCGTACCTATTTTAGGACTATACATGTTTACTGTGTAATAAAAGCCTTTGGAAAGCCTTTTGCTAGAGGAAAATTCGCCGGTATTGCTAAGGAAACCGGAAAGAGCATCATCGGAAGGCTCGAATTTATCTGCTTTCTGAGGCAGGAATAGAGATTTAGTCCGTATATTCAAATATGAAACAGTGACGGGGTTAACCTTAAAATACTCATCAATGAACTCATCACTTTCAGACAGTATTTCCATGCCGGTGACCATCTCCTCATAGTCCGTGTACATGGCTGAGTAATCAGATCCGGTAGGCTGTAATTCTTCAATACTGTTTATCCAGCGGTCGCCGGTATAAACATCCTTGGACGCACCTTTCAGATAGACCCTGTTATTTGTGGTGACATAGAGTACATTGGTCCTGTCAAGCTTGACCCTTCCTCCGAGCAGATTATTCCTGTCACCGAACCCTGAGGATGCGGACAGTGAAAAGTAATCAAAGGTCTCATAATCCAGATTTTTCTTGAAATAGTTGTAAGCTGCATTCACTTTCTTATCCAACCATTCCCATTGAATCGGTTTATCACTGGCTTCTATTGAGAAAGCCAGAAGTAATACCAGAATACATACCGGAACACTCCATACGGCCAGTACTGCAGGTCTGGCATATTCGTTGGAGGCTGCAGCTGATTTGGACTTGTAAATATATTTCAGGTATGCAATAAGAGCGCAGGTTAAAAACAAATAGAAGGGCGTCATTGTTAATACGATTTGATACGACCATTGTATAGAGAACAAGATTATGCCGAAAGAAAGAACGATCAAAAATTTGAATCTTTTAATCACAAATATTTCTAAAAAAATTGAAAGAAGTAAACATAGTGCCAATACAGTTATATACTGGTACAGTGGTTCTGAACCGTCAGGATACTGAATATATTCCTCAAGCCAGTAAAAGTATCCTCTCAAAAAAGAGCCGGTTTTTTCAACCCCGACAAAGAAGAAAACATAGATAATGGATGCCAGTGCTGCCGTACCTGTAATGATACTTGAGACAATGGCAACTTTCTTATTTAAAAACAAAACAAACAATGTAAAAACGCATAGCAATGACAACAGTAACGTTTTGAAAACAGGATAGGTCAGGCACAAGGAAGAGGTGAGGGCATAGACAAGGCTGAATGTAAGCAGTTGTGCCAGCAATAAGTCAGGGATTTTATCTGTTATGTTTTTTATATTCATGGACACCTACCTCCATTGCATTCAAGGATTTCCTTAATATCATCGTCCACATTGATCTTATAGCTGTTTACACCTATTTCAGGAAGAGAGCTGAGAATGCTTTCAACCTCCGGATTTTTAAGACCAGTAAATTTTTCCGGCGAGGTGTATATCAAGCTGACATCATATCCTGCATTGCTTGCTTTATAGATCTGATTGTACAGATCATAGTCCAAATTGGATGTAAAGAGCAAAATGTTAGTTTGTTTCAGTACATTTGTGGTGTAGATATCAAGCAGATCCTTTAAAGGAACGGTTTCGTTAAATTTAATCTTTGCCAGCAATTCAAATATTTCATTGAACATCAGATGGTTTTTAGCGAGAATATTTACAAGCTTACCGCTGTAAAACACCAGATTGACGGGTATCCACTTATATAGACAGTAATATAGTACGGCAACGATGGATTCGATCAGTTTGTCCTCGAGTACAATGTTTTCACCTGATGAAAAAGGATTCTTTTGCAGATCCAGAAGCATGATGGTGTTGGTCTGAGAAGTGCTTTCAAACTTTTTTACCATGATATCCATTGTTTTTGCGGTCAGTTTCCAATGGATCCTTTTAAGGCTGTCGCCGTATTGATACTTTCGAACGTCACTGATTGTCGTCATGTCTTCATCTCTTGTATTTTGCATGGAATGGGATTCTGACATGAAATCGGTCTTAAGCATGAATTTATCCAGATAGACAATCCTTGGGTATACAGTGACATACTTTGGTTCGAATACATTATACCTGAATCTGAAAAGACCAAAGAAATCTTCGAGCTCTACGGAACTGATGCCTATTTCATAGCTGCCCCGGTAGTTGCATTGAAGCTCGAAAAAATAATTCTTACCTGAAAAGGGGTTCAATGAAAAGCTTTTCACCTGAAATTGGTTTTCAAAAATTGTTTTCGCCCCATAAAACGCAACCCGCACATAAGGGTAGATAAAAAAGTCTTCATTATTGATGCTGAAAATAAAGTTCAGCTTATCCCCCTTGGTAACAAATTTCTTATCCAGCTCCTGTCCGTACTTGAATCGAAGAAAAATCACCAGCGTATATACAAGTGATACAATCGGAAGCATCAATACGGTATACAGCAGCATATATGGCATCTTGCCGCCGTAGAAGTATGTGAAGATCAGAGCGGCTATAAAAAGGCATATGTAGAGAATTCTACTTTGCTTCATGTTGGCTCACCACCGGAACATTAATTCTGGCTACGATCGTATTTAATATTTCTTCGGGATTAATCTTCTTGAGCTTTGCTTCCTGCTTTAGCATCAGTCTGTGTGAGAGAACAGGTATGACCATTTTCTTGATATCATCCGGCAATACATAATTCCTTCCGTTATAGAAAGCCCAGGCTTGCGATGCGCGGAACAAGGATAATGAGCCTCTGGGGCTTGAACCAAGAGCGACATCGGGATGCCTTCTTGTCTGACTTACGATGTCTACAATATAATTACTAAGTGTTTTGTCTACATGCACAGTTTTGATCTCTTCCTGTAGAGCAATGATATCACTGCTTTCTGCAACGGGAAGAAGCTTTTCAAGCGGATTGGAAAGCTGGAATTTGGAGAGGATGTAGCTCTCTTCGGTAGTTGTAGGGTACCCTATTGAAATTTTAATGAAGAAACGATCGATCTGAGCTTCAGGCAGAGGATAGGTGCCGAGATATTCAACGGGGTTCTGAGTAGCAAGTACCATAAAAGGCTTTGGTACCTTGTAGGTGATGCCGTCAACAGTTACCTGGTATTCTTCCATGACCTCCAGAAGGCTGGCCTGGGTTTTAGGTGATGTACGGTTGATTTCATCTGCCAGGATTATCTGACTCATGATGGCGCCCGGGCGGTACTCAAAGTCAGAGGTCTTTTGATTGTAGATTGAGTACCCTGTAATATCGGATGGCAATACGTCAGGTGTGAACTGAATCCTTCTGAACGAAGCGTTCAGCGATTTTGACAGAGCAGATACGAGGCTGGTCTTACCAACGCCAGGTACATCCTCAATCAGAACATGGCCGTTGCAGATAAGTGAAATCACTGCAAGCTCTATTGCATAACGTTTCCCCACGATGACATTTTCTACATTGTCGATAATGTTCTTGAGAATTCTAACGGAATCATTCATATCTGCATCCCTCTTCACTTTTATTTTATTGTGCTTTAATATAATCTTAACTTAGCAATGATGAAGAATGAAGTAGATTTTTTTAGGTCATTTTCGTCTTTTTTTAATGTGACTGCATTTAGATATCTGCTATTTTAATGTTGATTCTGCTAATGTATAATGATAGGGGGGCACTCCTGGAAGGAGAATAACAGGAGAGCGCTGCCGGGAGAGGACGAATTCAATGAAAGCTGAAATTCTTGCGGTTGGTACAGAATTACTTATGGGGCAGATTGCTAACACAAACGCCCAATATATTTCATCAAGATTGCCTAATGTGGGTATAGGGGTATATTATCACGATGTTGTGGGTGATAATCCTGACAGGCTGAAGCAATGTCTGGACATGGCTCTTTCACGTTCAGATGTAATTATTCTGACGGGCGGACTTGGACCGACACAGGATGACTTGACGAAGGAGACTGTGGCCGCGGCGGTAAATAAGAAGCTTGTGCTCGACCAGGAATCTCTTGACAGGATGAAGGAGTTTTTTGAAAAAAGAAGCAGGACGATGACCCATAATAATATTAAACAGGCCTATTTACCGGAAGGGAGTATCATCATAAGGAATAAAAACGGCACTGCGCCCGGCTGCATTATTGAGCAGGATGGTAAGGTCGTTATTATGCTGCCCGGTCCTCCTTCTGAAATGAAGCCCATGTTTGATGAATTCGTCATACCGTATTTTGCCGCAAAATCGGAATTCAGACTGGAGTCCAGATACATCAAAATCTTTGGGATTGGTGAGTCTGAAGTAGAAGATCGTTTGCTTGACCTTATTGACATGCAGACCAATCCGACCATTGCACCTTATGCCAAGGATGGTGAAGTGACGCTGAGAATCACTGCAAGATATAAAAAGGACAGCAGTGAGGAAGATATCATTACTCCGATTGAGGAAGAAATAAAACGAAGGATGGGTGATTCGGTATACACTAATGACGATAGAGGGCTTGAAGAGGTTGCGGCGGACTTGCTTATCGAAAGCGGTTTAACATTGTCGCTTGCTGAATCTTGCACAGGTGGCCTTCTGGCATCGAAACTGACGGATAAACCGGGAATCTCAGCTGTTTTCGACCGTTCTATAGTTACATATAGTAATCGTTCCAAGGTAGAAGAAGTGGGTGTAAATCAAACGACACTCGATCAGTTCGGTGCGGTAAGCGAGCAGACTGCAACAGAGATGGCTGAAGGAATTCGGAGGATATCCGGCACTGATCTGGGTATTTCGGTTACCGGCATTGCAGGGCCTGACGGCGGTACACCAGAAAAACAGGTAGGGTTGGTTTATATCGCACTGTCCCACGCAGACGGTGTAATCGCTAAACGGCTTGATCTATGGGGAAGCAGGACCAGGATAAGAAATGTTACTTGTCTGTATGCATTTGACATGTTACGAAGGTATCTGAATACATTGGTTCAAAAGCATGACAGCCCGGGAGGATTATGATTTGGAGCGTATGAATGGTAGCAGGGTATCATCTGCGGCTATGATTGTCATGTCATCAGTAGTACTAAGCAGGATTACCGGGTTTATCAGGGAGACGATGCTGTCCTGGAAGGTCGGACTCAGCTGGGTTCAGGATGCATATGTTGCGGCATTTACAGTTCCGGATCTGATGTATATTCTTCTGGTAGGCGGAACCATATCTGCTGCACTTGTTCCTTTTTTATCGGGCAAGCTGGAGAGGAAAGAGGAGCATGATGGCTGGAGAGCAGTCAGCACCTTTATAAATATTGCCTTTGTCATAATGGTGATACTGTGCGGTTTTGGCGTAATTTTTGCTCAGCAGATTATTCCGGCTGTTGCGCCCGGATTTGCAGGAAAAAGTCCGCAAACGCAGGAACTGTCTATCAGACTGACAAGAATCCTTTTTCCCTCTGTTGCATTCATTATGCTTGCCGGTATGTGCAACGGTGTACTGAACTCTTATAAAAAATTTGCGGCGGCTGCATACGGTCCTTCAATTTATAATGTTGGCTGCGCTATAAGCATTCTGCTTTTTGCCGACACGAATCCTGACAGCATGGTAAAGGTAGCTTATGGTGTTGCTGCCAGCGCCGCACTTTATTTTTTAATACAGCTTTTATTTGTTTTGCCGGAAATGAAGTTTTACAGACCCTTTATCGACCTGACTGATAACGGCTTCAAAACCCTCCTTGGGCAAGCGGTGCCGTCCCTTTTAGCCTCCTCCGCCACGCAGGTCAATGTAATTATTGCAACGGCCTTTGTTTCTTTATCTGCCTATGAAGGAGGCCTTGCCGCTTTCAGGAATGCTAACACACTGTGGCAGCTCCCTCATGGGATTTTTGCATTGGGACTTGGCACTGCAATCCTGCCAGCTTTATCCGGGAAATATGCATCAGGAGATCACTATGAATACAAGCACCTTTTGATGCGATCACTTACTTCAGTGCTTTTTGCGGCAGTACCATCTGCATTGGGCTTCATTGTGTTAAGGGAGCCTTTAGTAAGAGCGGTGTACAAATGGGGAGTTAAATTTACTGAGGCCGATGTAACACTTGTTGCATCTATTATGGTAGTGTTTGCAGTATCCATTATCACTTCGTCTGTTGTGACTATAATGAACAGGGCTTTTTATGCGCTGCAGGACACAAAGACCCCATTGCTGGCGGGGATTGGTTCTGTTATTATGAACTTGGGATTTGGACTGATTTTTTACTTATTCACAGATCTGGGCGCCGCAGGTATGGCTTTGAGCTACTCTATCACAAGTATGATCAACGCTGTTTTGCTTTTTATCCTGATGAGCAGAAAAGTGAAGGGTTTCTCTTTGGACAAGCTATGGAGTTTTTTTGTAAGAGCTATACCATCTGCATTGATTATGGGAATTATTTTGGCAGTACTTGAGAGTATTCCTGTCCGACTTGATACAAAAGCTTTGCAGTTAGTGTACCTTACAGGCGAAATAATCCTCGGAGCGGCAGTATATGCGGTCATGATGCTATTATTAAAGGCGGAGGATGCGAGATATTTGTTAAAAATGTTGAAAGCACAAAGATATATGTAATAATATGTAAATTAATCATTGACTCTTTTGGAGAAATAATATATAATTTAGCCAGAACAAACGTTCGCATTTATTCATATAAGGAGGTCTGCTTGCAATGATGGAGAAAAAGAAGGCTTTGGAGATGGCATTGGGCCAGATCGAAAAACAATTTGGCAAAGGTGCCATAATGAGACTTGGTGAGGATTCGCATATGAATGTAGAAGTCATTCCCACCGGTTCGATCGGCCTTGACATTGCGCTTGGCGTAGGTGGAGTACCAAGAGGAAGAATAGTTGAGATTTTCGGGCCGGAATCCTCCGGTAAAACTACAGTTGCACTGCACATTGTTGCAGAAGCTCAAAAGGCTGGGGGAGATGCGGCATTTATCGATGCTGAGCATGCGCTTGACCCTGTTTATGCAAAAAAACTTGGCGTTGATATTGAAAATCTGATTGTTTCCCAGCCGGATACAGGTGAGCAGGCCTTAGAAATAGCAGAAGCACTGGTGCGCAGTGGAGCTATTGATGTCATTGTTGTTGACTCTGTGGCGGCTCTTGTGCCAAAAGCTGAAATTGACGGCGAAATGGGAGACTCTCATGTAGGGCTTCAGGCCAGACTTATGTCACAGGCGCTGAGAAAGCTCGCAGGTGTGATCAGCAAATCAAAGACAACCGCAATTTTCATCAATCAGTTAAGAGAAAAGGTAGGGATTATGTTCGGCAATCCTGAAGTAACGCCAGGCGGCAGGGCATTGAAGTTTTACTCATCAGTCAGGCTTGACGTACGAAGGATAGAATCATTAAAGCAGGGCACGGAGATCGTTGGAAACAGAACACGCGTAAAGGTCGTGAAAAATAAAGTTGCCCCGCCGTTTAAAGAAGCGGAATTCGATATCATTTACGGTCAGGGCATATCTAAAGAAGGAAGTATTCTGGATGTAGGCGTCAATCTGGATATTGTAAACAAGAGCGGTTCATGGTTCTCCTACAATGGCCAGAGGATCGGACAGGGAAGAGAAAACGTGAAGCAGTTCCTTATTGAAAATACCGAAATATGTAAAGACATTGAAAAGAAAATACGTGAGAACTACAATCAAGCTTTCGTAAAGAGCATGTCGCCTAATTCTCAAGCTGATGATGACGATGAAATGGAACTGGACATGGAATAGCAATAAAGGTTAAAATAGACACAGACACGGTTGAAGCAAGAGGTTAATCTGACAGGAGATGGTGAATCGTTGGAGATCACTTCGGTAGAAAAGAGCAAAAAAAAACGCGACAGACTATCTGTCTATATCGATGGGAAATTTTCATTCACCATCTCTGAAGAAGACTATATAACCATGCATTTGTATGAAAATACACAAATTACCGAGGAAACAGTCGATTATATAAAAAACACACTGAATTTTCGTGAAGCAAAGTCAAAAGCTGTCCGTTACCTTTCAATGAAGCTCCGGACAGAGCAGGAGGTTTGGAAAAAGCTTCAGGAAGATGGTTACGACCATGATTGCATTGAAAAAGTGGTCAACGAGCTGAAGGCCATAGGGTATATCAATAATAAGCTCTACGCACAGAAGTATGTATTCGACAGAAGTAAGCTGAAACCAATATCAAAACAAATGATGAAAAGAGAGCTTATGTCCAGGGGGATTACGGAAGAAACGGCGGATGAGGTATTAGAAGACTGGAAGGTCGAGGATTCCGTAGTTGCAGGGAGTTTGTTAAAGCGTAAATTTGGTAAATATGATTTACAAGATAAAAAAATATTGAGAAAAGCTTATATGTTTTTAATGCATAGAGGTTTTTCAATGAGCGCAATACGCGAAGCGCTGCACGGCCTAGCTGATGATCTCATTGAGGAAGACAGTTTGGACTAACAAAGGCGCGTAAGTTGTTAACGATGCTTGATGTAAAAAATACAGGGAGTTGTATTCATTGAATAAAAAAATTGGGATGGTATCACTTGGATGCCCCAAGAATCTTGTTGACAGTGAGCTTATGCTTGGAATACTGAAGGAGGAAGGTTATGAGTTTGTCAGTGACAAGTATGACGCGAATGTGATCATTGTCAATACATGCGGCTTTATTGAAAGCGCCAAGCAGGAATCTATCAATACAATACTTGAAATGGCTGCTTTGAAGGAAAAAAATTGCGAACTGCTGATTGTAACGGGATGTCTGGCACAAAGATACAGGAAACTGATTCTCGAAGAGGTTCCCGAGGTGGACGCTGTACTTGGGACAGGCAGTTACGAAGCGATAGCATCAGTCATAACAAGCGCATATAACGGAGAGCGTGTCCAGTTATATGGGGATCTGGCAGGAACAGACTATATGGACATGGAACGCGTGGTATCCACAGGGAAAGGCTATGCTTATATTAAAATAGCCGAAGGCTGTGACAATTGCTGCACTTACTGCGTTATTCCATCTCTGAGGGGCGTCTTCAGAAGCAGAAAACTTGAGTCGATCCTCCGTGAAGCTGAAAAATTGGCGGAATCCGGGGTAAAGGAGCTCATACTTGTAGCACAGGACACCACAAGATATGGCATTGATCTTTATGGGAAAAGGATGCTCATTGAGCTGCTTCAGCAGTTGAG
The DNA here is from genome assembly GCA_023411645.1 of Bacillota bacterium. Lineage (GTDB taxonomy): Bacteria > Bacillota > Clostridia > Acetivibrionales > DTU013 > JAEYRF01. Next base: position 18,860 of record JAEYON010000115.1, on the reverse strand, counting down.
TAAGCTTGACGGGATTGAGTGGATACGTTTGCTCTATTGTTATCCTGAGGAAATAGATGATGAACTTATCGCGGAAATAGCACAAAACAAAAAGGTTTGCAAATATCTTGACATCCCCATCCAACATGCAAGCGATGCAGTTCTCAAAGCGATGGGACGAAGAGGAAGAAGTGCTGATATAGGGGCATTATTGGACAAATTGCGCCAAACGATTCCCGGCATTATTATAAGAACCACACTAATTGTCGGATTTCCCGGTGAAACGGAAGAAGACTTTAATATCCTGTCCGAGTTTGTTAAAAAATACAAGTTTGACAGACTTGGTATATTTATGTATTCTAAAGAGGAGAATACCCCTGCTTCTAAGATGCAGCAGCAGGTCCCTGCCAGGACCAAAAGGTCGCGATATGGGAGACTTATGAAAATACAGCGTCAGATATCGGCTCAGCTGAATGCGGACCAACTGGGCAAAGTCTACAAGGTCATGGTGGAAGGCGTTGCAGAGGACGGTATTTTTTATTATGGAAGAAGCTATGCACAGGCACCTGAAATTGACGGCCTGATTTACTTTACCAGCAGTGACGCACTTGTGGACTACCAGATGGTGAATGTTGAAATACTTGACAGTGGAGAATACGATCTGACAGGAGAAGTAAAACATGAATCTGCCTAACAAAATTACGCTTTCGAGAATTTTTGTGGTGCCAATACTAATGATTTTTATCATTCCGATTCCGGATCCGATTATCAACGCAGGCTTTCTGAACTCCATACGCCCGCAGTTGGTAGCGATCAACCAGTTTATTGCTTTGTATGGGGGTTATATTGCTGCTGCAATTTTTATCATTGCTTCAAGCACGGATGCGGTTGACGGTTATATCGCAAGAAAGAGAAAACTGGTAACACGCTTTGGAAAATTCCTTGATCCGATAGCTGATAAGCTTCTAGTTACAGCTGCATTGCTTGCATTGGTACAGAATGGGCAGGTCAATGGTTGGGCGGCCATGCTGATCATTTCAAGAGAATTTATTGTAACAGGTTTGAGACTGGTGGCTGCAGGAGAAGGAATTGTCATTGCAGCAAGCAAGCTTGGTAAACTAAAGACAGTGTTACAGGATATAGCTATTGTAGCAGCGTTACTGAACAACTTCCCAATCAGTCTGATATCTGATATCCATTTTGACGATTATGCCATGCTACTTGCTGTGATTATTACTGTGTACTCATTGTATGACTACATCAAAAAAAACCTGAATGTTATTGATACAAATTCATAAGAAACAAATCTGTCTTTATAGGTATAACTAAACGTACGGGATACTCGTACGTTTTTTATAGTAAAAATACATAATAAAATTTCAGGAAATAGTTGCAACCTGAGAAAATTTATACTATACTCATAGTATTAGGAATTAGTATCAGGTAATAATTATAAACAAAAAGCTTAGGTGGTGCAAACAGCATGAGTCGATCATCTCTTTTTAAAAGGGAGAGGCAGCAAATATTATCTGATAAACTGAAACAAGATCCGTTTTTAACAGATGATGAATTATCGGAATTGTTTTCGGTCAGCGTTCCTACGATACGTCTTGATAGACTTGAATTAGGTATACCAGAACTCAGGGAGAGAATCAAGAATGTTGCAGAAATCAATTATGGAAAGGTTAAGTCGCTTCAGAGCAAGGAAATTGTAGGCGAACTAATTGATATCCACCTTGGGAAATATGGAGTGTCCATACTGGAAACAGATGAGACCATGGTATTTGAGAAGACGAAGATAGTCAGAGGTCATTTTATTTATTCACTCGCAGAATCTTTGGCAATTGCAGTTATTGATGCCCAGGTCGCACTGGTAGGAGTTGCAAACATCAAGTATAAGACACCTGCATATTCGGGAAGTAAGTTAGTTGCGAAAGCGGAGGTCAAACAGGTCAGGGGAACAAACTTTATTGTATGGGTTAAAATATACGAAAAGCAGGTGGAGATGTTCAGAGGCAAATTCATTCTCGTATCTCTTGAAAAGCAGCAGGGAAAATAGTATTTTATTAATAGTGAAACTGCGTTTAAAATATTCTAAGATACGGGAGTGAATGGTTTGAAGATACTTATAGACGCCATGGGCGGCGACAATGCCCCGGATGCAATTGTCAACGGAAGTATTGAAGCCTTGAAAAGCCAGGAGGGATTTGAACTTTCCCTTATTGGTGATGGCGAACAAATACAGAAAATATTGAAGTCCAGAAATTTTAAAAGCCCAAGACTTGAAGTGATTCATGCGAAGGAAGTAATAACCAATGAGGATACTCCAACGCGGGCGATAAAGAGCAAGAAGAATTCATCGATGGTTGTTGGTTTCAATATGCTCAAGGAGAAAAAGGGCGATGTGTTCGTATCAGCCGGAAATACAGGTGCACTTCTTACAGGTGCACTCCTGATACTTGGCAGACTGAAAGGTGTTGATAGGCCGGCCTTAGGAGCAGTTGTACCTACGAAGGCAGGCAAATGTCTTCTGATAGACGCAGGGTTGAATACAACCTGCAAGCCGATTAACTATGTACAATTTGCAATATTTGGTTCTCTGTACATGAAAAACCTATTTAACAGAGATAATCCAAAGGTGGGGCTTGTAAACATGGGTACTGAGGCAAAAAAAGGTACAGAGATCCTCAAGCAGGCATATACCTTGTTGAAAGATTCAGATTTAAATTTTGTAGGCAACATTGAAGGTAAGGACATTCCAATGGGAAATGTTGATGTTGCAGTGTGTGACGGTTATGTTGGAAATGTAATGTTAAAATTCCTGGAGGGTACCGGATCCTTTGTATCAGGGCTTTTAAAAGGAATGTTTACAAAGAATATTTTCTCTAAGATATCTACGATTTTTGTCATGAAGGATATGAAGGCGTTTAAAAAAATGATGGATCCTTCAGAGGACGGCGGCGCTCCAATACTTGGCGTTAATGGCATTGTTGTAAAGAGCCATGGTAATTCTAATGAAAAAACTATTAAGAACGTAATATTGAAAGCATATTATCTGGCAATGAGTTCAGCCTTTGTGCAGATTAAGGAATATATAGACACGATGGAGGTTGGCGATGTCGATAGGAAAGAGCGAAAGCGTTGGCATTTTAGGAATAGGAAGCTACGTCCCAGAAAAGATTTTGACCAACTCAGACCTTGAGAGAATGGTTGAAACCTCGGACGAGTGGATTATTAAAAGAACTGGTATTTCAGAAAGACGGATTTTACCGGAAAACGCCCCGATTTACTCAATGGCTGTGGAGGCAGCCAAACAAGCTATCAAAGACTCAGGGATTCAACCAGAAGAGATCGATCTTATTATTGTATCTACATCAACTCCAGATTATTTGACCCCATCAACATCTTGCATCATACAAAAGGAAACAGGCGCCGTTAATGCAGTTTCATTCGATGTTTCTGCCGCCTGTTCCGGATTTATTTACGGAATGACAATTGCACAGCAATTTATTGAGACAGGCTACTCAAAATATGTCCTGCTAGTCAGTAGTGAAGGCATGTCCAGAGCTGTAGACTGGCAAGACAGGAATAATTGCGTCTTGTTCGGAGACGGCGCAGGCGCTGTGGTTCTGGGAAAGGTAGAAGAGGGTTATGGAATATTGTCAACTTACCTGGGGGCGGATGGAACTCAGGGCTGCTCTATTACAATACCATGCTTATACATGCCTGAGGAGGACAGAGCAAGACGTGCAGAATTAAAGAATAAAATATCAATTTGGCAGGATGGGCAGGAGGTATTTAAATTCGCTGTAAAGATTATGCCAATTGCTACTGAAAAGGTCATTGAAAATACGGATGTAAAGATTGAAAACATAAAATATATCATTCCACATCAGGCAAATATGCGCATCATTGAAGGTGCGGCAAAAAGGCTGGGTGTTGCACTTGAGAAGATTTATACAACCATAAGAAAATTTGGAAATATGTCTTCTGCTTCGATTCCCGTTGCCATGGCGGACGCATATAGTAAGAAATGTTTGAAGAAGGGCGACAATCTTGTGTTGGTTGGATTCGGAGGAGGCTTGACCTGGGGCTCTGCTCTGGTCAGGTGGAGTAAATAACAGTATTTCTAAGGCTATATGATTATTTTGTAAAAGTATCAGGAGGATTTATATGGGAAAGCTCGCATTTATTTTCCCTGGTCAGGGAGCTCAATATGTCGGTATGGGCAAGCAAATTGCATCTGAATTCGCATCGTCATCCGCCATATTTGATGAAGCTTCAGAAACATTAGGATTTGATATGAAGAAAATGATTTTTGACGGTGATGATGAAACACTTAAGATCACTGAAAATACACAACCGGCTATTGTAACCGCCAGCGTGGCCTGTCTTGCACCTCTCCTGGAAAATGGAGTAAAGCCTGATTTCACTGCAGGTCTTAGCCTCGGAGAATATTCCGCTCATGTGGCATCAGGTACGATGAACTTTTCAACCGCGGTATCACTGGTAAGAAAAAGGGGAAGATATATGCAGGACGCAGTGCCTCTTGGCGTTGGAAGTATGGCTGCAATACTTGGATTGTCAGCTGATGACGTCAGGCAATGCTGTCGTCAGGCTTCGCAATTTGGTATTGTTGAACCGGCCAACTATAATTGTCCAGGCCAAATCGCAATTGCCGGGGAAGTCAAGGCGGTTGAAAAAGCAATGGAATACTGTACAGATAAAGGCGCAAAACGAACAATATTGCTCGCTGTCAGTGCACCCTTCCACTGCAGTCTGCTTAAACCTGCAGGAAAGCTGTTGGATGCTGATCTGGAGAGTATTACATTTGATGATTTCAAAACACCGCTGATCGCTAACACAACAGCACAGGTGGTTAAATCGCCCTCGGAGATACGTGAAACTCTTGTTAAACAGGTCAGCAGCCCGGTGCTATGGGAGGATTCCATACGCCTGATGTTAGATCATGGAGTTGATACATTTGTTGAAATAGGCCCGGGAAAAGTTCTTAGCGGATTTGTGAAAAAGATAAACAAAGAAGTCAGGAGCTTAAATATAGAGGATACGGAATCGCTCAAAAAAACTCTTGGGGAATTAGGGCAATAAATTAATAGATAGGAGGTGACTTAATGCCGCTTGAAGGAAAAACTGCTGTGATAACAGGCTCTGCAAGGGGGTTGGGCAAGGCTATTGCTTTGAAGCTTGCGTCAATGGGTGCCAATATTGTACTTAATGACATCGCAGCATCGGAATCTCTTGATGAAACAGCAGAAGAATTCAGAAAGGCAAACTATAAAGTCACTGTGACAAGAGGCGACGTCAGGAATGCCGACGATGTAAAAGCAATGATTGCAGCAGCTGTTAACGCTTTTGGAAGTGTCGACATTCTTGTTAATAACGCCGGCATTACAAAGGATAAGCCCATGGCTATGATGTCAGAAGAGGATTGGGACTCCGTTTTGGACATTAATCTAAAAGGAGCTTTCCTTTGCACAAAGTTTGCAGCGAAACAAATGATCAGGCAGAAATATGGCCGAATCGTTAATGTGGCTTCAGTAGCGGGTAGGTACGGCAACCAGGGACAGGCCAACTATTCTGCGTCAAAAGCCGGTTTGATCGGTTTAACCAAAACGACTGCAAAGGAGTTCGCAGCCAGAGGGGTGACCTGTAATGCAGTCGCACCGGGGATCATTAAAAGTAAAATGACAGAAGTGCTTCCGGAAGAAGTAAGGAGTAAGTATCTTGAGAACATACCACTCGGCAGGTTCGGGACACCTGAAGATGTGGCTGCTGTTGTCGCATTTCTTGCTTCCGACGATGCATCCTATGTTACTGGTCAGGTAATAGATATTGACGGCGGACTGGTAATGTAATAATATCTTTATGAGAAGGGTGTACCTGCTAAAAATTTCATAATTGACAGGTATAAATTTTTCAAGGCATTATTATATATTAATACCCCCTGTGGGAGGAGGTGAATGTATGGCTTTCGAAAAGGTAAAGAAAATCATAGTCGAGCAGTTAGGTGTTGAAGAGGAAGAAGTGAATATGGATTCTTCCTTCATTGACGATCTTGGTGCGGATTCTCTGGATATAGTCGAACTTATTATGGCTCTCGAAGAGGAATTCGATATTGAAATTCCGGATAGCGAAGCTGAAAAGATAGCTACTGTGGGAGACGCCGTAGATTACATTAAAAATAACACATAAAAAAAGTCCCGATAATGGGACTTTTTTTATGTCAGAAATCAAATTTGTGATCAGCCTATCATTCTTTAGCAATCGTAAATTATCGTAAAATTATCATAATGTATATAAATTCCTCAAAAAAAGATAAGCGTGCAGGAGGATAAAATGAAAAAACGTGTAGTCATCACCGGAATGGGTGTAGTGCATTCATTGGGCTTTGGGGTCGACACCTTTTGGAGTTCAATAAAGGAAGGAAAATTAGGTATCAGCCTTTTAACGAAATTTGACACAACAAACTATGAGGCAAAGGTTGCCGCTGCAATAAACGATTTTGAGCCGACAGATTATATTGATAAAAAAGAAGCAAAGAGAATGGACATTTTCACACAGTATGCAATGGCGGCAGCCAAGATGGCAATGGAGATGTCCGGATTGGATATGGAAAAGGAAGACAGCTTTAGAGCCGGCGTTATTATCGGATCAGGCGTCGGTGGAATACAAACGCTCGAGGATCAGCATCAAATCCTTTCAACGAAGGGGCCTGGTAGGGTCAGCCCGTTTTTTATCACCTCCATGATTGCAAATATGGCAGCAGGCAGGATTGCAATCGAATACAACCTGCAGGGCTTTAATGAGTGCGTAGTTACCGCTTGTGCATCAGGAAACAACGCAATCGGAGACGCCTATAAGGTGATACAGCGCGGGGATGCTGATATTATGTTTACTGGAGGAGCAGAATCTGCGATCACACCTCTGTCGTTTGCCGGTTTCTGTTCTAACAAGGCTCTCTCCACAAATCCAGACCCTGCTACTGCTTGCAGACCTTTTGACAGAGACCGTGACGGGTTTGTCATGGGAGAAGGCGCCGGAGTATTGGTCCTTGAAGAGCTGGAGCACGCAAAGCAGCGCGGCGCGGCAATACTGGGCGAGGTGGTCGGTTACGGATGCACCTGCGACGGTTATCATATCACTGCACCACATCCTGAAGGTATTGGAGGCGTGAGATCAATGCAGTTTGCACTGGCGGATGCCGGAATACAGCCGCAGGATATTGCATATATCAATGCTCACGGAACCTCAACTCCGCTCAACGATGTTGGAGAGACCTACGTAATCAAGCAGGTGTTCGGAGAGCACGCTTACAAGCTGGCTGTCAGTTCCACAAAATCAATGACGGGCCATCTGCTTGGGGCAGCAGGCGCAATAGAGGCAATAATTACAGCAATGGCTCTGAAGGATGGATTCCTTCCGCCAACAATCAATCTGATAAATCCGGATCCGGAATGCGACCTGGATTATGTCGCAAACACAGGAAGACCTGCTCAGATAGAATATGCACTATCGAACGCACTTGGATTCGGAGGTCACAACGCTGCTATTATTATGAAAAAATATAGTGGATAAATTTTAATCAATAAACTATAATTTATTAGAAGGCGGGGTTAGTACGCACCCGCCTTTTAATATTTATTATAGTCATTCCGCGTTATAAAGCGTGGTACACAGCTGGAATTGGGAGGATACGATGGATAAGGTAGCTGTTTTAGAAAATATGGAAAAATTGCAGGAACTGGAGACTATGATCCATTATTCTTTTGCAGACAAAAACAAGCTAATTCTTGCGCTTACACACAGCTCTTTCGCTAATGAAAAGAGAAACCAGGGGAGAACCAGCAATGAGAGACTGGAATTTTTAGGCGATTCTGTATTGAACATTGTGACCAGTGAATACATCTATAAAAATTTCCCAAACCTGCCGGAAGGCGAAATGACAAAAACGCGGGCGGCTATCGTCTGTGAAGCTTCGCTGATGAAATGTGCAGGACAAATATCTCTTGGGAATTATTTGTTTCTTGGCAAAGGCGAGGAGAATACCGGCGGAAGAACCCGTATCTCCATTTTATCCGACGCATTTGAGGCACTGATAGGAGCCATATATCTGGATGGAGGCATGTCCGAAGCGAAAAACTTTATATTCAGAGCCATGAAGGAATATTTGAAGGATGTTCACAGCAGCGAGCTGTTTATAGATTATAAAACACAGTTTCAGGAGCTAATCCAGAAAAGCGGTGAGCAACGCATTAGTTATCACATCGTTGAAGAAAAAGGCCCTGACCACAATAAGCTATTTGTCGCACAGGTCAGCGTAAACGGGGAAATTCTGGGTACGGGCGAAGGCAAAAACAAAAAGGAAGCTGAGCAAAATGCCGCAAAGGCAGCTTTCGACAGGCTGCAGGTGCACAAATGACCGGAAGACATGGGAGTATCCCTACCATCAGGCATAAGATCATCCCGATTTTTGTGCCGCATAAGGGTTGTCCTAATGATTGTATCTTTTGCAATCAGAAGAAAATCAGTGGGCAGATCGAAGATATGAGCCCGGTGATGATACCTCAGATCATTGAGTCTCATATTGCAAGTATGGGTTCAAACGACGATATCGAAATCGCTTTTTATGGGGGCAGCTTTACAGCAATTGACCCATCTATACAGGAGAGCTTTCTTTCACTGGCTTCACAGTACCTGTCCGATGACGGGATCACACAAATACGCATTTCAACCAGACCTGACTGCATCGACGAAGAAAATTTGAGGATGCTGTGGCATTATGGCGTCAGAACTATAGAGCTTGGTGTACAGAGCCTTGAGGATGAGGTTCTTCGCGCAAGCTGCCGCGGTCACAATGCTGCCTGTGTTTATGAAGCCGCAGCCCTGATCAGACGCATGGGATTTACGTTGGGCATTCAGACCATGACCGGCCTTCCGGGAGATACCGATGAAACATGTCTGAGGACAGCCGGGAAGGTGATATGTATTGCTCCGAGTATTGTCCGAATCTATCCTTTACTGGTAATTAGGGGAACGGAGTTGGAAAGCCAATACCTAAGAGGAGTTTACAAGCCGCAGAGCCTTGAAGAGGCGGTGACGCTTTGTGCACAACTGCTGGAGCTTTATGAGGACAATCAGATAAAGGTAATAAGGATAGGCCTTCAGCCCACTGATATGATACGTGAGGGCTCAGGGTCTGATGTGGTTGCAGGACCGATGCATCCGGCCTTCAGGCAGCTTGTGGAGTCAAGATTGATGCTAAAAAGAATGGAAGCTGCTATTGAAAAGCAGGGACTGGCCGGAGCCAGGAATATTTTTATCCATACCGGTATTTCAAATATATCTAATGTAATCGGACAGAAACGTTCAAATATTCAATATCTGAAGGAACGCTATTCTATCGGTCATATAAAGGTATTGCCTCAGGTAGAGCTGTCAAGAGAGCTGATCCTTCAGTAAGTCAGCGGCAGGGTTGCTTGTGGAAGTCATGTTTGGAATAAGCAACTCTGCAGCAAGAAATAATATTGAATCTGTCTCCAGTTATGTTAAAATGAAGTTGCACTTTGGAAGTAATTAATTACGATGCTTTAATATGGACAAACGGGGGTTACTAATTGTATTTAAAACGTTTGGATATGCAAGGATTCAAGTCCTTCGCCGAGAAAATCAGTCTTGATTTCAACGGTGGCATCACAGCCGTTGTCGGACCGAACGGAAGTGGGAAAAGCAACATTGCCGATGCCATCCGCTGGGTACTTGGGGAGCAAAGTGTTAAAACACTGCGCGGATCAAAAATGGAAGATATTATATTTGCGGGCACAGAACACAGAAAGCCTCTGGGCTTTGCAGAGGTCTCAATCACGCTGGATAATTCCGATTCATCATTGCCATTAGCATTTGGCGAGGTCACCATTACCCGCAGGGTATTCCGTTCGGGTGAAAGTGAATATCTGATCAATAAGACTGCTTGCAGATTGAAGGACATCACAGAGCTGCTGCTTGACACAGGTATCGGCAGGGACGGCTATTCCGTCATCGGGCAAGGAAGAGTTGATGAGATTCTCAGCTCCCGTTCAGAGGACAGGAGGCACATATTTGAGGAAGCCTCCGGAATCATGAAGTATAAGGTCAGAAAGCAGGAAGCAGAAAAGAAGCTTGAGCTGACCAGACAGAACGTCGAGAGGATCAATGATATCATCATAGAGCTGGAAACACAGCTGGGACCGTTGAAGGAACAGTCTGAAAACGCCAGAAGATACCTGGATCTCAGAGAGAGCCTTAAAGAGCTTGATGTCAATGTATATCTTGACAGCATGGACAAGTTCAATACCAGGCTTAAGGAATTTGAAGAACAGTATAAAACCGTCAAGGATAATATAGATGAGCAAACAATAAAGCTTAATGAGATCACAGGCTCCAATAAGGAAAAGACAGATCTGCTCAAGGCCTTCGACGAGAGACTTGAGGCAGCAAGGGAGAAGTACCATGAGCTGGATACCATCCTTGAACGTTGCACCTCCGATATCAAGCTAAATGAAGAGAAGATAGCAAATCTTCAGCAGAATGTAGAAAGGCTTGATACGGAAAATGCAGAATTGAAGGCGAAAATAGAAGGGCTGGATAAGGAAGAGGCCGGTAAGCAGGACAAGCTGAAGTATCTGGAGAAGCAGTTGACGACCTACAGTGAGAAGCTTTCCGAATATGAAAAGCAGATGGAGGAGCTCCTGAAAACGCTGGACGAAAACGAACGGAATATTGAACTGCTAAAATCCGGTATCATGGATAAAATGGACATTCAGTCCGATAAGAAAATGCAAATAGGAAATGTAAGGACTCATATTGAAAATATGCAAAAGCGGCAAAGAAGTATCGACAGCGAAGTATATCAGCAAATCGTTGAGAATGACCGCGAAAGAATGAAGAAGGAAGACCTTACAGAAAGTATCCGGCATGCGTCAGAGGAAATCCGGAAGCAAAAAGAGAAACTGGATGGCCTGCTCAGAGAACGCAACGAATCCGACAAGCTGCTTGAAGAACTCCGGACAAAAGAGAACAAGCTCAAATCTGATGTTCAATATAAGATATCCAGAGTCAGAACGCTTAAAGAAATGGAACAAAATCTGGAGGGATATAACAGAAGCGTACGTGAAGTGCTTCAGGCGTGCCGCGGATCAGCAGATTTTGGCAGGGGAATCCACGGAGCGCTGGCACAGCTGATCAACACAGACAAGAAATTTGAGGTGGCTATCGAGATCACGTTGGGAGGCTCACTTCAAAACATTGTTACTCAGACGGAGGAGGATGCAAAAAGAGCGATCGAGTACTTGAAAAGTAATAAGCTCGGGCGTGCGACTTTTTTGCCCATCAGCGCCGTAAAAGGAAAAACCTTTGAAGGTAATACAATGCAGCGTATCAAAAGCAGTACAGGCTTTTGCGGTATAGCAAGCGACCTGGTCACAGTTGATCAGCAGTATAACGGTATTATTGATAGCCTCTTGGGAAAGGTTGTCGTTGTGGATTCACTTGACAATGCGATAAAAATGGCAAGAACCTTTGGCTATTCATTTCGGATTGTGACGCTCGAAGGGGATTTGCTGAGCACGGGAGGCTCCATGTCCGGCGGCAGTGTTGAGAACAGAGGTGCCGGCATTTTAAGCCGGAGCAGGGAAATCAGCGAACTTGATGCAGAGCTCAAATCGTTGAGGGGTACGGAGAAGCAGCTGGAAAATGACATCAAACTGCTGACGGAAGATATTGTACAGCTTAATAAAGAGATTTCAACCACCGAAGGTGATATGAAGAACAATGAGTTGGTTAAAATAAGGGATGAGAGCCATCTTGCGCAGGTGGATGAAAATATGAAGAGGATTTCTGCCAGAATCGAAATGCTCAAGCAGGAAAAGGAGCAGTTGGAAAGGCAGATAAGCGATATTGAGCTCGAGATGAACAAATACCAACAGGAGCTTGATTCCATTGAGCTTGAGATCAGTGAGGCCAAGAAGATTGTTGCGGAGCATCAGGAAAAGCACAAGGAGGACCAGACGGTCCGGGATGCACTGCATGCGGATATTACCGATTTCAAAATCTCCGTCAATTCCATTAGAGAGAGTATTGACAGCGTTAAGGAGAATTCCGACAGACTTACTGCTGAGAAAGATGCGATTACAAAGAGTATCAACAGGAGGGAGAGCGAAAAGAATAAGGCTCTCGGCGAGATCGGCAACCTGCTGGAACTGAACAAGGGCCTGAACGAGCGGATTCGAAGGCATAATGAGGAAAAGTCAGGCAAAACCTTTGAACTGGACAGGCTGGCGGAGGAACGAAGGATCATGGAGGAGGATCTTTATGATATCGTCAACAAAATCAATGACGCCAATAAAACCATTCTGCTCCTCCAGGAGGAGTATTCCAGGATCGAGGTTAAGAAGGCAAAGATAGAGACTGAGATGGAGGCTCAGCAGGATCGGATGTGGAATGAATATGAGCTTACATATTCCGCCGCGGCACAGCTCAGGAAGGACATTGGCAGCCTGACCCAGGCTCAGAAGAAGATCAATGAACTGCGAAATTCCATTAAAGAGCTGGGCCCTGTAAATGTTGCGTCCATCGAGGAGTATGTCAAGACGAAGGAACGTTTTGAATTTATGAGCAGTCAGAGAAATGACATGGAGCAGGCAAGAGAAAAGCTGCTGAGGGTTATTTACGAGATGACCTCTATAATGAAAAAGCAGTTTCTTGAGCAGTTCAAGCTGATCAATGAAAATTTCAATATCGTATTCAGGGAACTCTTTAACGGAGGTAGGGCCGGATTGATCCTAGTGGATAATGATAATATTCTCGAGAGCGGTATAGAGATAGAAGCTCAGCCTCCGGGAAAGAAGCTGCAGAATATGATGCTGCTCTCCGGCGGCGAACGGGCGTTTACGGCAATCGCGCTTCTATTTTCCATACTGCGGCTCAAACCAACGCCATTCTGCATTCTGGACGAAATAGAGGCGGCACTGGACGAGGCTAATGTATACAGGTTTGTTGAGTATCTCAGGAGTTATTCCGCTCAGACGCAGTTTATCATGGTCACGCACAGAAAGGGTACCATGGAGGGCTCCGATATGCTGTATGGAGTCACGATGCAGGAGCATGGCATATCAAAGATTGTATCGATGAAAATGGGAGAAAAGGTGAGCTAATATGGGTTTTTTTGATAAACTTAAAGAAGGACTTTCAAAAACACGAAAAGGGATTACTGAAAAAATTGATCAAGTGCTCGTCTCTTTTGGGAAAGTAGACGACGATCTTTTTGACGAGCTTGAGGAGGTACTAATCACAGCAGATTTAGGGATTGAAACCTCACTTCGGATAATGGATAGCACAAGGAAAAAAGTGAAGGAAGGAAAAATAACCGATCCGCTGAAAATTAAAGATATTATTAAGGATACGTTAATCGAAATTCTGGGAGAAGAAACACAGAGGCTGGATATAGAGCCCGCGCCTGCTGTGATCGTTGTTATAGGCGTTAACGGGGTGGGCAAGACAACCTCCATCGGAAAGATTGCCAATCAGTTAAAAAAGAGCGGAAAAAAGGTCATTATGGCCGCAGCCGACACATTCAGAGCTGCAGCTATAGATCAGCTGCAGATTTGGGCCGACAGGGTCGGTGTTGAACTGATCAAACAGGATGAAGGTTCGGATCCCGCAGCAGTTATTTATGACGCCATTGCAGCGGCAAGAGCCAGGAAAGCCGACGTATTGATATGCGACACAGCAGGCCGCCTTCATACAAAGAAGAACCTGATGGAAGAGCTGAGAAAGGTTTCCCGCATAATTGACCGGGAGATGCCGAATGCCAAACGCGAAAATCTATTGGTGCTTGATGCAACCACCGGACAGAATGCTGTGTCTCAGGCAAAGACCTTTAGTGAGGTTACTGATATTTCGGGAATCGTGCTGACAAAGCTGGACGGCACTGCGAAAGGCGGCATAATCATTGCAATCAAGTCTGAACTGGACGTGCCTGTGAAGCTGGTCGGCGTCGGAGAACAGATCGATGATCTGCAGCTGTTCAACGCAAGAGAGTTTGTTGAGGCGTTATTTTCGTGACTCACTATTAAAAGCTATTATACAATAGCGGAAACAAGAGCTTCATTTGCTAGAGATATATAGTTCCGCTCGCGCAAGTCGAAACTCGAAAAAATGCAGCGGAAAGTATTGAGCAGTAACCCTGAATCGATGCTTTTCTGATCTGCTTGTATTGTTCTTGACAAGCGAACATATGTTTGATAACATGTATACAGTTAACAAATTAATGGGGATGACAGATGGACGGTTGTGATTGCCTCAATAGTTTCAGTCCTGTTGTAAGGGACTGGTTCACCGAAAATATTGGGATTCCCAGTGAGCCCCAGAAAAGGGGTTGGCCTGAGATTGCCTCGGGCTGCAACGTGCTTATCTGTGCGCCTACAGGTTCAGGAAAGACATTTGCAGCTTTCCTGAAATGTCTTGATCAGATCTACACTAATAAAACACCGGGCATTAAAAATACCGGCATTAAAATTGTTTACATATCACCGCTCAAAGCGCTTAATAATGATATCTACAGAAATCTTGAGCTTCCTATTAAAGGGATTATACAGCGTGCAAAGCGTTCAGGAATTGAGCTTCCGGAGGTAGAGGTCGGCATACGTACAGGCGATACCCCTCAGAAGGAACGAACAAGGATGCAGAAATATCCGCCGGATATTTTGATTACTACACCGGAATCCCTTTTTATCATGCTTACATCTGAATCATACCGAAAGCTGTTTTCCACTGTGGAATATCTTATCGTGGATGAGATTCATTCTGTTTGTGCTAATAAACGCGGAGTTCACCTGGCAGTTACAATGGAGCGGCTTGAACGATTGGCTGAAAAACCGTTGAAACGAATTGGTCTTACTGCTACGATTCATCCTCTTGAAGAGGCTGCGCGCTTCCTGGCAGGAAACAGGACAGCAGAAGCGAAGTCGTCAGCTGGAAATCGGATTTCAACATCGATGTCGCTCGAAGTGAATCAGACCTCAGGAGCGATGACGTATGAAGCAGATCAGGCTGTTGCAGTAATATCGTCCGAATTGGAGAGAAGCAGACAAGTCACCATAATAAATTGCGATCAAAGAAAATCTATCGACTTAACAGTCAGTTTGCCGGTCAAGGATTTTAAAGTACTGCCCGAAAACACTGTGTGGCCTGCCATTTATGCAGAATTGCTGGCATTAGTCAAAGCACACAGATCAACTTTGATTTTTGTAAATAATAGAAAGGTTGCCGAGATGGTGGCTTCCGGGCTGAATGTGCTGGCCGGGGAATCCTTCGTCAAAACACATCATGGCTCTGTCTCAAAAGAGCTGCGCCAGGAGCTGGAACGTCAATTGAAGGACGGAGAGATCACCTGTCTGGTGGCTACTTCATCCCTTGAACTGGGTATTGATATCGGGAGCATCGATCTGGTTGTCCAGGTCAGTTCACCCGGAACAGCTTCTCAGGTCCTGCAAAGAATTGGCCGTTCTGGGCACAAGCTAGATGCCGTAAGCAAAGGGGTCATTATTCCAAAGACAAGAGGGGATCTTCTGGATTCCGCTTTTATTTCTTATCAGGCTAGAAAATATGATATAGAAGATATCTCTGTCCCTCGCAATTGTCTTGATATTCTGGCACAACAAATCGTCTCAATTGCGTGTGAAGGGGAGCAGGATGCAGCGGAGATCTATTCGATGATACGAAAGTCCTATCCATACAGAGATCTACCGGAAAAGCAGTTTGAAGATGTGCTCCTGATGCTGGCGAATCCCTCTCCCGACAGCTCGCCCGGTTCCGTTAAGCCAAGGATTTATTATGACCGTTCCAATGGAAAGATCAGGGGCAACCCCCTAGGAAGAAGAATGTGTCTGATGAATGGCGGTACGATTCCTGTCAAGGGCAATTATTCGGTATACCTAAGTGATACCGGAATGAAGCTTGGTGAGCTTCAGGAAGAGTTTGTGTTCGAAAGTAGATTAGGCGACAGATTTTATCTTGGAAGCTCTGTCTGGCGTTTGGATAAGATCGAGAGGGATAGAGTAATCGTCAGCCCCTCTAATGCATCCGGGGCAAAAATTCCGTTCTGGATAGGCGATAGGGTTCTCAGGAACATACAGACCGGCAGGAAGCTTGGACAATTTATTCAGTTGCTTGAAAAGAAAATTGATCAGGATGATTTTTTTGAATTTGTGCACAGAGAGTGCGGAATGGACAGAACTGCGGCCGAGAACCTCAGGACCTATATCGCAGACCAGCTTGCTTCGACAGGATGCTTGCCGTGCTCTAATAGAATAGTCTGTGAGCATTTCAGCGATGAGATCGGTGATAGGAGAATCATTATTCATTCTCCCTTTGGCGGACGAATCCATGCTCCTCTGGCGGTGATCCTGCAGGCAAAGCTGTCAAGGCTCCTGAACTGCAGGATGGAATATGTCTTTAATGACAATGGAATACTCCTTCACATATTCGGGTATACGGGCAAGCTGTCCAATCTGTTTTCACTCCTTGACCTGGAGGTTTTAAAGGATGAAATTTTCGAGATGCTTCCTGATGCATTTCTGTTTAATGTCAATTTCAGATACAATCTTATGCGGTCGCTTCTCGTTGATATGAACGGCTTTGGAAAAAGGACGCCGATATGGGTACAGCGGCTCAGGTGTGCAGAAACGGCAGAAGCTGTGCTCAAGGAGCCAGATCACCCTACTGTAGTGGAAACATACCGGGAATGCATGAATGATTTCTTTGATATCAGTAGCCTTTATGAGGTCATAGAACAAATCGCAGCAGGGAAGATCCGAGTGCTGGATGTCTATACAGAAAAGCCTTCACCTTTTACGACGGAGCTGATATTCAACTTCTGGCAGATATACCAGTATATCTATGACCTACCGGTTGCAGAGCGCAGGAATCAGTTGCTGGTCAATGACAGAGACTTTATCAGGATGGCTGCGGGAGTAAATGGCGAATATGACCTGTTGGATCCAAGAGCCATTGCTGCTGTTGAAGAGGAGCTTAAAGAGTACAGATTTAACAGAACATTTATGAATGCAGATGAGTTATACTATTATCTCTACTCCTTCGGTGAATTAAAGGCAGAGCCTTATTCAACCAAGCGGTTTACCGGTGCCGATGCGCAGACTATTAGTGATATGCTGGCGTTGCTGGAAGACCAGAGAAGAATCATTCGGACGCGGGTGAACAGGGAGGATGAGCTTTACTGGGTCGCTTCGGAGGATTACCCTCTATACCGAATAGTTGCAGGGGAGGATCCGGAGAACACCATTTTATTTGCTGGAAAGCCCGGAGAAGAGAAAGAGGCTAGGGCAGCCGACCTATTGAGCAGTTATATTTTCGATCTGTCACCGGGTGCCGTTGATGCTGCCGTAAGACTGATAAGAAGAGCGGTTATGATGCGCGGGCCCTTTTCTTTAGGAGAGTTGTCAGATAAATATACTATGAAAGAAGGACTGATGCAGCAAGCTCTCGATAAGCTAGTTGCTTCAGGAGAGGTTTACAGGATAAAGGAAGCTCCTTTGCAGGAAGAAACTATCTACTGCCATTGTAAGATCTATGAACGGATTAAACAGAAAACAGTCCTAATGGCAAGAAGCGACATCAGGCCTAAGGAGCCGGAGGTTTATTGCAGATATCTTTTTGAAAAGAATTTGCTTCATACACACATTCTTCCGCAGGATGAGCATCTGACAGAAGTGGTCAAACATCAACAAGGCCAATATATGCCTGTGGCATGGTGGGAGGATTTTATATTCCCTTCCAGAATAGAGAAGTATGATCCTAAAATGCTTGATTACCTATGTGCCACGGGGATACTGCAATGGCGCGGCAGAACCAACAAGAACACCCGAGAGGCTGCATTTTTTCTGATAAGGGAGGAAGAGGACAGTCAGCAGCAGGAACTAACGTTGAGAAGTCACATTCGGCAGGAACTCGCAGGTAAAAGGTCTAAACTGTTAGACGATGGGTATGTGTCTGAAAACAAGCAAATAGTACAAGAATTTACCGCTGATGAAATTGAAAAGAAGATACTTAATATATTGAACGACAGCGGCGCCATGTTTTTAACGGATCTGTCAAAGCGGGTGAGACTTTCTCCTGCAGAACTGCTGGCAAAGCTTGAAGGGCTTGTGTGGCGCGGTGTTGTTGCAAATGATTCTTTCTGCGTCGCACGGTATTATATGGACACAGAAAGAAAGAATTCGCCATGGCTGAAATACAACACAACTCCAAATATGGGAAGATGGTACAGTACATCATTTGTCGATACATCTGATGCTTTCAATACGTCCAGCTGTTCTAGTGCACCCGATAGTATCGATGCTATAAAAACACTTCATTCAGAGAACGTTATAACCGGTACATCAGCAGTCACATCTGACAGGATAGAAGAAGCTTTGCAGGATTATATCTGGAATCTTCTGGACAAGTACGGACTCATTTCCAGGGAAATTGTAAACACAGAAAAGGGAGCTTTCAGGTGGGCTGACATCTATACCTGGCTTAAAAACAATGAGTTTACAAGCGGTATCAAGAGGGGATTCTATGTTTCAGGTCTTTCTGGCATACAATTTGCCTGTGATATGCATATAAGCAGGATCAGGCAGCATGACAACTCTTCCGTCGAGGAACAGTATATCACACTATGCAGCTGCGATCCGGCCAATCCCTATAAGGATATCCTCTCTTCAGTATCGCCGGTCAGGTTGGGAAAGCAACAGGGAACAGCCGTTGTGTTCAGAAACGGAAAACCTGTTCTTGCGGTAAGAGAATACGGCAGCACGTTCCAGCGT
>JAEYON010000017.1 GCA_023411645.1 Bacillota bacterium | reverse complement strand
GACAAGCTGCACTCCACAGCGGAATCCCACCACAGGGTCATGATCCTGGAGGTAATGGGCAGATATGCCGGCTGGATCGCGCTGACGTCAGGCATTGCAGGCGGCGCTGATGTTATATTGATACCGGAGATTGATTTTGATATTAAAAAGGTGACTGAAAGCATTCTTCAGAGAAAAATTGAAGGAAAGCATTTTAGTATTGTCGTAGTGGCGGAGGGAGCTAAAGAGCTGAAAGGTCAAATGGTCGTCAGCAAGATCGATGAGTCCAGCCCAGATCCGGTCAGACTTGGAGGCATCGGAAATATGGTTGCCGCACAGATAGAGAAGTTTACCGGCATTGAAACCAGGGTTACCGTATTGGGCCATCTGCAGAGGGGCGGCAGGCCGAATCCCTTTGACAGGCTGCTTTCAACTAGATATGGCGTAAAGGCTGTCGAACTGGCTGATGAAGGTAAATACGGCTCCATGGTTGCGCTCTCGGGGGATGAGATAACGGCAGTATCCCTTGAGGAAGCCGTTGGCAAGCTCAAACTGGTGGATCCCAAAGGCGAGCTGGTTCGGATTGCCAAGAGCGTTGGCGTTGGCTTTGGAGACTGAACTTCAGTTGAACAAAATAGTCGGTAAGTTTATTTAGACGGACAGAGGGGAGTGCTTAATGGATTTTTCGGAAATCACGCTAAACAGCAAAACAGAATTTGATTATTATATAAAGAAACATAACGTACAAGTATCAGAACTGACCTTTACAAACTTTTTCGCGTGGCGTTATTTTTACAAATTCAGATATGCCATCATAGCAGATCTTTTGTGTGTAGTATCGTTTCCATGCAAAGGAGAAGCCTTTGCGATGATGCCCATAGGCGACGTCGATGAGGAAAGATTTGCCGCGGCCTTTTCGGAATTGAAGAAGTATTTTATTGATAACGGGCGCAAACCCATTTTCAAAAGGATTTCTCAGGATGAATTGAAGTATTTCTCAGGTGTAGGTGTTCCGGAGAATTCTTTTGTGTATGACAGGGACAATAGCGATTACCTATATAACACAAGCGACCTTATAGGCCTGAGAGGCAAGAAGTATGACGGCAAGCGTAATCACATCAATAAATTCAACAGGCGGTACACTTACGAGTATATTCCGCTGGAATGCTCTCTTCTGGATGAGTGCAGCAGGATCATGGAGGAATGGTGCGGTGAGAAGGGGTGCGACTGTCAGGATGGGGACTATTGCGAACGTTTTGCCAACATGGAGCTTCTAAGGAACTACAAGACGCTTGGCTGTAAGGGCGCCTTGATTAAAACGGACGGGAAGTTCGAGGCCTTTACCGTAGGTGAAATGCTAAACGAGGACACCGCTGTTATACATATAGAAAAGGCAAAGAGCTCCATTGATGGACTTTACACGCTGATCAATCAGCAATTTACCCTGAGAGAGTGGAGCGGGACGACATACATCAACAGAGAGCAGGATCTTGGAGAAGAGGGTATAAGAAAGGCAAAATTATCCTATCATCCTGTCAGGCTGATTGATAAGTATATCGTGTATGCTTGATAGTAGTGTTCAAGCCTCCGGTATAATTTTTCAATCAACCGGAAAATATATAGTTTGATGAATGTTCAGACTTTGTTAAAAATTTAATTATTTTATGGTTTAGTATTGAAAAGAACAATGAAATAATGTAAAATTATTGTTGATTTTAATATTAGCGGTAAAGAGTTGGAATTATAATTTATATAGGAGGGTTTAGAAAAATGGCAATTAAAGTTGGTATTAACGGTTTTGGCAGAATTGGCCGTCTTGTATTCAGGGCAGCGATTGAGAATCCCGAGGTTGATGTTGTGGGAATAAACGATCCTTTTATCGATCTTGATTACATGGCTTACATGTTAAGGTATGACACTGTACATGGACAGTTCAAAGGCACCATCGCTATTGAAGACGGAATGCTTGTTGTCAATGGTGAGAAAGTAGCTGTTTATGCGGCTATGAAACCTGAAGAGATTCCATGGATTGATTGCGGAGCTGAGTACATAGTAGAATCTACCGGTGTATTCACAGATATTGATAAGGCTTCCGCGCATTTCAAGGGCGGCGCAAAGAAGGTCATTATAAGTGCTCCTTCAAAAGATGCTCCGATGTTTGTTATGGGCGTTAACAATACTTCTTACAATAAAGATATGAACGTTGTATCAAATGCATCCTGCACGACAAACTGTCTTGCACCTCTTGCAAAGGTTATCAACGACAACTTCGGGCTTGTAGAAGGACTTATGACAACTGTTCATTCTTACACAGCTACTCAGAAGACTGTTGACGGACCTTCCAAGAAGGACTGGAGAGGCGGACGCGCAGCAGCACAGAATATGATTCCTTCCTCCACAGGCGCAGCAAAGGCTGTTGGAAAGGTTATTCCAGAATTAAACGGTAAACTGACCGGTATGTCCATCAGGGTTCCGACCGCTGACGTATCAGTTGTTGACCTTACCTGCCGTCTTGAAAAATCGGCAACCTATGATGAAATCAAAGCGGCTGTAAAGAAGGCTTCCGAGAATGAAATGAAGGGAATCCTGGGATACACGGAAGACGCTGTTGTTTCTTCTGACTTTATCCATGACGCTCGCACTTCAATCTTTGATGCTGACGCCGGTATAGCCCTCAATGGCAACTTTGTAAAACTGGTTGCCTGGTACGACAATGAATGGGGTTATTCGAACAAGGTCGTTGACCTCATAGCTTACATGGCTGGGGTTGACGCAAAATAACGGATGATCTGAAAAGACTTCTGTAAGGGACTAATTTAAGGTCCACTCTTGCCATTACCTTAAGTGAGTGGTTGTAGGGTGGATCTTTTTTGAAAGGATGAATTATATGGCATTGTATAATAAAAAGACCATAGAAGATATCGATGTAAAAGGCAAGAAAGTGATCGTGAGAGTGGATTTTAATGTTCCTCAGGACGAGAACGGAAATATTACCGACGACAAGAGAATCGTCGGAGCGCTTCCCACAATAAAGTATCTTGTGGATAACGGAGCAAAAACAATTCTGGTGTCACATCTGGGCAGACCAAAAAACGGTCCTGAAGCTAAATTCAGCATGAAGCCCACAGCAGTCAGGCTAAGTGAATTAATTGGAAAACCTGTTATCATGGCCGCAGACGTTATCGGCCCTGATGCCAAGGCAAAGGCCGCTTCGCTGAAGGATGGCGAAATCCTGATGCTTGAGAATGTCAGGTTCCATAAGGAAGAAGAAAAGAACGATCCGGCATTCGCAAAAGAATTATCATCACTTGCGGAGATTTTCGTTAATGACGCATTCGGAACTGCACACAGAGCGCATGCATCCACTGCTGGGCTTGCGGATTATCTTCCGGCTGTCTGCGGTTATCTGATCAAGAAGGAAATAGACATCATGGGCAAAGCGCTTTCACATCCGGCAAGACCTTTTGTGGCGATACTTGGCGGAAAGAAGGTTTCTGATAAGATCGAAGTTATAGAAAATCTTCTTGAAAAAGTTGACACACTGATCATTGGCGGCGGTATGGCTTATACTTTCTTAAAGGCTAAAGGCTATAAGATCGGCAATTCGATATGTGAAGAGGACAAAATTGATCTGGCAAAGAGCCTGCTTGCAAAGGCTGAAAACAAAGGTGTCCGCATGCTGCTGCCGATTGGCAGTATTGTGGGTAAAGAATTTAAAAATGATACGGAGCATAAATATGTTCCTTCCGATGATATGCCGGACGGCTGGATGGGAATGGATATTGGCTCCCTGACAGTGGAGAAGTTCTCAGGGGAGATCAAAAAAGCAAAGACTATCGTATGGAATGGACCTATGGGCGTATTTGAATTCGAGAATTTTGCATACGGTACACGGGAAATTGCCAGAGCAGTTGCGGAATCCGGCGCTATATCCATAGTCGGCGGCGGAGATTCTGCTGCGGCCATTGAACAGCTGGGCTTTGCGGATAAGATAACGCACATTTCCACAGGAGGGGGCGCATCTCTTGAATTCCTTGAAGGAAAGGTTCTTCCCGGAATAGCGGTGTTGCTCAATAAAAACCCAAGAAAAAAAATTGCGGCCGGCAACTGGAAGATGAATAAGACTGCGAAAGAAGCGGTTGAATTTGTAACAGCACTCAAGCCTAAGGTTGAGAGCGCTGAGGCAGAAGTAGTCGTCGGCGTACCGTTTGTGTGCCTGCCGGATGTAATCAAAGCTGCTGCCGGTTC
Organism: Bacillota bacterium; assembly: GCA_023411645.1. GTDB lineage: Bacteria > Bacillota > Clostridia > Acetivibrionales > DTU013 > JAEYRF01. The sequence continues at coordinate 11,053 of JAEYON010000017.1, read as the reverse complement.
GAATATCAAGGTTGCTGCGCAGAACATGCACTGGGAAGAGAAAGGTGCGTTCACAGGAGAGATTTCGGGTCAGATGCTGAAGGATCTTGGCGTGGATTATGTGATTATCGGCCATTCCGAAAGAAGACAGTACTTTGCTGAAACCGACGAGACAGTGAATAAAAAGGTTCATGCGGCATTTAACGTTGGTCTGAAACCGATCGTATGCGTTGGGGAGTCTCTGACACAAAGAGAGCAGGGCGTTACCGCTGATCTTATCAGATATCAGGTCAAAATTGCTCTTCTCGGACTCACAGCTGAACAGATCAAGAACCTTGTCATTGCGTATGAGCCGATTTGGGCAATCGGAACCGGTAAGACTGCTACAAACGAACAGGCCAATGAAGTTTGCATAATCATCAGAGAAACCGTCAAGGCTCTGTATGGTGAAGAGATTTCGGATGCAGTTCGAATCCAATACGGTGGAAGTGTTACCGCTGCAAATGCGAATCAACTCTTCAACATGTCGGATATCGACGGTGGCTTGGTAGGAGGCGCAAGCCTTAAACTGGATGACTTCGAGAAAATTGCTAAGTACAACGAGGCATAGCAGATATCCCAGCCTCGTTGAAACACCATAACGGGGGAACCATTAATGACTAAAGAAGGCTGTCCGGACAGGCAGCCTTTTTTGATAAGATGAAACAAGTATTGTATCGGAAAAGGAGTGATAGAATGAATAACAAGCTTACAGCATTGATTATACTTGACGGATTCGGTATTAATACCAGTTCCGAGGGAAATGCAATACAGGCTGCAAACAAGCCGAACCTGGACAGCTTTTTTCAGAAGTACCCGAATACGATCATTCATACAAGCGGAATGGATGTAGGATTGCCCAAAGGGCAGATGGGTAATTCCGAGGTTGGGCATACTAATATCGGTGCCGGAAGGATCGTATACCAGGAGCTTACCAGGATAACCAAGTCCATTGAGGACGGAGACTTCTTTGATAAGAAGGAATTCCTCGATGCCATAGAGAACTGCAAAACCAATCAATCCGGGCTGCATCTTTTCGGATTGCTGTCGGACGGCGGTGTACACAGCCACAATACGCACCTTTATGCGCTGATAGATCTGGCGAAGAAAAAGGGTCTGAAGGATGTTTTTGTGCATTGCTTTTTTGACGGAAGAGACGTGCCGCCTGACAGCGGACTGGGCTTTGTGAAGGAACTGGAAGCCAGGCTTGAGCAAACAGGTGTAGGCAGGATTGCCAGTGTAATGGGAAGATACTACGCCATGGACAGGGACAACCGATGGGAGAGAGTGATTCAGGCATATGAGGCGATGGTACTCGGAAAAGGCCTGAGCGCTGCCAGCGGTTCAGAGGCGGTTGAAAAATCATATGCCCGTGAGGAGTATGATGAGTTTATCAAACCGACGGTTATAATGGAAGGCGGTAAGCCGGTTGCGACAATCGGCGCAAACGACTCAGTCATTTTCTTCAACTTCAGGCCGGATCGGGCAAGAGAAATTACAAGAACATTTGTAGATCCTGACTTTAATGGCTTCGAAAGACCAAATGGCTTTTTCCCGCTCCATTATGTATGCATGACCCAGTATGACAAGACACTTCCCAACGTATCAGTCGCGTTCAAGCCTGAGAGCCTGACAAATACATTCGGAGAATATATCAGCCGCCATGGCTTAAAACAGCTGAGGATCGCCGAGACAGAGAAATATGCTCATGTAACGTTCTTTTTCAATGGCGGGGTGGAAACCATGTATGAAGGTGAGGATCGTGCACTGATCCCATCGCCGAAGGTGGCGACCTACGATCTCAAACCGGAAATGAGCGCTTATGAAGTGACTGAAGAGGTGTTAAAGAGGATTGATTCCAAAGTATATGATGTGATTGTGCTAAATTTCGCCAACTGTGATATGGTCGGACATACAGGTTTCTTTAATGCTGCAAAGGCGGCAGTTGAGGCAGTGGATGACTGCGTTGGCAGGATCGTGAAGGCAGTACAAGCTCAGGACGGAGTAGTGCTGATCACCGCAGACCATGGAAATGCGGAGCAGATGATCGATGTTGAGACCGGAGGCCCATTCACCGCACACACTACCAACGTTGTGCCGCTTATCGGTATTGGCCTCGGTGACAGACAGCTGAAGGAAGGCCGGCTTGCCGACCTTGCACCCACCATGCTCGAGTTGCTTGGATTGGAAAAACCGTCGGAAATGACGGGGGAATCACTGCTGAAATAGGAACAGGGGATGCAATTGGAGAACGGTCTGCTAAGAAGACAGTCTGCCCGTAACGAAAGCCAACTGTCGATTTGGCAGACCGTTCTCCAATCGCCTGTCTTCGCGTCCACTAGACCTGTCCCAGTGTTTCATGCCGGACTTCTTTTCTGTATTCGAAAATGGTTTTTCCGGTAATTTTCTTAAACAGCTTACTGAAGTATTTAGGGTCGGTGTAGCCAACCTTGACGCTGACTTCGCTGATACTAATGGACGGCGTCAGCAGCAGCTTTTTTGCCGATTCTATTCTAACGATGGTCTTATAATCGATGAAACTCATGCCCGTTTCCTTTTTAAACAGCTCGCTCAGGTAGGCCGGGCTCAGGTGTACGTTTTTTGCCACCTGTTCCAGGCTGATGTCACCAGCAAAATTCGTCTCAATGATTTTCTTTGCATTTTCTATCAGGTTGTCATTATGCTGCGGATTTTTATCATGATAAAAATCAAAGCAGTGTTGCAGTAATTCCTTTACATGCTCAATTAGATTTCGGAAGAAAATGGTCCTGCGAAGCCTTTCATAAGGCAGTATGCCGGTCATTACTGTTTCATGCCGTATAAATGGCAGCTGAATGTTTAGTAAAATTATTACGGACTGCAAAAACTGCCATAGAAATTCCTGAACTAGAGCGGGCTTGATACGACTGTTTTCCAGAGAAGCCGAAATGCTGTCAACATAAGATATTGCAGTTTGTATATTAGACAGCTTCAGGTTTAGTGTAATTTTGTTGAGCATTTCCTCGGAAAAGTTTAATTTCATATCCTCTGACAGGCACCCGGGACTGTAAAGGGCAAGTGTTCCAGGGCCCGTCCAGAATCTGGTCTCAAGAGCTTCTGCCGCATTATTGTAGAGCTTCTGCAGCATACATAGCTGGCGCGTCGAGCCGCTTATGCCGGAGGATATGGTGATGCCGTGTTTTTTTTGCATCAGTTGGTTGCACAGGTTGAAGGCCTTTTCGATACGTTCATTTGCGTTAACGCAGTTTGCAATGGACACAAGCAAGGCTTTATCCTGCTCCGAAGAAAAGGTTACAGCTTCGGCATACCGCTTCATCGTCCTTCTTACCAGTGTCTTAAAATAATCCATCGCTTCTCGGCTGTCATAGGATATCAGATCTTCGTCTAAGGAGATCACACAAACGGTGAAACAGCTCTGTTGGAAATCAAATCCGTATTTTTGAAGTTCAGAACGTATTTTCTCAGAGGTCATGCTATTGCGGGAGATCACCTGGTTTAAAAATGACTCGAATACCACGGGCAGCGCTGTCATATACCGCTCCTTCTCAGCGTCTTTTTCCTTCTCAATCTGCCGTTGTTCACGCAGTTCGTTACTGATCCTCTCCAGGACCTGTGCTAATTCATCTTCATCCACCGGCTTGAGTAAATAGTCAGTTATCCCATATTTCATAGCGGTCTTGGCATATTCAAAATCATTATATCCGCTGATTACGACAATTCTGAGCCTGGGAAGCAGGTTTTTTACCTCCCGTATCAATTCAAGGCCGTTGAGCCCGGGCATCATGATATCGGTCAGCATGATGTCAGGAGCATGCTGACGACAGAGCTCCAGTGCTTCTATCCCATTTGCGGCCTCACATGAAAGGGTCAGGTTCAGCTTTTCAAAAGGAATGATGGATTTGATCGTCGTCCTGACCCACTTTTCGTCATCAGCTATGATGAGCTTCAACATGTACGAAATCCTCCTTTAAACATTCTGCTTTAGATGTTTAATCGAAATTCGCACCTTACAGGCGCTAACATTCTACTATAAATGTTTTAAGTGAAATTCGCGCCTTACAGGCGCTAACATTCTTTCTAGTTTTCCTTCACTGCCGGTAAAGTGATTTCAACAGTGGTGCCCGTTAGGGCGCTCCTAAATTTTAAGCCGTATTGCTCCCCAAAATATAACTTTATCCTGGAGTTTACATTCATAACTCCAATTCCGGTCTTCGTTCGATCTGTTTCGCTCTCTGCCTTGTATTTATCGTTTGCAAGTGCCCGGTTAAGCTCCTCAATCCTCTTGGTCGGAATGCCGAGGCCGTCGTCGGTTATCTGGATCTTGATATTGTTGTCCAGCTCCAGCATCTCAATTCTAATCGTCCCTTTTCCAAGCTTCATCTCCAGACCATGCTTGATGGAATTTTCAATAAGCGGCTGCAGAGTGAGCTTTAGTATTTTATAATTTAAAAGATTCGGCGGAATACTGTAATTCATATCAAATCTATTTTCATATCGGAAATTCTGTATAGATATATAGTTCTCAAGATGCTGCAGCTCTTCCTTGATTGATACCAGCACCCTATCGCTGATACTGTAACGGAAGAGTAAGGACAAAGCCTTTGACATTGCTGCGATATCATGAATACCGTGGTAAAGGGCGGCGCCGCGAATTGACTCAAGCGTATTGTAAAGAAAATGAGGGTTTATCTGATTCTGCAGAGAGTTTAGTTCTGCCTCCTTCTGACTGAGCTTGATGCTGTAGATTTTGTTAATGAGCAAATCTACATCAGAGGTTCTGCTGATTGCAGATTGGGCTGATTTTATCTGTATGAGCGGGATTTGCGGATTGCTTCCCGGAAACTGATTCTCGTAATCGTATATAACAGAGGTTAGGTCGTTGATCGGCTTGATCAATCTTAGTAGAATAACCGGAAAGATCAGCATAACCAATAACAGAAATATGAGGCATGCAGTCACAAGCGGACTTCGAAGCCACAAACGATTTGTGACATTTGACACCGGGTTTAGGTCAATAAAAATCCATTTGAATGTAGGATATTGTACATAAGTCAAATAATATTCATTTGTGTCCATACGGTACCGTGTAAAACCTTGATACAACAATTCCACAGTTCTCTGAAGGGAATCATCAGCTTTAGTTGTCAGTTTCCTGCGATCTTTGCTATAGAGGATATTTCCTTCAGAATCGATGACTAATCTTTGAGAAGAGTTTTTTAAAACCGGGTTGTCGGTTTTGTCAGAGTTGTCCAGAATATCAGCAAGAAGACTATAGTTGAAGTCGAATAGCAAAACGACCTTCGGCTCTGCTGCGCCGATGCTTTTAAGAGCCTTTGCGGTACACAGTACAGCCTTACTTTTTCCCTCAGCATAAAAACGCTGTACGGTACCGAGTATATGTACGGTATCAGGTTCATCAATTGCATCATAAAACCACTGCTGCGACGACGGGTTACTGATGACTGACTGATCAGCGTCAGGACCGTATGATGCTTTGATCCCGTCAGCGGTGATAAAATAAACTGCTGAAAGGGCTTTCTGCTGGCTAAGTGTAAAATTCTCTCCTATCACTGCTGAAAGGGAAAAGGATTGCTTTTCAAGAGTGTTTATATTAAGCAGACGAACCTGTTCGAAAGTGTTCATGGAATTGCCGACAGCATCGAGTGCCAATCCAAGTTCGCTCAGATATCTGCCGATGGCGGCCTGTTCATGAGCAATGTTTTCCAGAGCAGCCGTTTCGGCCTTTTCCTCCATAAGCTCGCGGGTATGAAAATAGATGATTGTGGCAGTAATGATACAGGGAAGCAGTATCAGAAGTAAAAAATACAGAGTGAAGCGTGACCGAAGCTTCAAGTACAACTGGCTGAATCTCGGAGTTTTTATAGGCGTTTTGCTATATCGCAAACGAGAAATTTTCATTATGTACACCTCAACGTTATTTTACAAAAAAATGGGTTGAATTGCAAATATATTGAACTATTAATACATTGTTTATGAAGGCTATGCAGCGTTTTAGTGTTTTAAATCCGGCAGTTTGTGGTTAGAATATACCATAGAATTTATTGGGTCGCGCAGTAGCAATATGTTCTGACGATGCCTGTGTTTGGAGAGGAGCGAAAAAATGAAACAGTATCTTGAAATTGAAAGTGTATTCGGAAGAGAAATTCTTGATTCCAGAGGAAATCCGACCATTGAGGTAGAAGTGATAGTTGAGGGAGGATTTGTCGGCCGTGCAGCAGTGCCGTCCGGCGCATCAACGGGTGCTTTCGAAGCGGTAGAGCTGAGAGATGGTGATAAAAGCAGATATCTGGGTAAAGGCGTACAGAATGCAGTGACAAATGTAAATACCATTATTGCACCTGAGATCGAGGGGATGAACGTATTCGATCAAATTGCAATTGATAGAAAAATGATACTTCTTGATGGGACAGATAACAAAGGCAAGCTGGGAGCCAATGCGATCCTTGGTGTTTCACTCGCGACTGCGAAAGCGGCCGCTGATGCGCTGGGTATCAGTCTGTACCAATATATTGGCGGAGTCAATGCAAAGGTTCTGCCCGTACCGATGATGAATATCATCAACGGCGGCAAACATGCGGACAATAGTGTTAATATACAGGAATTTATGATAATGCCGATAGGTGCGGATTGCTTTAAAAATGCGCTGATGATGTGCGCGGAGGTATTTCACAATCTTAAAAAGGTGCTCGGCGCAAAGGGATACTCGACTGCAGTCGGTGATGAGGGCGGATTTGCTCCAAACCTTAAAAATGACGAAGAAGCTATACAGGTAATCATAGAAGCCATTGAAAAAGCAGGTTACAGGCCGGGTGAGGATTTCAGGATAGCCATAGATGCTGCTGCAACCGAGATGTATCAGGAGGATGGCACATATTTCTTCTGGAAATCCAATATCCGCAAGACCCGCGAGGAAATGGTTGATTTTTGGGCCGATCTTGTTAATAGATATCCCATTATATCGCTGGAGGACGGAGTGGCAGAAGAGGACTGGGAAGGCTGGAAGCTTATTACACAAAAGCTGGGCAACAAGATCCAGTTGGTAGGCGACGACCTTTTCGTAACCAATACGGAAAGGCTGAAGAAGGGGATAGATATGGGTGTGGCAAACTCCATCCTCATTAAAGTAAACCAGATCGGTACGCTTACAGAAACCCTTGACGCCATTGAAATGGCAAACAGAGCCGGATATACCGCCGTCACCTCACACAGATCCGGAGAAACTGAGGATGCAACTATTGCAGATATCGCTGTTGCAACTAATTCGGGGCAGATCAAAACAGGTGCGCCTTCCAGGACTGACAGGGTTGCAAAATACAACCAATTGCTGAGAATCGAGGAAGAGCTTGGAGGCGCCGCCATTTATCCTGGTTTGGACGCATGGTTCAACCTGAAGAATAAGTAGAACTCAGGCTTGTTTTTTTGCAGGATATGTGTTACAATTTGATTTGTTAATTTTTTGGGAGGTGTTTTTTTTGGGAGTAATCCAGATTATTGTTTCAATATTCCATATAATATTTTCGCTGTCCATTATCGTTGTAGTCCTTTTACAGTCGGGCAAATCCGCCGGACTTTCAGGTTCTATTGCCGGCGGAGCGGAAACGTTCTTCGGTAAAAACAAGGGCAGGACGTTGGACGCTTTGTTAGGGAAGTATACCTCCATAGCGGCAATTATGTTTCTTGTTACCTCAATTGCTCTGTTTCTTGTTTTAAAATATTTATAGTGCTGTGAAGTTTGATACAAAGACTATGCATAAGTGCATGGTCTTTTTTCAGTTAGGAATAATAATGATTAAGAAATATGGAAATTAATATTTCAGCCAATTCTTAGGAGAAAAAGATGGATTATAGAATAGACAGGAAGAATAAAATAATCGGATTTATGAAGGAGGAAGCCTACAGGCCGTTGAAGTTTGAAGAGCTTGCAGTCATTCTCGACGTGCCTGTGGAAGACAGAGATCAACTGGCCGATATTATAAACGAGCTAGAGCAGGAAGGCGTCATATTCAGGTCAAATAAGGACAGATACGGTGTGGCTGAGAGGATGGGTCTGGTAGCAGGCCGTATACAGGGAAATGAACGGGGTTATGGTTTCTTGATCCCGGATGATGAACAGATGACAGATGTTTTCATCCCGGCGGATGCTATGTCAGGCGCAATGCACAATGACAGGGTTCTGGCAAGGGTGACCACGAAAGGAATGCGTGACAGGCGACCGGAAGGTGAAATTGCCAGAATACTGAAAAGGGCTGTTACAAAGGTAGTCGGGACTTTTGAAATAAACGGTTATTTTGGGTTTGTCGTTCCGGATGACCGAAGGATACCTGGTGACATATTTATACCAAAGGATGAGATTAACGGTGCAAAGCCTGGGTTTAAAGTGGTTGCGGAATTAGTCAGGTGGCCGGATAAAAGACGGAATGCCGAGGGTAGGATAGTTGAAATTATTGGAGATATCAATGATACAGGTACCGATATTTTGTCCATTATAAAAGCATATGATCTGAAGGAGGAATTTCCCGAAGCAGCTGTCAGACAGGCTGAAGCGATACCGCAGGAGGTTACCGAAGACATGCTTAAAGGCAGGCATGACCTCAGAGGTTTGCGTATGGTCACAATAGATGGCGAGGACGCAAAAGATCTGGATGATGCGGTATCGATTGAGAGATTACCTGATGAAGGGTACAGACTTGGCGTTCATATTGCTGATGTAAGCCATTATGTGACCGAAGACTCCGCGCTGGATATTGAGGCATTGACAAGGGGCACAAGCGTCTACCTTGTTGACAGGGTTATTCCAATGCTCCCCGCCAGGCTGTCAAACGGTATCTGCAGCCTTAATCCAAATGTGGACAGGCTGGCATTTACAGTGATGATGGATATTGATAACCGTGGGAAGGTAATCCGACATGACATTTTTGAGAGTGTCATCAATATTGATGAGAGAATGACATATACAGATGTCTATAAAATCCTTGAAACGGAAGATGAAGAGCTTTCCGAAAGATACGCACCACTTCTGGAGGATTTCAGGACTATGAAGGAGCTGGCGTTGATTCTGCGAGAAAAGAGAATGGACAGGGGCGCCATAGACTTTGATTTTGGAGAGGCCAAGGTAATATTGGATGAAAAAGGTAAACCTATTGAAGTCAAGCGGTATGAAATCACGATTGCAAATAGGGTGATTGAGGAGTTTATGCTCGTATGTAATGAAACTGTCGCTGAGCACTTTCACTGGGCAGGGATGCCCTTTGTTTACAGGATCCATGAGGAACCCGAAACGGAGAAAATCATCGCTTTTGCGGAGTTTTCCAAGAATTTGGGGTATCCTCTGAAGGGAGTAAACAAGATACACCCGAGAGCTTTACAGGACATTCTGGAAAGAGTAAAGGGCTCCAGGGAACAAGCCATTATCGGAACTGTTATGCTCAGATCGCTCCAAAAGGCCAGGTACAGTCCTGAAAGCGAAGGGCATTTCGGTCTGGCAGCGAAGTTTTATTGTCATTTCACTTCACCGATCAGACGATATCCCGATCTGATTATACACCGATTGATAAAAGAAGAACTTAAGGGCACCCTTTCTGAAGAACGCGAGCAGGAACTGATCAAGAAGCTGCCTGAGATCGCAAGACATTGTTCCGCGCGCGAGCGGGCTGCTGATGAAGCGGAACGGGAGACTGAGGATCTGAAGAAGGTCGAGTTTATGAAGGAGAAGGTGGGAGAAGCTTTTGATGGAATAATTTCCAACGTGACCTCCTTTGGAATGTTTGTTGAGCTGGAAAACACCATCGAAGGCCTTGTGAAGGTCAGCAATATGGATGATGACTACTATATTTACGATGATAAGCATTTTTGTCTCATCGGAGAACACACAAAAAAGCGCTACAGCATAGGCGATCCGATACGGGTGCTGCTGATTCGGGCAGACCTGCCGACAAGGCAGTTGGACTTTGTGATCGTAGGTAAAAAGAGAGACGGCGGCGAAAAAGAGGAGAAGTTATTAAAAAAACGGGCTGAAGCTGCTGCGTTGGAGGAAAGGACAAGATCGGGACACAAAAAGAAGGAAATGAAATTGCCGAAGGAAATTCGCAAGAAATCCCAGAAAGCGCCTAAGACAGCCAAAGCGCTGACGATGAAAAAACCGGGCAAACCTGTCATGGCAACCAAGGCAGCTAAAGCGGCAAAGAAGACTCGCAAGCTTAAATCATCCAATGACCGACAGTTTCATTAGAGGCGGGGATGTTAATGGCGTTACTGCGGAATTGATGAATCAAAATGGAATTGAAGTATTTGCTGAGAAAATAAATTAAACATGAAAATACCCGGTAGCTAAAGACAGCTCCGGGCTTTCAGGTTTAGATGATAAAGGGCTTGATCTCATCATAGAAGCTTTCGCAATCTGATGAATGTACCTCGACCTTGATTGGCTTGTTGAAATCGAGGCTGAATATTCCCATGATTGACTTGGCGTCGACCACGTAGCGGCCTGATGTTAGATCTACATCAAAATTGTATTTATTTGCTATATTCACAAAATCCTTGACGTCGTTTATTGTTTTAAGCATAATGTTAAATGCTTTCATGTGTATACCTCCATTCATTGAGTGAGTAATTGTGCATAAATTAGGAATTAGTACTTAAGTCGATCCATAAATCAATGATATCCTGTATTTGCCAACAAGTCAATTGCGAACTTGTTAAAAAAATATGAATTCATTATAATAGAAGCTGAGTCGGCAGAGCAATTAGAACGAGGCGGGCCTCGATTAAACGCCGCTAAGGGTATGAATTTTTTCTACAAACGAAAAATTTTATTTTTGAACCGAAGCGTTATAAAAACTAGATGGGAATGATGGAGGAATCGTGAAAAGGGTCGCTTTTTTTACACTGGGCTGCAAGGTGAATCAATATGAGACTGAGGCAATGGCAGAGGCCTTTGAAGATGCAGGCTATAAGCAGGTCGGCTTTGATGAGACGGCGGATGTTTATATAATAAATACCTGTACGGTTACCGGTC
>JAEYON010000101.1 GCA_023411645.1 Bacillota bacterium | reverse complement strand
CACTTGTGTGGTGCATGTGTACCTGACCATCAGGGAGTATAGTAAATCAGGCTATGGCATATTGTCTTTGCAAACCATAAGCGAGAAAATTTTTTACAGTTATAAGACATTAATACCTGAACCGGTAATCGCTATGTCGCTGTCAATTCTGGAGGAATTAAGCCTGCTGACAAGAAAGTATGACACGCAGGGCAATTTTTTTGTCACACTTGCACCGGCGCCGTCCCAGAAGCTCGACTTGGCGGATTCGCCTACCTTCCGGAAGGGGTTACAGATGCGGGAAGCATATGTAGCCCAACATATTTAGTTTGAGGAGGTCCAGCTATGAATTTTCGGGAAAAAATAAGAAATGTGCCTGATTTTCCGCAGCAGGGAATTCAGTTTAAGGATATTACCACACTGCTTAAAGACGGGCAGGCTTTTCGTCTGGCCATAAATATGTTGTCCGAGCCTTACAAAAATAAGCAAATTGATGTTGTTGTCGGTCCGGAAGCGCGTGGTTTTGCGATTGGCGCCCCGGTAGCCTACACTCTTGCAGCCGGTTTTGTGCCAATCCGCAAACCTGGCAAGTTGCCGGCCGAAACTTTAAAATACGAATATTCCCTGGAGTATGGCAAAGATGCTCTGGAAATACATAAAGATGCCATTGAGCCCGGCAGCCAGGTACTGATCGTGGACGATTTGCTGGCAACAGGCGGTACAACGATGGCTACGATAAAAATGATCGAACAGTTGGGCGGGAATGTTGTCGGCTTGGCTTTTCTAATTGAATTGTCGTTTTTAAACGGCCGCGATGTTTTAGCAGGCTATGAAGTAACATCCTTGGTTCAATACTAATATACTGATTTAACTATCCCGGCAAATAAAGGTTAGACAGCAGCAATATATGAGGTGGAACATGGGCGGCGATGCGCAGGGAAAAAAGGAAAATATGCCTAATATTGAAAATATAGTGGCTAAGATTAAATGCTACCAGCCTGATGCGCCGTTAACGTTGCTCGAAAAGGCTTATCAGTTGGCACATGCTGCTCACGAAGGTCAATTGCGGGTATCCGGAGAAGAATATATTTGTCATCCTTTGGGCGTCGCCAATATACTGGCCGACATGCAGATCGATGCGGTTACCATCAGCGCCAGTTTACTGCATGATGTTGTGGAGGATACCACCGTCACCCTGGAGATGCTGGAAAAAGAGTTCAGCAGGGAAATCGCCATGCTTGTCGACGGAGTTACCAAATTGAGCCGTATTGAGTATAAGTCCAAAGAAGAGCAGCAGATGGAAAATTACCGCAAGATGTTTTTGGCTATGGCTAAAGACATCCGGGTTGTGCTGATCAAGCTGGCCGACAGACTGCATAATATGCGTACCCTGAAATATATGGCGGAATATAAGCAGCGGGAAATTTCCCGGGAGACGCTGGAAATTTTCGCGCCGCTGGCTCATCGGCTGGGCATGTCCAATATAAAGTGGGAGTTGGAAGATCTGGCTTTCCGGTTTCTGGAGCCGGAAAAATACTATAAACTGGTTGAGCAGGTAAAACAAAAACGGCAAGAACGGGAAGCTGTCATTACCGAAGCCATCGCCCTTATGAACGAACGCCTGGAAAGTGTAGGCATTAAAGCGGAAATTCAGGGACGACCCAAACATTTTTACAGTATTTACAAAAAAATGAAGAAAAGTCACAAGCAGGATGTCAGTGAAATCTATGATCTGTCGGCAATCCGCATTGTTGTGGATACCGTCAAGGATTGTTACGGGGCTCTCGGAATTGTTCATACCCTGTGGAAGCCTTTGCCGGGACGGTTTAAAGATTACATCGCCATGCCAAAATCCAATGGCTATCAATCCTTGCATACAACGGTTATCGGCCAGTCCGGCCAACCGCTGGAAATTCAAATCCGCACCCTGGAAATGCACCGTATTTCGGAGTACGGGATTGCGGCCCATAGGCGCTACAAGGAAGGCGGTAAAGGGGCGGCGCATAAGGATAGCGATCAGAAACTCGCCTGGCTGCGGCAACTGCTGGAGTGGCACCGGGATTTAAGAGATCCCCGTGAGTTTATTGAAACAGTGAAACTGGATGTATTTGCTGACGAAGTATTTGTCTTTACGCCCCGCGGCGATGTCATCGACTTGCCGGCTGGTTCCGTGCCTATTGATTTTGCCTATCGTATTCATACCGATGTCGGTCATCGTTGTATAGGTGCGAAAATAAACGGTAAAATCGTACCCCTGGAATATAAGTTGAATAACGGTGATATTGTTGAGATCATCACTTCTAAACAAAGCAACGGCCCCAGCCGCGACTGGCTGAATGTTGTCGGTTCATCGGAAACCCGAAATAAAATCAGATCCTGGTTTAAGAAAGAAAAACGGGAGGAAAATATCGCCAAAGGCCGGGAAATGATTGAACGGGAAACCAAAAAGCTTGGCTATGAGTGGCGCGAGCTCATCAAAGGCGACCGGCTGAGTGAGGCGGCTAAAAAATTAAATATCTCCAATGAAGAGGATCTGTTTGAAGGCCTTGGTTATGGCGGTGTCACCCTGCACGGGGTTATGACCAAATTGATCGATGCCTATAAAAAAGACCTGAAAAATACCACCCCGCCCGACGTATCGGCCATGCTGGCCGATCTCAAGCCTAAGCGGCAAAAAAGTAAGGTCAGCCATGGCATTTTGGTTAAAGGCGAGTCCGGGCTTATGGTCAGATTGGCCCGCTGCTGCAATCCGCTGCCGGGAGATATTATCGTAGGCTACATTACCAGAGGGCGCGGCGTATCCGTACATCGTGCCGATTGCCCCAATATCCTCAATAATCCTGAGGAATATGAGCGTATGATCGAGGTTAACTGGGATATTCCCGGCGATACCTTATATAAAGTATCGATTGAAATAGCAGGTATGGATCGCCCCAATCTCTTGTCAGATATTATGATGATTGCAGGCGATGCAAAAATCAACGTTTCTTCTTTAAATGCCAGAGTGCAGAAAAACAAAACGGCTGTTATCAACATGGACATCGACATTGGCAATCTAAGCCAGTTGGAGCACATCATGACAAAAATGCGCCGGATTCCGGACGTTTATAATGTGCATCGTATGACCCAAAGTTTAGGAGGAGTTTGATGCGGGCTGTTGTTCAACTAACTGATCAAGCCAGTGTAACAGTAGACGGTCAGGAAATTTCGGCAATTAAGAGCGGTTTAACTGTATTTCTGGGAGTAGGTCAGGAAGACACCGAACAAGATGCTGACTATCTTGCGGAAAAAATTGTAAATTTGCGAATTTTTCCTGATGATGCGGGAAAAATGAATTTGTCACTGCAGTGTATTAAGGG
>JAEYON010000089.1 GCA_023411645.1 Bacillota bacterium | reverse complement strand
ATGTACACGATGTACATTTCAGGCGCGCCTGAGCTCATGGATGGCGAATAAGCGCCGACTGCCCCACAAGTTTCTCTCTGTTTTGGTGTATAGAAGCTTTTCTTTGTGCCCTAACAGATACAACGTCGTTTGAGTGGCGCCTTTTCGCCGATTTTGGGCGGTCAAAATTGGCAATAATCTAAGCCCTCTATCGTCCAGAAATTCCACTTGAAATGCCAAATAAAAAACTATATAATTAGTGAAGCCTTAAAAGTCACATTTTGAGGCTTTCTTAGCTGTAATCCCAACGTATTTTGATTGATTATTTTACAAATTGTTCACAATTTATTAAAATGTATCTTTCATAATTGGGGTAGCATCACATGCCGGATTGACATGAAAAGCAGGAGGGAAAAAGATGATAGAAATACAGAATTTGACCAAAAGATATGGTCAGATAAAAGCTGTAAACAATCTGAATTTCACAGTGGAGAAAGGTGAAGTTCTCGGATTCCTCGGTCCCAACGGAGCAGGCAAGTCAACTACAATGAATATCATCACCGGTTATATCCCTTCCACTGAAGGGACCGTAAAGGTAAACGGATATGATATCATGGAGTCTCCGAAGGAAGTAAAAAAACTTACAGGGTATCTTCCCGAACAGCCACCGGTCTATATGGACATGACAGTGAAGGATTATCTCAATTTTGTAGCAGATCTGAAGCTGGTGGATAAAAAACTTAAGAGAAATCAGCTGAGCGATATTATGGAGCTTGTTAAAATCGGCGATCACAGGGACAGGCTGATCAAAAACCTTTCTAAAGGGTACAAGCAAAGGGTAGGACTTGCACAAGCCCTGATAGGAAACCCGCAGGTTCTTGTACTGGACGAGCCGACTGTCGGTCTGGATCCCAAACAAATCATCGAAATACGCAAACTGATTAAAGCCCTTGGCAAAGAGCATACGATCATTCTAAGTTCGCACATTCTGCCTGAGGTGAGTGCCGTATGTGAACGGGTCGTTATTATCAATAACGGCGAAATTGCAGCGATTGATACTCCTGACAATCTTTCCAAAGGTTTTGGTGTCGCGTCGAAGCTTTTGCTGACGGTGGCCGGACCGAAGAGCTCTGTTGAAAATGCGATAAGAGAGATTTACGGCGTGAAGTATGTTGAAGCAGGAGTTGAAAAAGAGAGAGAAGCATTCAGCTATATTATTGAGTCCGATAAGGATATCGATATCAGAAAGCCTTTATTCTATGCAATGGCAAAGCTGGGATATCCCATTCTTGAACTAAAAGGACTTAATCTTAGCCTTGAAGATATATTCCTGCAGATTGTTACTCAGGAAAAGGAGGTTGTTTGACGTATGGCAGCAATATTTTGGAAAGAAGTCAAATCCTATTTTTATTCACCGATGGCCTATATTCTCATTGGTCTGTTTATGCTTCTGACATCGATATTTTTCCTTCCCAATCTGCTATACGGGTCAGGGTCATTTACGGGCGGACTGTCCAATATGGGCTTTATACTGCTCTTTATTGTACCGGTATTAACTATGCGTATTCTGTCTGAGGACAGAAAGAATGGCACCGAGGTACTGTTGATCACCTCTCCCGCCAACATAACGTCTATTGTGGCCGGAAAGTATCTGGCAGTATGCTTTGTGTTTTATGTAATGACTGTTTTATCATTCATTTACCCAATAGTTCTGTTAGCCTTTGGCGGAACCTTTACCGTTGATTTGATAGGCGGATATATTGGCTTTATACTTCTTGGAATGACATACATTGCCGTGGGAGTTTTTGCCTCTTCTTTGACTGAGAGTCAGGTGGTTGCTGTCATCATCAGTTATGTTTCTCTTCTTATTATGTGGTTGTCCGACAGTCTGGCCAGTATGGTGGGCGGTTTTATTTCTAAAGTGCTTGGATGGTTTTCCCTTCTGACGAGATATGAGGATTTCACCCGCGGCATACTTGGTTTGAGTCCTGTGGTATACTATCTGAGTTTTATAGCGGTTTTCTTGTTCCTCACCGTAAGGGTAATTGAAAAAAGACGTTGGAGTCAGGGGTGATATAGATGGAAAAGAATAAATTTTTGAATAAAAGAAGTTTAAAATACGGTACGAATGCCGCCATCCTTATCGTCGCAGTTGTGGCGATCGCTATATTGGTGAATATACTTGTGGGAATGACCGGACTAAAGCTGGACTTAACCACCAACAAACTTTTCTCTTTATCGGATGTTACAAAATCTGAACTGGAGAAGCTGGACAAGGACGTTGAAATCATCGGTTTGTTTGATGAGCTCAAGGTATCCGGTGACACTCAATACAAGCAGGTTACTGAGTTGCTGAGCCTTTATGCCAAGAACCCTCGTATAAAGGTCAGCTATATAGATCCTGACAGGAACCCCGGCATCATCAATGAACTGGATCCAGATGATACAATGGATCTTGCCAGCAGTGACTTTATCGTTAAAAGTATTGTGAACGGAAATGAAAAGAAAAAGAAGCTGGAATATTATGATCTGTTTGCAGTTGAGTTCGATCAATATTCTTTCCAGTCCTATGTGACGGGATCCACTGCGGAGCAGGGGTTTACAGGGGCTATAAAATATGTAACCTCCGAGGTCACACCTGTTGTATATTTCACAGAAGATCATAATGAGATCGATATGGATTCTGAATACACTAATGTGAAAAGTTATCTGGAGAAGAACAACTTCCTTGTGAAGAAGCTTAATCTGATATCAGTAGATAAGATCCCTGAGGATGCAGCGCTTATCATTGTTGCTTCTCCTAAAAAGGATATTACGATCAATGAAAAGGAAGTTCTCGATGAGTACCTCACAAATGGAGGCAAGGCGATATTCATGTTTGATTACCTTGCCAACGACCCATCCTTTGACCAGTTTAACAATTTGTTCGGCAAGTTTAATCTGGCATTAAATTATGACAAGGTGAAGGAAACGGATGAGAGCAGACACATACCAAATGATCCAAGCACCATGGTATTGGATGTATCCTCTAACAGTATTATTCCTCAGAGCTTTAAAACGTTGCTGAACAACTCAAGAAGCGTCAGTATCTTAAAAAATGTAAAGGAATATGTTAAAACGACTTCACTGATGTCAACAAGTAAGGATGCGATCGGTGAAATGGTCAGCAAGTCTAGGGGGGACGATCTGAAGGGACCTTTGGATATTGCTGTGGCCGTAGAGTATGAGGGAGGAATGAAGCCCTCAAAAATCATTGTCATGGGAAATGCTTCCTTTATCAGCGACAGCGCCTATGAGACATTTGGCGACTACTACAATAACAGCATGGCTTTCTTCCTTCAATCCATGAACTGGATGATTGACAAAAATGATGAGATCATTGTACCGACAAAAAATTACGAAAACAACACGATCACAATTACACAACAGCAGACAACTGTCATAGGCGGAGCGCTTGTTATCATATTCCCGCTGCTGATACTCGGTACCGGTCTTGCTGTGTACTTGAGGAGGCGTCACTTATGAAATTGTACAGGAATGCAATTATTCTGCTAGCGATAGTTGCTCTTCTTGTTGGTGCATATTTTGTGATAAGCAATATCAAACCGGCTGACGATGTGACGGATGATTCTTCAGATGAATATGTCCGGCTGACGGATTACACTACTGATAAAATAGAATCACTGACACTAGTCAATCCTGAAGGCACTTTTATCATTGTGAAAAAGGATACGGAATGGGTTTTGTCCTCACCGACAGACCTCAAATATGATTCTTCCGTGTTGAGCTCCATTGTGATCAATGCAGCTTCAATCGCTTGTGACAAGGTGATTGAAGAGAATGCACAGGATCTGACAATATATGGGCTTGATAATCCGGTCACTGTCAAGCTGAAGGATACTGACGGCAAGGAGACGGTGTTGGAGGTCGGTGACATGACTCCCACTAAGGGCGGATATTATATAAAAGAAGCCGGTAAAAACGATGTTTATATAGTCAGCTCCTACACCGGGAAATATCTGGTCACAACTCGCAACGGCATGCGTTCGAAGAAAATGTTTGAATTTGTCTCCGAGGATCTGACCGCATTGGCAATGGACAGAAAAGGTGTGAATATCTTTGCGTCGGAAAAGGGAGCCGAAAGCAGTGCAAATTGGTCCATGGTAAAACCGATCAAAGGGAGTATGAACTCCTCTGCTCTGACTCCAATGATGGAAGCTTTGGTTAATTCAACTGTCTCAGAGTTCATTGAGGATAATTCTGCAGATCTGGCTCAGTATGGATTGGACGTTCCGAGATATGCATTTGACTTTACCGCAGCAGGTAAAACCTATAAGCTCAAATTGGGCGAGGAAAAGGTAAAAGGCTCGCAGATCTATGCTCAGCTCGATGGAAGTAATGAAGTGTTTACGATGGACATATCTGCATACACCTTCCTTGATAAGCCCCTGAAGGAGATCGTCGATGTATTCGCGTATATCGTCAATATCGATCAGGTATTGCAGATCGACCTGACAATGGATGGCAAAACGACTCACATGACGCTTGATGTTTATAAAGATGCGGATGGAAAAACGGATACCGACAAGGATAAGTTCACTGTAAACGGTATTGACGCAAGCGGCAAAGATGAAAAGGATAACCAGCCGTTCAGGAAGTTCTACCAGGCACTCATAGGTATTAGCCTTGATGAAATCGAAGTGGAAGGAACTCCTGCCAATGAGGCTGAAATAACCATCGACTATAAATTGAAAACCGGTTCTATGAAGGTCGAATATATCTCCAAGGATGAAAACTATTACTATGTGATGCGAAACGGAGAATATGCAGGCATCTTGGTGAGTAAAAACAAAGGTGAATTTGGCATTAAGGGCATGAAGGAAGCATATAAAACCATGATGGACTTCCTGGCTTCTCAGAATAAGTAATATCGTAATGCCTTGGTGCATGGCTTCAGTACTGTAATTAGCAACTCCGACATAGAATGAACTATTCTTATTCTATTGTTGGAGTTGCTTTTATGTCGGAAGAGCTTAAAAACATCATTAAGGTTGCTTGCATCTATGCGACCAGTATTATTGGAGCGGGCTTTGCCTCAGGTCAGGAGATCATGCAGTTTTTTTCTGTCTACAGGAGCGGCGGTTTTTACGGAATCGTGCTGGCGGGGGCCCTATTTGCGGCTACGGGCAGTGTAGTGCTTGTAAAGGTCTGTAATGAACGCATCAGAAATTTTGAGGAATTTCTTTTTCCTTTATTCGGTTGGCGTATGGGGTGGTTTCTTGATATTGCGGTGACCATTTTTATGCTGTGCATATTCTGTATCATGACAGCAGGCTCAGGCAGTGTGGTATCTGACAGGCTGGGGATATCGTTTAAGCTGGCGGCACTGCTGACTGGTGTGGTATGCACCGTGCTAATCATGACAAATATTAAGGGAATCGTCACGCTAAGCACAATTGTTACTCCTTTTTTAATCGCAGGTATTATCCTGACCGGCTTCGCAATTATTTTTAAAGGTGCTGCCGAAACATTTCAGGTAGCTGGATATTTTCAACGTATATCAGATAATTGGTTTTTTTCATCATTGCTTTATGTAAGCTATAACAGCATTTTGTCAATAGTAATCATGTGCAGCCTTCTGCCCTTCCTGAAAACCAGGAGGACGGCTGTGGCTGGAGGGATTGCAGGCGGAGCCCTGCTCTGCCTTGCGGCCCTTGTCATCCATTTTGCTATCAATCTGTTTTATCCTTTAGCATTTGAAAAGGAGCTTCCCATACTGGCAATCCTGAAAAGCTTTGACAGTCCGGCAGGAGGGACATATTCACTTGTCCTCTGGATTGCAATGATGACTTCAGCGATTACTGCCGGTTTTTGCTTTACAGAGCGGATCAGCATGATAATGAAAATTGACAGGAGGATTGTGACGCTATTTTTATGTATTGCGGCGGTACCATTGTCGACACTGGGGTTTTCCAGGCTGATATCGGCAATCTACCCTGTGTTTGGCTATATGGGGCTGTTTATGATCCTGGTTATCCTCACGCAGAGCGCTGTTAAGCTGTTTGCCCGACATGGTGGCAGGAAATAGATTTCTATGGTAAAATAATTTTGTTTAGAGAATTTGCCAAAGATGAAACAGGGGTGGACCTTTTGAAGACACGGCCGGAACAGAAAGGATCAAGGGCGCAGGAGCATTCAGGCAGTATTGCGGGAGCGCTGCTTTTGTTTTTATGCGTTGTGGCGATAGCTTTTTTTACCTGGCAGAAAAGCCTGGATCCTTCAGCAGGACCGGAGGATCTGCTCAAGCTGTTTCAAGCATCGGACGCCGATGTTATCAAAGAGGCTCACGCCCAATACATATATGAATTTGATGCCAGAGAAAAGCCGGAGTTTATTGTTTATAAGGATTACATAGTGAAATGCGGCGGCAGCGGCATCTGGTTTCTCGACAAAACCGGCGAGGTAATCAGGTCGGAAGGCCTGATTTACAATAATCCGATTATTAAAACGAATGGCTCATTGATCCTTGTGGCTGATCAAGGAACCGGAGATATGGCGGTTTTGAATAGTGGATCCATACAATGGCGTGAAAAAATTGATGAGTCCATCCTAAATGCCGATATTAGTGAGGATGGTTTTGTTACAGTTATTACTACGGCAAAAAGGGACAACAATGAGGTAAGAGTTTTTGAAACACATGGTGTGGAGCTTTTCCGAAAGGTGATTGCGAACGATTTTGCAGTCAGTGCTAACATATCGCCGTCAGAGGAAAGCTTCATATTGTCCGCTATCAGAACGGGAGCCGTAGGCCCATACTCTGTATATAAGTTCTATGACATGAAGGGTGATAATTTGGCGGAGTTGTCCTTTCAGGCATCGGCGGAATTGCTACCAATATTCTCGTATAACAATAATGGCAGTATATTTGCTGTAGGCGACAGGGCGGCTGCTGCAATCGATCCGTCGGGTACGGTGATTTGGGAAAAGCAGTTCCTGAGTATTGCAGGTGCTTCTCCCGCAGGAAACGGGCAGTTTGCCGTTGCAGCGGAGAGTGAGGAAGGCTCTGTGATGAAGATCTATCAGACGGACGGGCAGGAGCTGGCTTCGTGTGAACTGAGGATTAAACCGGAAGGACTGAACGCTATTAGAGGAGTTATTTGCGTGAACACCTCCGACGCAGCATATTTTTATAGCAGTAAAGGCAAGATCATCAGTAAATACTCCACAGGATCCTCCATCAGGCAAGTGTGTTTCTTTGACAAAAACCAGGCTGCCGTTGTGACTGACCGTCAAGTAGCAGTTGTTAATATAAATTGATGCTATATATGATTAACAGATGGAGCCGGTAATTGCCGGCGTCGGGGAGGATGTATGAACTGGATTGATTTTATTGTTATCGGCTTGATTGCCTCATTTGCCTTTGTTGGACTGTTCAAGGGATTCATTATGTCGGTTTACAAATTAGTAGCTTTTATAGTATGTATTTTTGCAGCTGTTAAGTTTTCACCTACGATTGCAGAAATTATAAGTAAAACGCCGATATACGACTGGATTAAAAATGCGATTGTAAAGAACCTGCCGCTGATCGGAAAGGAGGCTTTTGCTTCATCCGAGGCTGTTTCTGGAGCTGCCGGGGCGGAAACCGTGCTCGGAACATTGCCGCTGCCTGAGCTCTTCAGAAAGTCCCTGTTGGGGAAGCTGCCTTCGGCTTCCGAGTTGATCAATACCGATAAAATCGTCAATGCTATAGGAGATGAACTAACAAAGATGGTAGTGTCAGTATTGAGCCTGATCGTATTGTATCTAGTACTGAGAGTTATACTTGCGTTTGTTGGACTTCTTCTAAAGGGCATATCTGAATTGCCGGTCTTCAAGCAGGTAAACAAGCTTGGCGGCTTTATACTTGGGGCGATGCAAGGGTTCCTTGCGATTTACATATTATGTGCCATTTTGGTGCTATTCAATTCAAATCCAGGATTTAAGCCGATTTTTGACGGTCTTGGGACCTCTCTTTTTGCCAGAGGATTTTATGAAAATAATTTCATTATCAATTGGTTATTCCCACCGGTCATTGCCTGAAAGAACAGTAACGGAGCACCTGACAGAGGGTTCACGAATTTTGCACTGATTAAGCTAATAAAATGAACGCTTCTGACTTTTTTGTATTTATTTATAGACATAGCCAGTTGAATAGTAGTAAAATAATTTTAACGTTAGCCGGGATACAAAATACCCGGCTATTTGCTTATTGACAGAAAGGCGGTGGAATTTTTGAAAAGCGATATTGTGAAAAAGGGTGTTGAGAAAGCTCCCCACAGGGCGCTTTTTAAGGCAATGGGGTATACGGACGAGGAGATCGGCAGACCGCTGATCGGTGTGGTTAATTCAAAGAACGATATTGTGCCCGGGCACATTCACCTAGATACAATAGCTGAAGCAGTCAAGGCCGGTATCAGAATGGCCGGAGGTGCGCCGGTGGAGTTCGGATCTATCGGTATTTGCGACGGTATAGCCATGGGTCACGAGGGTATGAAATACTCTCTGGCTTCAAGAGAGCTCATTGCCGATTCCTGTGAATCAATGGGACTGGCGCATAGCTTTGACGGTATGGTCTTTATACCCAACTGCGACAAGATCGTACCCGGAATGCTGATGGCGGCCGCCAGGATCAATGTGCCGTCCGTGGTCGTCAGTGGAGGCCCCATGTTGTCGTTGAACCGTAATGGAAAGCAGCTTGATCTCAACAGTGTCTTTGAAGCGGTAGGAGCCTGCAAGGCAGGACTAATGACGGAAGATGAGGTTGTTGAATATGAGGATCACGCATGTCCCGGATGCGGGTCGTGCTCCGGCATGTTTACAGCGAACTCCATGAATTGCCTGACAGAGGTGCTCGGAATGGGGCTGACCGGAAACGGAACAATCCCTGCGGTATATGCCGAGAGGATCCGGCTGGCCAAGCTTGCAGGAATGAAGGTCATGGAGCTGGTGGAAAAAGGGATACGTCCTTCAGATATAATGACCGAAAAGGCCTTTGAAAATGCACTGACCGTTGATATGGCGCTGGGCTGCTCAACCAACTCCGTGCTGCATTTGCCGGCCATTGCCCATGAACTGGGTATTGAGATCAATTTAGACATAATAAACGAAATCAGCGGCAGAGTTCCGAACCTATGTAAGCTCTCGCCGTCCGGAGAACATCACATTCAGGATCTATATGCTGCCGGAGGCGTTCAGGCAGTCATGAAGGAGCTTTCCCGAAAAGATTTGCTGTATCTTGATCTAATGACGGTTACAGGGAAAACGGTTGGAGAGAACATCATGAAAGCCCGGATCAAAGACCCGGACGTGATCAGAAGCATTGAGGATCCGTACAGCAAAACAGGCGGAATTGCTATCCTGCGCGGAAATATTGCCAGAGACGGCGCAGTTGTTAAGCGTTCGGCGGTTGCAAAGGAGATGTTGGTGCACACAGGCCCTGCCAGAGTGTTCGACTCTGAAGAGGATGCTATTAAGGCCATATATGAGGGAAGGATTCTCAAAGGCGATGTGGTCATCATTCGTTACGAGGGACCGAAGGGCGGACCCGGCATGAGAGAGATGCTCGGACCGACGTCTGCAATCGCTGGCATGGGACTTAACAAGGACGTTGCGCTGATTACTGACGGCAGATTCTCCGGCGC
The DNA here is from genome assembly GCA_023411645.1 of Bacillota bacterium. Lineage (GTDB taxonomy): Bacteria > Bacillota > Clostridia > Acetivibrionales > DTU013 > JAEYRF01. The sequence goes on along the minus strand of JAEYON010000089.1, from coordinate 5,769 downwards.
ATCCAGAGGTGCAAGTATAGGACATGTTTCTCCCGAGGCGATGGAAGGCGGAATGATTGCGGCAGTACGTGAGGGCGACATGATTAGCATCAATATTCCTGAAGGCAAGCTGGATGCAGAAGTTTCTGACGAGGAACTGAAGAACAGGATGGCGGCTTGGAAAGCTCCGACACCCAGAAACACCACCGGTTATCTGGGCAGGTATGCAAGGCTGGTGACTTCAGCCAGCACAGGAGCAGTACTGAAGTAATGAATGAGGCTGAGGAATTCATATGTGCTGTAACCTATGTGCTGCTTCATGTGTATGAATGGAGGTTTTATGATGAAACTTACAGGTTCTGAAATATTGGTAGAGTGCCTGAAGGAGCAGGGTGTCGACACGGTCTTCGGATTTCCGGGAGGCGCGGTGCTTAATATATATGATGCATTGTATAAGGCTCAAAAGGAGATCAGGCATATCCTGACGTCACACGAGCAGGGGGCATCCCATGCGGCTGACGGATATGCCCGTGCTACCGGAAAAACCGGCGTGTGCATTGCCACCTCCGGCCCGGGTGCAACCAACCTGGTGACCGGAATAGCAACAGCCTATATGGATTCCATTCCAATGGTTGCCATCACTGGACAGGTTGCTACGACGCTCCTTGGAAGGGATTCCTTTCAGGAAGTTGATATTACCGGGATCACGATGCCGGTGACAAAACACAATTATATTGTCAAAGATGTAACGAAGCTGGCGGGAATAGTCCGCGAAGCATTCAAAATAGCGGCAAACGGTCGTCCGGGACCGGTTCTGATCGATATTTGCAAGGATGTAACAGCGGCTGTTGCTGAATATGAGCCGGTTAAGCCCGAAGCTGTTGAATATCCGCATATTAATGTAACGCCGGAAGAACTGGATGAAGCCGCAGCTATCATTCGTGCTGCAAAGCAGCCGATCATTCTGTCAGGCGGCGGTGTATCCATTGCTCATGCCGACGCACAGATGCTTGCTCTGGCTGAGAAGGCTAAAATCCCTGTTGCAACCACTTTGATGGGACTGGGTTCATTCCCGGGCACCCATGAGCTTTTTACCGGCTTGGTTGGCATGCATGGCAGCAGAACATCAAATATGGCTGTTTCCGAATCGGACCTTTTCATTGCCATAGGAGCAAGGTTCAGTGATCGGGTGATAAGTAATGTCAATAGATTTGCGCCTGATGCGAAAATTATGCATATAGATATCGATCCTGCTGAGATCGGAAAGAATATTAACGTCCATTACCCATTAATCGGAAATGTGAAGGAAATACTTCGAGAACTCACAGACAGGCTCGAGTTGCGGGAGAATTGCGATTGGAATGAAAAAATTGCTGCATGGAAAGCGCAATATCCTCTGAAGTATGATCAGGACAGCTCGCTCAAGCCTCACTTCATTGTAGAAAGGATATATGAATTGACGGGCGGCGAGGCTTTGATTACCACCGAGGTAGGACAGAATCAGCTCTGGGCTGCTCAGTTCTATAAATACACCAGACCTAGACAGTTTATCTCGTCGGGAGGACTGGGTACTATGGGTTACGGTCTTGGTGCATGCATTGGTGCACAGATCGGAAGACCGGAAAAGAAGGTTATCAATATCGCCGGGGATGGCAGCTTCAGAATGAACTGTACCGAGCTTGCAACGGCTGTCGAATACAAGCTTCCAGTGATAATTGCCATTTTAAACAATCATGTTCTTGGAATGGTCAGGCAGTGGCAGACACTGTTTTACGGAGGAAGGCATTCTGCAACTACTATAGACAGGGGTACTGATTTTGTGGCATTGGCTCAAGCGTTTGGTGCAATTGGAATCAATGTACGGTCGGCCGATGAAGTTGATCCTGCAATAAAAAGGGCTCTGGCTTCAACTGACAGGCCTGTTCTTATTAACTTTGAGATTGATATGGATGATATGGTTTTCCCGATTGTTCCGCCTGGAGCACCTATTGACGAACTAATTGACGACTAAAAGTTTATCCGCTTGACAAGTGCATATGAAGGCTATAATATTATCTTATAAGATGTAATACATCATATAACGTGGCAGTCTTCGAGGAGTTATAACGATGCAGCCTCGGTATATCGTGAGGTAATTAATGGCTATTAAAGTAATCGAGAAAAAAAGAATCAGTGATGAAGTATTTGAACAGATGAAGGATCAAATTGTTTCTGGGGAATGGTCTCCAGGTATGAAAATACCAGGAGAGCTTGAACTTGTGGAACTTTTCGGGGTCAGCAGAGTTTCGGTTAGAGAAGCAATTCACCGCCTTGTGGGAATGGGAGTTTTAATCATAAGGAGGGGAGAAGGGACTTTTGTTTCTGAGATCATCCCCAGCGATTATTTCGATACACTGCTTCCCATATTGACCATCGAGAGGCCAAATGTGCTCGAGATGCTTGAATTCAGAAATATCATCGAGGTCGAAAGCGCAAGGCTTGTATCCAAACGGGCTGATGAGAATGATATCCAGAGGATGACCAATATAATAAAGAAAATGGAAGACTGTAAAGGTGATAAACAATCATTTTCCGCTCAGGACTTGAATTTCCATTATGCAATGGCTATTGCAACTCATAATAATGTTATTATCAAAGTGAACTCGATATTACAGGATATGTTGAAAAAAACTATGGAAGAGATTGTTGGATTAACAGGCTATGAGGGCGGTATATACTACCATAAAAAAATCCTTGAAGCTATAAAAAACAAGGACGAGAAACTATCTGCCAAACTTATGAAGGAACACATTGATTCGACAATGAGCAAGGTTAAAAAGGTGCTGGAAACAGAAATAGTCAAGTAGCAAAAATCACACACGATCAAACAAGAAAGGGTTGATATTATGAACAGCTCCATTGAAGAGCTCAGCAAGAAGGCAAAGGCTGTCCGGCTTAACATCGTAAAAATGGTAGGACCAGACAAGACAGGCCATTTTGGAGGTTCTTGTTCTATTGCTGACGTCGTATCCGTGCTTTACTTTCAGAAGATGAAGCATGACCCAAAGAATCCTCATTGGGAGGACAGGGACAGGCTGATTTTCAGCAAGGGACATGCGGCGATAGTGCAATATGCCGCGCTTGGTATGTGCGGTTATTTCCCCGAAGAGGAACTGGCCGGTTTGAAAAGCTTGGGGTCCATGCTTCAGGGCCATCCGGATATGAGAAAGACTCCCGGAATTGAAGCCAATACGGGTTCATTGGGACAAGGCTTGTCGATATCCTGCGGGATAGCGGCCGGTGCAAAGCTGGACAAAAAATCGTACAGAGTTTATTGCATAGTGGGAGACGGCGAAATAGCCGAAGGTCAGATCTGGGAAGCCGCCATGTCTGCGGCTAATTATAAGCTTGACAATCTGACAGTGATTCTGGACCGTAATAGGCTGCAGGCCACAGGAGCTATCGTTGAACGCTTTGATACAAATCCTTTGAAGGAGAAGTGGGAAGCATTCAACTGGAATGTTATCGAAATTGACGGGCATGATATCGGACAAATTACAGATGCTCTGGACAATGCAGAAAAGGTTAAGGGAAAGCCCACCGTTATTATTGCGAATACGGTTAAAGGAAAAGGGATCAAATGTGCAGAAAACAATGTTGCATTTCATAATGGCTCTTTGACTTTGGAGCAGTATGAACAGGCTTGTATTAGTTTAATGTAAAGGAGCTGTAGATATGGCTATGGATAATGCTGGGGGCAATAGTGGACGGGAAATTAAGTTCAGTAATCAAAGAACGGTATATGGTAAAACCCTGATAGAATTAGGCAAGGAAAATAAGGATATAGTAGTGCTGGAGGCCGATCTGGGAAAATCCACCATGACCAGTGGGTTCCAGCAGGAGTTCCCCGAACGATATTTTGAAATGGGGATAGCGGAAGCAAACATGATTTCTTTCGCAGCAGGGCTTTCACTAACAGGAAAAATCCCTTTCGCAAACACGTTTGCGGTTTTTGCGTCGGGACGTCCGTTCGATCAAATCCGCCAAAGTATTTGCACAGGAAAACTGAATGTAAAGATTATCGGTTCCAGTGCGGGCGTGTCCGACTTCGGTGACGGAGCTACCCATCAGTCGGTCGAGGATATTGCAATCATGAGAGCTATTCCGAACATGACAGTCATTGCCCCGTGTGACGCTATCGAAATGAAAAAAGTCACAAGAGCGATAACTGAATATGACGGACCGGTTTATGTCAGGATAATTAGAAATGATATGCCTGAAGTTTTTCCGGAGGATCAGGAGTTTAAGATTGGAAAGCCTTATGTATTAAAGGAAGGTAAGGATATAACAATATTCGCGATCGGTATAATGGTCTCAAATGCCTTAAAAGCTGCTGAAACTCTTGAAAAAGAAGGTATTTCGGCAAGAGTAGTCAATGTAAGCACATTGAAGCCGCTGGATGAAGAGGCTGTCATTGGACTTGCTGCAGGTATGAAGGGCATCGTTACGGCTGAAGAGCACAGCTGCATCGGCGGACTGGCCAGTGCGATTACTTATGCTTTGCGTGGCATAGCAGTTCCTATAGAGGTTGTGGCAATAAATGATGAATTTGGTCAGTCGGCACATACTTATGAGGAATTACTTGAGCATTATAAGCTCACAGATCGTGATATAGCGGAAAAAGTCAGAAGAATATTGAATAAGTAAGCATGGGATATAAATATTTATATGAGAAACGGAGGAAATACAATGTTTAATAAAGTAGGATTTATTGGCCTTGGAATAATGGGAAAACCGATGGCAAAGAACCTGCTGAAGGCAGGATATTCTTTGGTTGTGTACGATATTGTAAAAGCTGCCGTTGATGAACTGACAGCGGCGGGAGCGGAGCAAGGAACTTCTCCTAAGGATGTAGCACAAAGATCCGATCTCATCCTTACTATGCTGCCTAATTCACCGCATGTGAAGGAAGCTGTTCTGGGCAAAAACGGAGTAGCTGAAGGAATCAGACCTGGCACAATTCTGGTAGACATGAGCTCAATAGCCCCTCTTGCCTCACAGGAAATTGCAGAGGAACTCAAGAAAGCCGGAGGAATCATGTTGGACGCGCCGGTCAGCGGAGGAGAACCCAAAGCAATCGACGGTACTCTATCCATTATGGTTGGAGGTCCGAAGGACGCTTTTGAAAAGGTTGAGAGCGTATTGAGGGTCATGGGAAGCTCCGTAGTCCTGATAGGTGAAATCGGGAGCGGAAATACGACCAAGCTTGCTAACCAGATCGTTGTTGCTCTGAATATTGCTGCAATGTCGGAGGCGATGGTGCTTGCTGCAAAGGCCGGCGTCGACCCGGAAAAGGTTTATCAGGCCATCAGAGGCGGACTTGCCGGAAGTACGGTTTTGGATGCAAAGGCTCCTATGGTGCTCAACAGGAACTTTAAGCCGGGTTTCCGTATAGAGCTGCACATAAAGGATTTAATGAATGCGATGGATACGGCCCATGAAGTTGGTGCGCCGGTACCGTTAACAAGCCATATATTAGAAATTATGCATGCATTGAAGGTGGATGGCAAGGCCGGGCAGGATCATAGCGGAATCGTTCAGTTCTATGAAAAGATGGCCGGTATTGAAGTAAAAAAACCGGATTAAATCACAGCGGCACAAGCCGCTGTGATGTTAAATTATAATTCTGTCAAGCGTTTCTGATTTTGTCTTGTAATTTGAGTATCATTAGCTTGTAAATGCCTATCAAAAGGTAAGCCCTTTTTAATCCTCAAGCCGAGGTAAAAAGGGCTTCTTTTTTTAGCTGTCAGA
>JAEYON010000016.1 GCA_023411645.1 Bacillota bacterium | reverse complement strand
TTAACGGGTAGCTGGTAACAAACTTTCGCAAGTGGCAGACCGTACCAACGCCTTTTAGGCGTGGCTAGTAGTTAAGGGCTTCGCCCGTTAAAGAAAAACCACCGGCTAGGCCGGTGGATCATTATTGCACCTTAGAAAGTAAATTCAAGTGAGGGTTTCCTGTTTCGCAGTCATAAATTTGGACAAAGCCTAATAATATATAAATGACTGCGGTGTTCACGGAAGTAAGATCATCGCAAATACCGTATCGGATAATTGTGAGGAAAGATATATGAGAGACGGTAAAGAGCGAAACGTCAGCAACAGTACAAGCAGTCTCAAACGGGACATTTTACCCATGCTTTCAGCGAGAGTTGCGCATGCGATCGAAGATGCAGTCATATATGGCCTTGAACCTCTGGAAGAGGTGCGTATGAGAGCAGGTAAGCCGCTGGTACTGCAGAATTACTATAAGGAATGGTTCATAGGCCGTGATGGTTTGCTTTGCGCGAAGCCTGCTGGCAGCTTCATTGTGACACAGGAGGATATAAAAGGCACATTGGAGTTGATGAGCGAGAACTCAATTTATGCTTATCAGGATGAAATCAGAAATGGCTATATCACGTTCAGAGGCGGACATAGGGCAGGGCTTGCCGGAAAGGTTGTCCTGGAAGGTGGCGTCGTAAAAAATATCAAGGATATCTCCGGACTTAATATTCGTCTGGCAAATCAAATCTTTGGCTGTTCATCAACGGTGATCCGATATCTGATAAGAGAAAACTCAGATATTTATAACACTCTCATCATCTCTCCGCCCCAATGCGGAAAAACAACAATCCTAAGAGATATTGCAAGATCGCTCAGTAATGGACTGCCGGAGTTAGGCTTCAGAGGTGTTAAGGTTACCATTGTGGACGAGAGATCAGAGCTGGCCGCATGTCACAAGGGTATAGCGCAAAATGATGTGGGGCTTCGGACGGATGTGCTGGATGGGTGTCCAAAAAACATTGGTATGCCGATGATGATCCGGTCGATGTCTCCTAAAGTGATCATTACCGATGAAATTGGAAACGACGGTGACAGGGAGGCAGTGCACAGCGTTTTGAACGCAGGGGTACGGATCATCACCACAGCCCACGGTTACAATGTATCGGAAATGAAAAGCAGAAGAGAGGTTCTGAGACTGATAGAAGATAAGGTGTTTGAAAGATATGTGGTGCTAGGCAATGCCAACGGTCCCGGGACGCTGGCGGAGGTTATAGACGGAACAAATATGGAATCAATTATGGGGGCTGTTACATATGCTATTTAAATTTGCCGGAAGTATCATTGTAATATTATCCTGCAGCTTTATCGGGGTGATCCTCTCCCGTGATTGCGTGAGAAGGCCTGCACAGTTAAGGGAACTGCAAGCCATTTTGCAGATGTTTGAAAATCAAATTAGCTATCTATGCAATGTGATTATGGAAGCATTTGAAAAAATAAGCAGGGTTGGGGGATCTGAGACATGTATTTTCTTTTCCAGAACCATTGAGATATTGAAGGAGGAAAAAACGATTAGCGCTGCTGAGGCCTGGGAACGGGCTGTTGCGCAGTGTATTCGCAGAACGGCCCTGAACAGGGAGGATCAGGAGATTCTCTCAGCCTTCGGTAAATTACTTGGAAATACAGATATTGAAGGGCAGATTGGAAATATCAGGCTGACCATGGGGCAGCTGAAGCTCCAGGAGGAAAAGGCGGAGGAAAGCAGAAAGAAAAATGAGAGCATGTACAGGAGTCTTGGAATCTTGGGAGGTATTGCGGTTGTGACAGTACTGCTGTGACGAGTGCGTCTGTGTTGCCATGCGACAGTTTTGGCAGTTCAAGTGAAGGATTTTAATGGCAGGAATTGGATAAAGAGAGGTTGACCGATTTATGGGCGTTGATATGATTTTCAAAATAGCGGCAATAGGGATCCTGGTGGCTGTACTTAATCAGCTGCTGAATAAGTCGGGAAGAGAGGAGCAGGCGACGATGACAACGCTGGCCGGGTTAATTGTCGTACTGATGATGATTGTAAAGGAGATCGCCGTTTTGTTTGACACTGTGAAGACGCTTTTCAAGCTGAACTGATTACAAATTGGCAAAACCGCAGAGCCTGGCATCCGAGGAGTTGATTTAATTGCAAATAATGCAAATTGTTGGTATTGGTCTTGTGGCCACCATTTTAACTATCATTCTAAGAAGACAGAAGCCTGAAATAGCTGTTCAGGTGAGCATTATGACTGGTGTTGTGATCTTCATGCTTCTGGTATCGAAATTATCTGCGGTTATTGATTTGCTTGAAAATTATGCGGACAAGGCTCAAATCAAGCCAATATATTTTACGACAGTTTTAAAAATTACTGGAATTGCCTATATCGCAGAGTTCGGGGCTGAGGTCTGCAAGGACGCCGGAGAGGGATCCATTGCTTCTAAGATCGAACTGGCCGGAAAGGTTATCATTGTTGTACTTGCGGCACCAATCATCACCTCATTGCTTGATCTGATCATCGAAGTAATGCCGTGACAGGAGGATGAGTGAGAATTATGTACTCAAAGAAGAAAAAATGTAAGGCAGGATTGTTATTCGGTGTGTTGCTGTTTGCTGTAACAATTTTTCCAGGGTACTGCTATGCAAACGAAGGTCAGGACAGTGATAATTCGGTATTGATTGAACAGCAGGCAGATGCGAGCGGGGTTGACACCATAAAGGATGAGCTTAAAAGGTACATGGATAATGATAACAATGAGATATTGCAGGGCTTCAGTCCGGAGGAGCTAATCAGCAATGTAGCGGCGGGTGATCTGAGCTTTGATCTTAAAGGAATTGGCGCAAATGCTCTTCGTTTCTTATTCCGTGAGCTGTATCTAAACCTTGGGATTTTTATAAAGCTTGCGGTGTTGGTGGTGATCTGTGCACTGCTGAAAAACCTGAAGGCAAATTTTCTGGGAGAGAGCGTCGGTCAGGTTGCCTTTTATGTATGTTATATTGTCCTTGTATCTATTTTGCTGGTGAGTTATGGTACTGTTGTAAAAATGGGAATGGATATTATTGATAAAATGGTAGGGTTCATGTATGTAACGATACCGGTCATGATGGCTCTATTGATCTCAGGAGGTAACATCACGACAGGCGGTATTTTACATCCGGTGCTGCTACTGATAGTAGAAGGCTCTGTAACGATGATAAAAAGTGTTTTTTTACCGCTTGTGTTTTTATCAACCATCCTTAAAATCGTCAATAACATATCTGATAAGATCCAACTGGTAAAGCTTGCAAACCTGCTCAAACAAATTGTTTCATGGACACTTGCAATTATATTGACCGTATTTGTCATCGCAATATCGCTCCAGGGTTCATTGGGGGCCGTCATCGACGGTGTCACCAGTAAGGCTGCCAAGTTTGCCATTAGCACATTTATTCCCATTGTCGGAAAAACACTTGCAGATGCAACTGATACGGTAATCGGATGCACGCTGCTTATCAAAAACGCAGCCAGTGTTGCAGCATTGGTGGGAATTTTGGTGATCTGCATAGTGCCGCTTATCAAGATTATTGCGATGGTTGCCTTATATAAAGCCGCAAGTGCTCTGTTGGAGCCGGTTTCAGAAAACAGGATTACTAACTGTATAGACGATGTAGCAGGGTCGATGCTTCAGATATTTGCATTAACAGCAGCCGTGGCATTTATGTTCATGATATCGATCACAGCACTTATCAGTGCCGGTAATGTCAGTGCCATGCTGCGATAGGAGAAAAAATGCTGGAATTTATTAAACATTTTGTAATCAATATTGTAGCGCTGGTTTTATTCATTGTGATACTTGAGATGCTGCTGCCCAATGGAAAAATGAAAAAATATGCAGGCATTGTGACCGGAACAATACTGATCATCTCAATCGCAACTCCGATAGTTGGTCTATTTGGGAAAAAATTTGACTTTGCAGCAGCTCAAACAACCACCAGTAATGCCATAAGCAGGATGCAGATTGAAAAAGAGAGTAAGCTGCTTGAAGAGAGTCAGCTTGGACAGATTATGCAGGTGTATCGCAGCGACATGATCGAACAGCTTGAGCATCTGGCTAAAGAAGTGGAAGGAGTAAGGAAGGCAACGGCAGACATCATCATTAATGAAGACACTGCCTCTGAACGCTTCGGTGAACTCAAGCGGGTTTACCTCGAAGTCACACCAGAAGGGGACGTTTCTGCCAATGGGGACGTTTCTGCCAATGGGGACGCTTCTGCCAATGGGGACGCTTCTATCAAGGGGGACGTTTCTACCAAGGGGGACGCTTCTGCCGGGATTAGTAAAGTTGAATCAGTAAATATCGAAAAGATCATGAGCAAAAGCACTAAAATTGAGAACTGTCCCCTTGAGAATCAGGAGCTGAGAAAGCGGCTGGAGGACAGCATTGGCGAGGTTTTTGGTATAGACAGAGAGAATATTATTATTACACAAGTAGTGGGGTGAGGACGTGGAGCTCATAAAGCGCATTAAAGAATGGATTGCAAATCAGGACAGGAAGAAGCTGATCGAAAATACAGCTATTGTTATTATCGTTGGAATCATTATTATTATTGCAGGTTCAACGTTTTTTAGCGGTAATAAATCGGGCACAGCTGTAAAGGAACAGCAAAAGCCTGCAGGTATTTCGGATCCTGTTAATAACAGCACAGCTGCCGTTGATACTTTGGAGGTGAAACTGAGATCGGTTCTGGCTCAAATACAGGGAGTAGGCAAGGTTGATGTGATGATCACATATGAAAGCAGTGCGGAAGAAATTCCTGCATATGACACGAAAAGGAGTGAAAGCACAACACAGGAGAAGGACAGCGAGGGTGGTACCAGAAACATCACTCAAGAGGATTACGACAGTGCACTGGCATATAAGGATACCCCCGAAGGCGGAAAGGCGCCTGTTATTCTAAAAGAGACAAAGCCAAAAGTGCGCGGAGTCCTGGTGGTTGCCGAAGGAGCCGGCACTGTCACGATCCGCCAGCAGATCCTCAGTGCTGTCACAGTGGTGCTGGATGTTCCTGTGCACAAGGTGGAGGTTGCTCAGCGGAAAAAGTGAGAGGTTTTCCAAAAAAGAGATATAAAAGAGATATAAACATGAAATGAGCTGAATATATTATTTATTGAGTGGGACAAAAAAAGGGGGCAAAGTCATGATGGTTTTTAAAAGAAAGCAGATAGTCATTTTAGCATTGATACTGATGATCGTAGTGGCAGGCTACCTGCAGTATAGCTACAGACAGGGAAGTGCATCTACAGAAGCGGAAGGAAAACTTGGTGAAGCGGTATACGTAGACAATGAGATCTACAATGAAGGTCTGGATGGTTTGGACCTTGAACTTGCAGAAGATACAAATGCTCAGACGAACATAACAGCCTCCAAAACGGCAAATGATTACTTTGTGCAGGCTAGGATGGATAAGGAACAAAGCAGAAGCAAAAGTAGTGAGTTACTTAAGTCTATTTCCGAGGATGTTGATGCCAGCGAAGAAATAATAGCGGAAGCGCAATCTAAGATGATTGCACTGACAGGGGTTTCAGAGAAGGAAATGAGAATCGAGACATTGATAAATAAGATGGGATTTGAAGACACATTTATTTTATTTGCGGATGACGGAAGTGTAGATATTGTGGTGAAGACCCCAAGCCTTACTACCTCGCAGACAGCTCAGATTACTGATATTGTCACCAGACAGGGCGGTGTAGAGGTCGAGGATATTCATATAAAGCCACTGTTTTAGCAATTACCCGCTTAGTTTTACTTCACCGTAAATACGTGTTATAATAGGTGCATCATCCCTATGGAGGTACGCTATGGAAGAAAACATTCAGAGTGTGGTCAATGATATCGGGGCTATAAAAATCACAGACGAGGTAGTTGCGATCATTGCCGGTATTGCGGCTACAGATGTTCCCGGCGTGACAAGCATGAGCGGAGGTATAGCCGGAGGTATAGCCGAAGCCCTTGGTCGCAAGAATCTTTCAAAAGGGGTCAAGGTTGAAGTAGGCGAAAAGGAAGCGGCTATAGACCTTTTTATTATCGTTGATTACGGCTACCGCATTCCAGAAGTCGCATGGACTATACAGGAGAAGGTCAAACAGGCAGTTGAGGAGATGACGGGTCTGTCGGTGGTTGAGGTGAATATACACATACAAGGCGTCAATATAGAAAAGGAGCATAAAAAAGAGCTTCCTGAAGAGCAGACAAAATTAAAGTAAAAACGTATTTTAGAATAAACCCATTAGGGTTTATTTTTTTTGGAAAATAAACTATAATATTATTGAACTTTATTGCATGAACGAACTGCTTAACCAAGGAAAAATGATTACCGGAGAGGTGGGTTATATTTATGAATATTTTTTTCAGGGTTCTTTTAGCCTTCTATGCTTTTTGCCTGGCTGTCGTATCTGCGTTGGGGATGTACGTGGCGATAGACCCATCGGTCTTTGTGAATATTTCAGGAGCCATCTCGGATATCATTTCATCAGAAAGTGTGACTGTGTTCAGAATCATTGTTTTCATCATCGCACTGATATTTTTTGCGTTGAGTATAACTTTCCTTCTATCAGGGGTGAAAAGCAATAAGGATAAAAAAGCTGTCAGTAAACATACTAATATCGGAGAAATCAGAATCTCTTTAAATTCGATAGAAAATATTGCAATCAACGCGTCCAAGAAGTCAAACGGCATCAAGGAGACAAGGACATTGGTCAAAAAAGCAGACGACGGGGTGGAGATTGAGGTTCGGTTAATCGTCATGCCTGACCTGAGCATACCTGTGATTTCGGAGGAGGTACAGGGACGTGTAAAGAAAGCGGTGGAGGAGTCCTCCGGCATCCCAGTGAAGCAAGTAAGGGTGTTTGTGGACAGTATATATACTGGACTTACTTATAAGGCAAGGGTTGAATAGGAGGACGTTGCATGAGTATTGAAAAGCTTCTTGCATATTACCAGTCACACAAGGGCGCAATTAACGGTGCTGCTATCGGATTTGCCCTAGCTGTGCTTATTTTAATTCTCGGATTTCTTAGAGTGCTTTTTATTGCATTATTAACCGGCGTGGGTTATTATATTGGGAAACGGATACATGACGATAAGGATTACATAAAGAACCTTCTGGATAGGGTTTTGCCGCCCGGAACTTACCGGTAGGGATCATGAGGGAGGATAACAGATGGGAAGAAGAGCCTCCAGAGAGATGGCGATGAAGCTCTTATACCAGTTGGAATTTCAAAAAGACAACATTGATGAACAGAAGAAGCTGTTTTTCGAAGAAAATGCGATTTCCGGAAAAGATCAGGCCTATATAAGCGATGTTGTTGATGGCGTTCACAGGAATAAAGACCATATAGACAATCTCATTGAGGCACATTCAACCGGCTGGAAAATAAGCAGGATATCCCGGGTTGATCTTTCTATTATGCGCCTGAGCATATATGAAATATGCTTCAGAGATGACATTCCCTATAGCGTCTCCGTAAACGAAGCGGTCGAGCTTGCCAAAAAGTATAGCAATGAAGAGGCAGGATCGTTTGTCAACGGCATATTGAGTAAAATACCTGACGGAAATTCTGCTGATGGCGAAATGAATGATGGCGGTTGAGGACAATGCCAACAAATAAGATACTATCAGTTTACGAAGTCAATAAATATATAAAGGATTTAATTTCTAATGATTTTATTCTGTCCGGGCTGTGGGTGAAGGGAGAGATATCGAACTTTAAGAGCCATTATTCCGGACACTTTTATTTTACCCTGAAGGATGAAAAGGGTGTGCTGAAGTGTGTTATGTTTCGCTCCCATGCATCATCTCTTACGTTTGTACCTGAGGATGGAATGAAGGTTCAGATCAGGGGGTACATTTCTGTTTTTGAAAGAGACGGACAATACCAGCTTTATGCGCAAGAGATGCAACCCGACGGCATAGGGGCTCTGTATGTGGCATTCGAACAGCTTAAGGCAAAGCTTCAGGCCGAAGGTCTTTTCGATGAGAATAGAAAGCGCAGACTTCCGCTTATCCCAAGCTCAATTGGAGTGGTCACTTCTTCAACCGGCGCTGTTATCAGAGACATCATCAACATCCTAAGCAGAAGATTCTACAATGTCAATATAAAGGTATATCCGGTTCAGGTTCAGGGAGAACAGGCCGCAGGTCAGATAGCGGCAGCGATACGCCGGCTTAATGAGCTGAACAATGTGGATGTGATCATTGTTGCAAGAGGCGGAGGATCACTGGAGGAGTTATGGGCCTTCAATGAGGAAATCGTAGCCAGAAGCATCTATAAATCACGTATTCCCGTCATTTCCGCTGTTGGTCATGAGACGGACTTTACTATATCCGATTTTGTTGCAGATGTGCGGGCTTCCACCCCTTCTGCGGCTGCGGAACTGGTGATGCCTGAGAGAACGGTTGTGGAAAACCAACTTGACAGTATGAAGGTTAGGCTTCGCAATGCAATCATAAAAAGAACGACCATGGAACGGATGACACTGAAAAGACTCAGTGAGAGAACGGCCTTTAAACAGCCTTACAGCAAGATCTACCAGGAACGTATGCTGCTGGACGTTCAGAAACGCTATCTTGAAAAGGCGCTGACTGTTATAAATACAAAAGCCAGGAATAGTCTTTCCATGCTGGCAGCGAGGCTGGATACGCTCAGCCCGCTCAGTTCGCTGGCGAGGGGTTACAGTATAACTAGATCTGGAAAAGATCATACACTAATAAAATCAATTCAATCGGTCCGGGTGGGGGACAAGCTTGAAGTGAATTTGACCGATGGCCGGTTGGAATGTCTGGTTGAAGGGATTAAGGGGGAAAATGATGAGTGAAAAGAGCTTGAGTTTTGAGCAGGCTGTCGTTGAGCTTGAAGAAATTGTAAAGAAACTTGAAAAGGGTGAATTGTCGCTGGAGGAATCCATTAATTTCTTCCAGAGAGGAGTTGAACTGACCAGGTACTGCAGTAAAAAGCTGGATGAAGCCGAGAGAAGCATCACTATGCTTATTGAAGGTGAAGACGGTATCACAGAAAAGAAGATGACAGACTGAGGGAGGTCAGCATGGAGTTCAATACGCAGTTTGAAAAGTTGATTCAGATCGTGAACAATGCGCTGGATGATTACCTTGGAATCAGCGAAGGCCCCGGCTCGGACATATATAAGGCGATGAAATACAGCTTAATGGCCGGAGGAAAGCGTCTGCGACCTGTTCTGGCGCTTGCGGTCTGCGATTTGCTCGACGGTAACAGAAACATTGTACTTCCATATGCCTGTGCCATTGAGATGATACATACATATTCACTGATCCACGATGATTTGCCCGCTATGGATAATGATGACTATAGAAGAGGAATCCCGACAAACCACAAGGTATTCGGCGAGGCGATTGCAATTCTGGCCGGAGACGCGCTTCTAAACAAAGCCTTCGAACTGATGCTTTCCAGTACGCTGGAATCGGAAGAAAAATTGAAGGAAAGGGTCAGGGCAATGCATATCATTGCCGCGAGCTCCGGCACCGAGGGAATGATCCGAGGACAGATGGTGGATATGGAATCTGAGGGCGTTCAGATCCCGGCGGAAACACTTGAATATATGCACAGATGCAAGACCGGCGCACTGATTAAAGCGCCAATACTCTCAAGTGCTGTCCTTTGCGGCGCTTCAGAAGAAGAGCTGGAACAGTTAAGGATATATGCCGAGAATATTGGCCTGGCTTTTCAGATCAAGGATGACATTATGGATGTGGAAAGCAGCATGGAGCTTATGGGAAAGGCGGCAGGCAGTGATGCAGCTTCAGGAAAGTCAACGTATGTCACACTATATGGCTTGATTGAGGCCGCAGAATTACTCGAGAAATCGGTTGGCGCAGCAGTGGATGCGATCGGTCATTTTGGAGAAAAAGCAGCATTTCTTAGAGATATAGCCATATTTATCAAGGAACGAGATCATTGACTACTGTTGAAAAAAAATAAATCACCTGTTATAATTGATTTTGCCGCTACAAGCCATTCAAGTTCCAAAATTGGCTTGTTCATGCAGCCTTGCAGCCTAAAAAGCTGCATGAGTTGCAGCATGATACAACAAAGGGCATGCTGCAGTTTGCAAAATCCCGGCTGCACCAATGCATTTCAGCTCAAGGTTCCAACTCTGAAATGCCTCCCTGCAAGTGTTGGGACTCATGTCTTGCAGGGGCAAGTCGCCTGTAGTACACTAAGCGACTTGGTGCGGTGCAAGTATAATTATAGTTCAAAAAACAAGTGGCGCAGTACTCCAGTCAGTACTGCCGTTTCTAAAGACGGGCCTAAAAATCCGTTAAAGGGCATATCGATGAAGTTCCTTGTGTCGGCTTGCTGCGCCCAGCGGTGGGTCGATGCTGGGAGTTAAGGCTCAGGGGCGATCTGCAATGGCATGCAGGCGTTGACCCCTTTGCCGTGGAGACCCTGAATTTTGGAAGAAATGCGGAATGTGATTGTGTCAATGGAGAGTTGCGAAGCAAATCCGATGGCTGCACGGAACGTTAATCGACTACGATCAGGGATTAAACCTGTTAGGCGGTATCAGTTGATGCTGTGAACAGTGTAGCCTGCCTTGCGTGGGTATGGTGGATAATGGATCAGATGCGCGAGTACTGGCCGGTATGAACGCATTATCGCTGTTTGAAACCATGTCTGCAAAAGAGGCTAGGAAACGGTCAGGCTGTAGGGGAAAACTCCTGGACTGTTCTTTTGAAATGTGTTGGGGATTGCAGTGTGGACTAAGTGGTGATCAGGCTCCGTCGACGGTAACGCGGCGGCCGGGGATTTAAATGGAAACTGCCGATTTGGCGACATTTCGGTATTGCCGGGGGAAATCCTGCCTGACCTAAGCCGCAAAATTTACTCAACGCATTGCCACCTGTTTAGTATTTAGCGGGGGACACTATCCTGTGTCCCCCGAAATTTTAGTCTGGAGGTTTGTCAGTGGCTGACAAATATAAGCATCCGGCAGATGAAAAAAGGGTGAAGTTCAAATCCACATCTGCGGCTGCCAGTTCAAAGAAGAGTGATGTTATATGGGTCATTACCGTAACTCTATTGTCGTTTATGATTTCTGCAGTATTAACATTTGCTTCTTCAAATGTATTAAAGGAAGCCAGAATTATAACAGCTCTCTTAGTTATTTTCATTATCGTATTGATTAACATTATTTTTGATATCATAGGAACTGCTGTTACAGCTGCCGAGGAGACACCCTTCCATGCAATGGCCTCAAGAAAGCTTTTTGGAGCAAGACAGGCCATAAAACTTATACGAAATGCTGACAAAGTATCAAATGTCTGTAACGACGTTATCGGCGACATTTGCGGCATCATAAGCGGCGCTGCGGGCGCTTATATCATCATCAGGATAATAGGTCAGAGCGATAAGATTAGCTTAGCCGAAATGGTGATGAGTGGAATTATCACAGCGCTTACAGTCGGAGGTAAAGCACTCGGCAAGACTATTGCACTTCACAACAGTAATTATATAATATATAAGGTTAGTGTAATAATAAGCTTGATCACAGAAAAGAGGCAATTATTGAAGATTAAAAGGAAACCACAAAAATGACAAATAACGAAGAAAAGAATAAACTACTTGATAATATTTATTCACCGGCAGATATCAAAGGGCTTAATGTACCTCAACTGCAGACTCTTGCTGAAGAGATCAGGCGTTTTCTGATCGAAAAGGTCTCGGTTTCAGGAGGACACCTTGCCTCAAATCTTGGTGTTGTTGAACTGACGCTGGCGCTGCATATGATTTTTGAGGCGCCGAAGGATAAAATCATTTGGGATGTTGGACACCAATCATATGTACATAAAATCATCACGGGTCGCCGGGAAAAATTTGATACCCTTCGCCAGAAGGACGGCATCGCGGGCTTTCCAAAGGGATGTGAGAGCGATAGCGACAGCTTCAATACAGGTCACAGCAGCACTTCTATTTCAGCTGCGCTGGGTATGGCAAAGGCGAGGGATTTGCTGCAGGAAGACTATTCAGTTGTGGCTGTGATCGGCGATGGGGCAATGACAGGCGGGATGGCGTTTGAAGCAATGAACGATGCAGGTCGGTCTCCCAATAATATCATCCTGATTCTCAATGACAACGAGATGTCCATAAGTAAGAATGTGGGCGGTCTGTCGCGCTATCTGAGTAAAATTAGGACGCAGCCCATTTATTACAAAGCTAAGGAGGACCTGGACACTTTTCTCAACAAGCTGGCTTCAGCCGGTAAATTGGCTTCCCGTGCATTGAATCGCGCTAAAGGAACGATTAAATACATGGTCATGCCCGGAGTACTTTTTGAGGAATTGGGGCTTAAGTATATCGGCCCTATTGACGGTCACAATATTAATGAGCTTATAAAGGTTATTTCCCGAGCCAAAGGTCTAAAGGGGCCGGTACTTATTCACGTACTGACACAGAAGGGAAAGGGTTACAGCTTTGCGGAAGATAAGCCCCACGAGTTTCACGGAATATCTCCGTTCGAAATTGAAACAGGTGAGGTGAAGGTTAATAACGGCCCTTCATACTCTGATATCTTCGGACGAAAAATGATGGCAATGGCCGAACACGAACATAAACTGGCTGCTGTTACTGCCGCTATGCCTATTGGGACAGGACTGGAAGGATTTGCAAAGAAATATCCCCAACGTTTTTTTGATGTTGGTATCGCAGAACAGCATGCCGTAACGTTTGCCGCAGGCCTGGCCAAAGCCGGTATCAAACCGGTCGTGGCCGTTTACTCCACTTTTTTACAGCGCTCCTACGATCAGATTCTTCATGATGTTGCTCTTCAGAATCTGCATGTTGTACTGTCCGTTGACAGAGCGGGGCTAGTGGGCGAGGACGGAGAAACCCATCAGGGACTTTATGATATTTCATTTTTAAGCCACATGCCGAATATGACAATCGCAGCTCCGTGCGACTATACCGAATTTGAGCGGATGCTGGAGTATGCTGTGCTTACACATGACGGCCCATTCGCTCTCAGGTACCCGAGGGGTTCCGGTGCGGATATGCTGGCAAAGCCCAGCCCTATGCATTATGGCAAGGGAGTAAGGCTGATTGAAGGAGAGGACATCACGATCATTGCAGTCGGAAATATGGTCGCAACGGCCTTGCAGGCAGCGGAGCTGCTTTTGAAGAAGGGGGTACATGCGGAGGTTATTAACGCGAGATTTGTCAAACCTCTTGATACCAGACTTATCCTTAACAGTATCGTGAAAACAAAGGCGCTTGCCACGATAGAGGATCATTGCATTCGCGGAGGTTTTGGGAGCAGTGTTCTCGAGCTGATTAACAAAAATGGGATGTCGGTGAAATCTGCTATATTCGGCTTTCCGGATATTCCAATCCCTCATGGCAATCGAAAGGAAGTTATTGAAATGTATGGTATGGATGCCGCTTCGATCAGCCGTGATATTCTCAGAATGCTCAGGAGTAAATGAGTAAATCCCACAGGAGGATTTTTTGTTGGAGAAGGAAAGATTGGATGTGCTGTTGGTTCAAAAAGGTCTTTGTGAAAGCCGTGAAAGAGCGAAAAGCTCTATTATGGCAGGGCTTGTCTATGTGAATGGCGAGAGAGCCGACAAAGCCGGTTCCAGCTATGCCATTGACGTTGATATAGAACTGAAGGGTAATTTGAACCCCTATGTGAGCAGGGGCGGACTGAAACTTGAGAAGGCGATCCAGCAGTTCGGAATAGACTTGGAAGGAAAGCAGGCTATCGACGTTGGAGCGTCTACAGGCGGGTTTACTGACTGCATGCTAAAGAACGGCGCCGCAAAGGTCGTTGCCATTGATGTTGGATATGGTCAGTTGGCCTGGGTATTGAGAAACGACGGGCGAGTAATTAATAAGGAGAGAACCAATATACGCTACGTGAAGCCCGAAGATATCGGCATCACAGCGGATTTTGCGTCAATAGATGTTTCATTCATTTCTTTGAAAAAAGTGCTTCCGGCAGTACGGGCATTGCTTCATCAGGAAAAGGGAGAGGTACTGTGTCTTATAAAACCTCAATTTGAAGCAGGCCGGGACGAGGTTGGCAAGCACGGTGTTATACGAGATACCGCCATTCATGAGCGGGTGGTGGAAGAAGTAATTTCTTTTGCTCTGAGTATCGGATTCCGGCTGAAGGGGGTCACATATTCCCCAATAAAAGGTCCGGAAGGCAATATTGAATATTTATGCTATTTAGCACTGGAATCCGGTCATTCGGAAATGAAGGAAATATCGCCGAACATCCGTGAAGTAGTCAGGAGCTCTCATGAGCAACTAAACAAATAATCTGCCGGTCTATTAAAATTGTTTTTTGTATAATTATACGATATAATAGAAATGACATAATTACAGAAACAATTTAGATATTCTCAAAAATCTATAGCTGCGGAGAGTACATGATGTTCCTTTGGAGGACTTGATGAAGAAGATCGGCATTATCACCAATGTTGAACGGGATATGGACTTTACATATACAAGGCTCCTTGCCGACAGCATTATTAGACACGGCGGCAGCGCCATACTGACAGATGATCTGGCGGGTAAGTCCGGCATTGGCGAGCCCTGCGGTGATGAAAAGGACATGATAGCCAATAGCGAAATGGTTGTCTGTCTGGGTGGGGACGGGACCTTCCTTAAAGCGGCGAGAAGCATTTATCGTAAGGAACTTCCCATACTCGGCATTAACCTGGGAAATCTTGGATTCCTGACCGAGGTAGACAGAGACAATATTGATTTGGCCATAGAGCAGCTATTTACCGGGAACTATGAAATCGAAAACAGAATGATGCTCGAGACTGTCATATACAGAAAAGAGAAGAAGCCTTTACACGATATCGCTCTCAATGATGTGGTGATTGGAAGAGGCGCTGTATCGAGAATCATGGGCATAAAAACATACATAAACGATGTTTTTGTGGACACCTTTCCAGGAGACGGTCTGATTATTTCCAGCCCCACCGGTTCAACTGCTTATTCGCTTTCCTCGGGCGGTCCGATTGTCGAACCTGATACGAAACTAATACTTATCACACCAATATGTCCGCATATTTTATATTCCAGGTCCTTTGTGGCCAAGCATGACAGCGTTGTAAGAGCGGTTGTCGAGGAAAACTATCAATTAGGAGCTATGGTGACATCGGACGGGCAGAAAGGTCATTCCATCGGCGGCGGTGATGTGATTGAGGTAAAAAAATCCCCGTATTATACTAAATTTGTGAAAATTACTCCGAGAAACTTTTTCAATATACTAAGAACAAAAATATATTTTAGAGGAGAGAGTCTGAAAAAAGATGAAATACAGCAGACATGCAAAAATATTGGAGCTGATTGAAAAATATCAGATTGAAACTCAGGAAGAGCTGGCAGACAAGCTTAAGGAGCACGGCATGGATGTCACTCAGGCTACTGTTTCCAGAGATATTAAGGAATTGAGGCTGATCAAGGTGATGGCTGACGACGAGCGTTACCGCTACGCCGCTGTATCTCAAAGTGAAGGCTCTATCAACAACAAGTTACTGACGATATTTACAGAATCCTTTGTTAGCTGCGATTATGCTAACAATATCGTAGTTATCAAAACGCTGCCTGGGATGGCACAGGCCTCCGCTTCTGCGGTAGACATGTTAAAATGGCCGGAAATCGTTGGGACTATTGCCGGAGACGATACGATCATGATCGTTTGCAGAGCTGAGCTCATTGCAGAGGAGCTTGTAAACAGATTGAGTAAAATGACAAAGCAGGATTTAACTAAAATATAAATCAGAACGAGGGACATATGCTTTTACAGCTTGATATTCACAATATTGCGCTGATAGACAAGGTCAGCATTGCATTGGAAAACGGTCTAAATATTTTTACCGGTGAAACAGGCGCCGGTAAGTCTATTATTATCGACTCCATCAATGCCGTTCTCGGTGACAGGATCTCAAAGGATGTTATTCGGACAGGCTCTGAAAAAGCTCTTGTTGAAGCCGTTTTCCAAGTTGATTTAGAGCCTGTCAGGGAGATTCTCAATGAAATGGGAATAGAACCAGAAGAAGACGGAACGCTGATACTGTCCCGAGAGCTCACCCAGTCCGGAAGAAATACCTGCAGGGTCAACGGAAAAATGGTAGCCGTCTCTTTTTTGAAAACACTTGGAGAGCGTCTGATTGATCTTCATGGACAGCATGATAACCAATCCCTTCTAAAAACAGACAATCATATTGATCTGCTGGACTCCTTCGGCGGGGAAGCCATTAAAAAAATAAAGCAGGAATACTTGGCCCTGCTTGATCAATACAGGAAGGTAAAGGCTGAGTTAAAAGCCCTTTCCGGCGATCCGGGTGAACGGGAAAGAAAAATGGATCTGTTGCGTTTCCAAACTGATGAAATCAGGAAGGCAAGACTCAAAGACAGTGAGGAAGAGGACCTGAACAGACAGAGGTTGCTGCTGTCCAACGCTCAGAAGATATCAGCCGCACTATCCGAAGCGTACAGCTTGCTGCTGTCGGGTGAAACAGGCACAAAACCGGCATTGGATGTTATGAATGAAGCACTTTCCAGTCTTGGTGCAGTATCAAGGCTGGATGATAGTTATGACGAGATGTATAAGCGTCTACAGGATTACATATACCAGACAAATGATCTTGCTGAAGATTTGAGGAGAAATTTTGAAAGTGTGGAATACGATCCGGCTCTGCTTGAGGAGGCGGAGGAGCGCCTTGACATGATCTTCAGGCTGAAGAGAAAGTATGGGTCAAGCATTCCGGAAATACATCAATACTGTGCTCGTGCAGAGCAGCAGCTGGCACAGATTGAAAAAAGTGAAGAGATGACGGCTGCTTTGAATCACAAACTTACAGAGCTGGAAAAGCAGTTGTACAATGCATCGCTCCGTCTGAATGCAGAGCGGCAGAGAGCTGCAGCGGTACTGGAGGAAAGAATCGGGCAGCAGTTGGATGATCTTGAGATGAAAAAGTCAAAATTTCAAGTGGATATTCAATTCAACGTTGATTCGCCAGAACCGGGAGAAAGAAAATACACACAAAACGGACTTGATGCGGTGGAATTCCTGATTTCGCCAAATGCGGGTGAGCCTTTAAAACCTCTTGCACGGATCGCTTCCGGCGGTGAAATGAGCAGGATCATGCTGGCAATTAAGACAATATTGGCTGAGGTTGATCGAATTCCAACTATGATTTTCGATGAGATAGACATTGGGATAAGCGGAATAGCAGCTCAAAAGGTTGGGGAGAAGCTGTCCTATATCTCCTTCGGACATCAGGTCATATGTGTGACACATTTGGCTCAGATTGCATGTATGGCCGAGCATCATTATCTAATTGAAAAAATAATGGAAGAAAACTCCACGAAAACGATCGTGAATAAGCTGGATGGAGAAGAAAAAACTAAGGAAATTGCCAGATTGATCGGTGGTGGCGAATCATCAAAAGCATCTTTAAAGTATGCTGAAGAGATGATCAACAACGCGAAAAACACAAGAAGAGCTTGATTTACAATGAAAAAGCAGGATAAATCGGCTAAAACGCCGTTTTGCCCTGCTTTTATTCAAATTTACCTCCTGTACAATTTATTGTTTGCATAATTAAATTTGCAAAAGGTTAACTTACTTGCAGGAGGTTGAACAATGCGGAAACTGACATTTTTAGCAAAGGCTTTTATAGTGATTTTGTTCTCAGCAATAGCCGTCATTGGGGTATCCTATATCAAAGTTATGTTGACTGTTCCCGGTGAAATGGTCTTGATTGAAGGGGAAGAGTATACCTATAATATTGAAAGTTTTTTTCCGATCAGTGTTTCAGTTGACACAGAAGGGATATTAAAAATAAATGGAAAAGCGACCAGTAATAATCTTGCTGTTTCCAAACCTGTATCATTAAGTTCTGATAAGGGTGGAAGTGTTAAGCTCAATCTTCAATTCTTTGGGATATTACCTATAAAGACGGTAATGGTTGATATTGTTCCCAATAAAGAGGTGGTTGCATGCGGTAACACAATAGGTGTTAAGCTGGAGCTTCAGGGAATCCTTGTTATAGGGATCTCAGATGTAGAATTCAACGGACAGAAGGTAGTTCCTGTCAGAAACAGCGGTATCAAACCCGGACATGTCATTACGCGTATAAATGATAAGCCGATTGAGAGTATTGATGAGTTGGTGAAAGCAATCTCCAATAGTGCAGGCAAGCCGATAAAAATAAATTACAACAATGGCTTTGAAAGTGTTCAGGCAACGGTATCACCTGTCATTTCTTCAGATGATAACGAGTACCATATCGGTCTTTGGGTAAGAGACAGTACGGCAGGAATAGGAACTCTCACATTTTATGATATGGATACGGGACGGTTTGGCGCATTAGGGCACGGAATTACTGATATCGATACAGGGACATTGATGTCTGTAAAATCCGGTGAAATCATGGAATCTAACATTCTAGGAGTGAAAATGGGTAAATCCGGCGAACCGGGAGAGTTAAAAGGTATATTTACTGACGGCTTCAAACTGGGTACTATTTCGACCAACAGTGATATTGGTATTTATGGTAAGCTTCACAGCTATGCAATGACAAGGATCGCAGGCAGAGTATACCCTATAGGCGTCAGAGCAGAAATCAAAGAAGGTCCGGCAACAATGCTTTCAAATATTGACGGTAACAAAATCGAAGAATATGACATCATGATACAGAAGGTATCAAAACAGAATTTGAACGGCTCGAAGGGAATGATCATCAAAATTACAGACGACCGCTTACTAAGAACTACAGGAGGAATTGTTCAGGGTATGTCCGGAAGTCCCATCATTCAAAATGGGAAAATAATTGGAGCTGTAACTCATGTTTTGGTGAATGACCCATCTCGTGGCTATGGTATTTTTATTGAAGCAATGCTAAAAAAGACAACAAGGTAATTTGGATAGGAAATACTATAACAAAATAAGGAAATTAAACCAAGTAAAGGGATACAAATAGCTGACCATCGTATATTGTGATAATATGGCAGAGCGCCTGGAAATAAGGATTTTGAAGGTATATTTAAACAACAAAAATTCTCAATAAATGGGATTAAAGATAATTTAATACTTGATAAATATACGAAAGATAAATATAATGATGGCAGCAAGAACATGGATTTAATTTTGGGGAGGGGAATCACTTGTCGGAGAAAAAGATACAGATTGTCATAGCAGATGACAACAAAGAATTCAGTGATATTGTGAGAGAGTATCTATGCAGTCAAGAGGATATAGAAGTTATTGGAACTGCCAGGGATGGAAATGAAGCTTGCGAACTGATCACGGCAAAGATGCCCGATATCGCAATACTAGATATCATTATGCCACACCTGGATGGGTTGGGTGTTCTGGAAAAAATGAGATCCGCGCCATTAAAAAAGCGTCCTCTATTCATTATTCTCTCTGCCGTCGGTCAGGATAAGATCACACAAAGGGCTCTAGCACTTGGTGCGGAATACTATATTGTAAAGCCCTTTGATATGGAGGTACTTGTATCACGAATAAGACAGCTAAAGGATATGAATCAAAACCCAGTCATAAAATCAGAGTATTCCATGGAGTCAAGGGCTTCGTACCGTGCTCCTGTCCAAAGAAATCTTGAGGTCGAAGTAACCAATATTATGCATGAAATCGGTGTGCCGGCTCATATTAAAGGTTACCAATATCTGAGGGATGCGATCATGATGGTCGTAAAGAATCTGGATATAATCAATTCCATTACCAAACAGTTATATCCTTCCATTGCCCGCGAATATAATACAACGCCAAGCAGAGTTGAAAGAGCAATCAGGCATGCCATAGAGGTAGCATGGAGCAGAGGTCAGATGGATGCTATCGATACACTTTTTGGCTATACCGTCAGTATTGGAAAGGGAAAGCCAACGAATTCAGAATTTATAGCGATGGTTGCTGATAAACTGCGTCTTGAGATGAAGGTTAGCTGAATCGATTATTTATCAAAGAATATAATTAAAAAACACAGCTTGCATCATAAACAGGCGGTGTTTTTTTATTTATTGCCTATATACAGCAAGTCAGTCAAAACTGAAAGAATCTGATACCCCGAGATCTCGACTGAGCTTGATAAGTTATATGCTCCGGTATCCTCTCCGGAATATCTTTTGTAAAAGCCTTTTTACTGAACGTTTTCTATTTTTTTCTCTCCACTTGCCTAAAGCACGGTCAACTTCTTCGTTATGCTTATCCATTTTGCTTTCCAGCTTGCGAAAGCTGTTTTCCACACAGGCACCCAATTCAAGCTTTGTTTTGTTGATTTCCTTGGTCAGATGATCCCTTGCAATGATGATTTCACCGGAGATCTCCTGAGTAAGCTGTTGTCCCAATTCCCGGAAAACCAACTTTATTGAATCAAATTCCTTTCCTTTATCATCAGGGGATACCAGTGAGGTGTTGTTTGAAACCGGGTATGCCTGAGGAGTTTCAAACACGCAGTCTTCCAGCAGTATCTTTTTAATCGCTTTTATTTCCAGACCTTCAGAGCGCATGACCTTGATTTTGTACATAATATTTGCCAAATCAGTGTTATAGTAACGTCTTCCTCTTTCGTCCTTCGGAACTGTAAGCTCAAATTCTTTTTCATAGAATCTGAGCGCATGGTCTGATATCTGCAGCATCTCACTTAATTCGGTGATCGAATATCTTTCCTTTAGTACTTCCATGGAATTCCCTCCCGAAAATAGAGCCATCATGATTAATAATACCATTTATGTAATATTAAGTAAATTATATTCGTTTATTTCTCAATATTTCCAGGGTATTCATGATATCATCAGGGATGGGTGCATGCAAATCAAGTAATTTATTTGTATAGGGATGTGTAAATATAGCCCGGTATGAATGAAGAGCTTGCCTGGGCATAAGATCTGGATAAATGCTTTCAAAGGCAGAAAGGGGATACAGAGTGTCACCAATAAGAGGATGGCCCGCAGCCTGACAATGGACTCTAATTTGGTGGGTCCTTCCGGTCTCGAGCATGAATCTTAAGTAAGTGGTATTGGAAAAACGCTCCAAAACTTTGAAGTGTGTCACACTCGGCGCACCATCTGGTGTAACATGACGCAGCATAATGCTTCCCTCTTGTCTTCCGATCGGAAGGTCGATTATGCCGCTGTCCTGCTCGATGATTCCGTGGACAAGGCCGACATATTCTTTGGTAAATGTTTTGTCGTTCATTTGACGGATAAGACCTTGCTGTATAAAGGGGTTCAGCGCAAACAAAATTATACCGGAGGTATCGCGATCCAGCCGGCTGACAGGACGTACAAGGGTTTTGACTCCTCTGTCCAGTAAATGGTGCATCAGTCCATTGGCCACCGTGCCGGACTGATGTCTGAAGGTCGGATGTACTACCATATGAGGAGGCTTATTGATGGCGATGAGATTTTCATCCTCATATAATATTTCAAGATCCATGGGCTCGGGTTGTATGCTCTCGTTATATTCTTCAGACTCCACCAGTGCTTCCAGAAGGTCGCCTTCCTTTACCAGTGCATTCACATGAACAGGAATCGAATTAAGAAGAATTTTGTCTGCAAATTTAAGTTCTTTAATTAATCTCTCAGAGATATGCAGTTTGCCTTTCAGCAATTGTTTTACTGTTTTTGCGTGATCATCTGAAGTTATTTTCAGGCTTAGCTTCATTTTCTACCTCCTGTATCACAATGTTACATTAGTGCTCACAGGAAAGCAAGGTGGATGTGTGTGAGTTGGTGCGCTCAGCACGGGCGTGTATGACCCCTGAAGTACAAATTGCTGATTTTACGTTGAAATGCGCTCACAAGTAAGATAGAATAAAGGCAGGATAAATAAGCAAATAGAGTATACAAGAGAGGATTGAGAAACAAATGGCTGTTTCTATCCGGGATTATTTAAAGAGTGAGTTTGGCATTGACGAAACCATAATTGAAATTGCGCAGTCTGCCGAGAATGAAATCAAGGATGTTATAAAGGATATAGAGTCCGTCAGGGAAATAAACCAGTACAAGGTGATCGCTGCCATGCAGAAGCACAATGTGAGTGATTCTCACTTTGGCGGAACCACCGGTTACGGCTATGACGACAGGGGTCGAGAAGTACTCGATGAGGTGTATGCTTCAATCTTTAAGGCTGAGGATGCTCTGGTGCGTCACCAGTTCGTTTCCGGCACACAGGCTCTGGCCGTATGCATGTACGGGAATTTGCGTCCCGGTGATGAACTGATTTGTGTGACAGGAAAGCCGTATGACACCTTGGAAGAGGTCATAGGCATCCGGGGGGAGGGTTCGGGGTCCCTGAAGGATTTTGGTATCAGATACAGACAGGTGGAACTGCTTGAGGATGGCTGTGTTGATCTGAAGGGAATACGTGAGGCGGTTACTGAAAAAACCACCATGGTATTGGTACAACGCTCTCGCGGCTATAGCTGGAGACCTCCTATAAAAATTAGGGAAATAAAAAGAATAATTGAGGTTGTAAAAGAAGTAAACAGGGACACCATTGTTATGGTGGATAACTGCTACGGTGAATTTGTAGAGCCGGAGGAGCCGATTGAGGCCGGAGCGGATATTCTCGCCGGTTCCCTAATTAAAAATCCCGGGGGTGGTTTGGCTCCGTCGGGAGGCTATGTAGCTGGAAAAAAGAGATATGTACAGAACGCAGCCTATCGGCTTACTACTCCTGGTCTTGGCAGGAAGGTCGGCGCTACACTTGGAAATAACAGGCTTATGTTTCAGGGGCTTTTTCTGGCCCCGCATATCGTAGCTGAGAGTCTGAAGGGAGCTGTCTTCTGCTCGGCAGTCATGCGCAGACTTGATTTTGAAACATCTCCGTTGCCCAATGATATTAGGAGCGATATTATACAGGCAATACGATTCAACAATCCGGAAAGCATGATTGCTTTCTGTCAGGGCATACAGAAAGGATCGCCAGTTGATGCATTCGTTACACCCGAGCCTTGGGAAATGCCCGGGTATGACAGTCCGGTTATCATGGCTGCCGGTGCTTTTATACAGGGCTCATCCATTGAGCTGAGCGCCGATGCTCCGCTGAAAGCTCCTTATATAGCTTATATGCAGGGCGGACTTGTTTACGAACATGTTAAGCTGGGTGTCATGATCGCATTGAAGTTTATGAAGGAAAGGCAACTGATGAAAAAATGATGAAACCGATTGAATTTCCTCAGCCGGAACACAGTCAGGAAGAGAACGGTAAAACCGGCACAAAAAAGGGTTCTGCTTTCAAACGGGTCACTTACGGCGGCTTGCTGATTATTTTATTTATGCTTCTTTATATCCCTTCACTTCTAAACTGGCTGTCCGGAAATCATATCACACGGGATGTAATCCGAAACGGAATCATTGAAAGCTATATCCAAACTACCGCCGTCATCATAAGGGATGAGGAATTGCTGGAGCCCTCCTCCATCGCAGGCAGGCGAATCGTTGAAATACATGAGGGGAGCAGGACGGCGGCATATTCGCGAATCGCAATGGTCATGAATGATGCATCCGGAAAGCTCATTTCGGATATGGAAGAAATCAATGCGAAAATAGTTAAGGCTCGTATGGAACAGGCAGAGAGGGTAGATTTCTTTTCTGAGGATCTGAACAAGCTCGACGACGAAATAGCGCTTGAGATACAGGACATGATACTGGCCTGCAATTCCAGAGACTTTGCACAGATGGCCAGATATAGGACCAACATAGGGAAAATTGTTGAGAAAAAAGCTGAGATTGTTGGCGAAAACTCCACAGACAGCTATATTAGCTCATTATTACATGAGAAAAAGACTATTCAGGATAAAATTAATTCAAATACGATGGAAGTCAGATCAAATAAATCAGGGATAGTATCGTATGTCATAGACGGTTATGAGTCCATATTAACCCCGGAAACGATTGATAGTCTGAGACTTGAGGATTTAAATAAAATTATTGAACGGGAAGCAGAGGGGCATAGTACTGGAGATAAGGTGCAAGCGGGATCGCCGCCGGCGAAAATATTAAAGGGAACAGATATTCATATTGCCGCTGCGGTTCCTGCGAAATATGCATCAAGCTATGAAATAGGGAGAAGAATAGCACTGAGGGTGAATAGTATCGGACTTGAGACCACCGGAACGATCACAAATATTATTTCAACCGATGAGAATCAAGTCATTGTGATACTTCAAATGAGCAGAGGTCTCGATGTACTTTCTTCATCCAGAGTTATTCATGTAGATTTCATCAATAATACAGAGGAAGGCCTTAAGGTTCCGTTAAAGAGTCTATGGGATATTTCAGCCGATGGGACAAAAGGCAAGATCATGCTGATAAAGTACAATGTAGCTTCCTCCAGAGAGGTGGCAATTGTATGCAGTGACGAAGAGTATGCAATTATCAGCACGCCTAAAGAAGAGTTCGACAAAACTGTCAACTTGTACGACACATATATTATGAATCCGCACCTTATCGAGGAAGGAGAGATCATAGAGAAATGACGACGAATTTTGACCATATCAGGGAGAATATCGAATCGATAAACGGAAGAATCCGCGAGGCAGCGCTGAGAGCCGGCAGAAATCCGCAGGAAATAAAGCTTGTCGCAGTAAGTAAAACCGTGGATACCGAGAGGATCAATGAAGCATTCAAATGCGGTGTTACAGAATTTGGTGAAAATAGGGTTCAGGAATTATGTGAAAAATACGATATATTAGATATAAAATGTAATTGGCATCTGATTGGGCATTTACAGACTAATAAGGTCAAGTACATTATTGACAGAGTGAGCATGATCCACTCACTGGACAGTATGGAACTGGCCACAGAGATTCAGAAAAGAGCTGAAAAGACTGGTAAAATTGTCAATGTATTGGTACAGGTGAATGTTTCGTCGGAGGAATCCAAATTTGGTATCAATCCAGGAAATGTGTTGCAGTTTCTTCGTGAAGTTGCCAGAATGGGAAATATCAAGGTTAAGGGATTGATGACGATAGCTCCTCTGACGCAAAAGCCTGAAGATATCCGGTGGGTATTTGCTGGCCTGAGAAAATTGTATATTGACATCAAGCAGGAAAATATTGATAATATAGATATGGAATGCCTCTCGATGGGCATGAGTAATGACTTTGAGGTCGCTATCGAAGAAGGATCCACTATGATAAGAGTTGGTACGGCATTATTTGGAAAGCGCTGATGGCTCTGTTGCATTCAGATAGATGAAGCAGAGCATACTAAAGAAAAACGGGGGGATTTACAAATGGCGAAACTACTGAACAAGATGCTGAATCTGGTTGGGTGGGAAGCAGAGGAAGAGGAAGAAGCAGAGGAAGTAATGGATGATCTTCAGGTTGATGTCAAGGAAGAATCCAATCAACAACCGAAATATTTTCAATCATTTTCTAAAAAATCGCAACAGAACAAAGTAGTAAATATCCATACAAACAACCAGTTCAAGGTTGTGATTATGCAGCCTGAGACTTTTGACGAAGCAAGGGATATCTGCGATCATCTGAAAAACAAAAAACCGGTTGTCGTCAATCTCGAAACAATCAGCAAGGAAACGGCGCAACGAATCGTTGATTTTCTAAGCGGATCAGTTTATGCACTCGATGGTGATATACAGAAGGTCTCAGCGGGTATTTTCCTTGTGGCTCCTAATAATGTAGACGTGATGGGTGCTGCGTTCAAGGATGATATAAAAAGCAAGACTGCTGCCTTCCCATGGGTGAAGTAATATTAAAGAGGGGTTCAATATGAATTATACACCGAATGATCTTCAGAATGTAACATTTAAGAAGCATTTCATGGGTTACAGTGAGGACATGGTCAACGATGTACTCGATAAAGTCATTGAGGATTACAGCGCGTATATCAGGGAGAATGTGGAACTGAAGGACAAACTGGCATTACTCAATGAAGGCCTTCAGCATTACAAAACTATTGAAGAGTCTTTGCAGAACGCATTGCTGGTCGCGCAGCAAACTGGAGAGGATATCAAGAAGAACGCCTATGAAAAGGCTGACAATGTAATCCGTGAAGCAGAAATCAGAGCTCAAAAGCTGATTAATGACGCCAACCAGGAAGTGGTGAAGATCAGATTTGAGTACGAGGACTCAAAGAAGAAGCTTCACATGTTCAAATCCAAGTGCGAAATGCTTTTGATGTCTCAACTGGAGCTTTTAAAGCAGATTTTTGAAGATGATGATGAGTAAATTTTATATGCCGTCAATAAGTGGTAACAAGTCTGTTATCTGGATGTTACGCGACTTTGTTGACAGCAGTAAGTCGTTGTTGTATAATGCTCAGTAATATTTCAAAGCTATGATCGGAACGAGTAGTGTGCTTGAGCCACAAAGAGAGCAGGCGGCTGGTGGAAGTCTGCAGGAAGAGCGCATGAAAATCCTCCGGGAGTTGCTGTCGGAAAGCCCATGATTAGGCAAACGTGTAACGTATATCCGGTCAGTGGTGAGTACGGTAAGCCGGTGCACACCGTTATCTGTGGTTTAAGCGACCGATTTGAATGATCCGAGTTATCCGGCATCATGCAAACGGTAATGTGGGTGGTACCGCGTGAGATAAGTTCCTCTCGTCCCTGTTTATGGGATTGGGAGGATTTTAATTTTACAGCCATTTATTAAGCATTGGAGGTAACTATGTACAAAAAAGTATCTACTGATCTGAAGTTTGCGGAAAGAGAACAAGAAGTCCTGAAATATTGGAAGGAAAACAGAATATTCGAGAAGAGCCTGAAGTTCAGGGAAGGCAATGAGTCGTTCACCTTTTATGACGGGCCTCCGACAGCAAACGGGAAGCCTCATATAGGACACATCATCACCCGTACAATCAAGGATATCATTCCAAGATACAAGACGATGAAGGGTTTTGACGTGCTCAGAAAAGCCGGCTGGGATACCCATGGACTGCCCGTTGAGCTGGAAGTTGAGAAACTCTTAGGAATTAACGGAAAATCTCAGATTGAAGATTATGGAGTTGAGCCTTTTATACAGAAATGTAAGGAGAGTGTCTGGAAATATAAGCACGAATGGGAAGAAATGAGCGACCGTGTCGGCTTCTGGGCCGATATGGAAGACCCCTACATCACTTATGATAATAACTATATAGAGTCCGAATGGTGGGCGTTGAAGCAGATCTGGGAGAAAGGTCTCTTATACAAGGGACACAAGATTGTACCCTATTGCCCGCGCTGTGGAACCTCTCTCTCAAGTCATGAGGTGGCGCAGGGTTACAAAGATGTGAATGAGCCCTCTGTCTATGTCAAATTCCGCGTAAAGGGGAATCCGGGCGTTTACCTGATGGCATGGACCACCACGCCGTGGACGCTACCTTCAAATGTAGCATTGACAGTCAATCCAGATGAGGCTTATATTCATGCAAGATGCGCAGATGAGACCTATATTCTGGCGGAGGCGCTGGCCTCAACAGTACTCAAGAGTGAATTCAGTGTAGAAAAGAGATGTAAAGGGTCAGAGCTTTTCGGGATGGAATATGAACCGCTGTTTGACTTTGTCAAGCCAGATACAAAAGCCTATTATGTTGTCTGCGACAATTTCGTCACGCTGACCGACGGCACCGGTATAGTTCACACGGCGCCTGCTTTCGGCGAGGATGACGCTAGGGTTGGAAAGGCTAATGATCTTCCGTTTGTTCAGCTAGTCAATGAGCAGGGCAATTTCGTTGACGCGGTGGAACCCTGGAAGGGTATATTTGTCAAGGAGGCAGACCCTCTGATCATCAAAGATCTGAAAGCTAGAGATCTGGTGTATAAGCTGATGGATTATGAGCATTCGTACCCGTTCTGCTGGAGATGCGATACACCTCTATTGTATTATGCAAATGACACCTGGTTTATTAAGATGACGGCGATCAAGGAGAAGCTTCTTAATAACAATTTAAGCATCAACTGGTTGCCGGAGAACATCAAGGAAGGCCGTATGGGCAACTTCCTTGAAAATGTGGTGGATTGGGGCCTGAGCCGTACAAGATACTGGGGAACCCCGCTGCCTATCTGGGAATGTCAGTGCGGGCATCGGCATGTGGTTGGCAGTATAGCTGAATTGAAAGAGCTTGGAGAAAATGTGCCTGATGATATCGAACTGCACAAGCCGTTTGTGGACGCAATCTATCTGAAGTGTCCTGAATGCTCTGGAAAGATGAAGAGGGTATCCGAGGTCATCGACTGCTGGTTCGATTCTGGAGCAATGCCTTTTGCACAATGGCATTATCCCTTTGAAAATAAAGAAAGGTTTGAGAAGAACTATCCCGCAGACTTTATCAGTGAAGCCATCGACCAGACGAGAGGCTGGTTTTATACATTGCTTGCCATTTCCTCGCTGCTTTTTGAGGAGCCGGCCTTTAAAAACTGTATAGTACTAGGCCATGTCAATGATAAGGACGGCCAGAAAATGAGCAAGCACAAGGGCAACGTCATTGACCCTTGGACAGTTTTGGATAAACAGGGCGCTGACGCCGTGCGCTGGTATTTTTATACAGGAAGCGCGCCATGGCTGCCAAGCAGGTTTTACGAGGATGCGGTGAGTGAAAGCCAGAGGAAATTCATGGGCACTCTCTGGAACACATATGCTTTCTATGTACTCTATGCAGACATTGATGAATTTAACCCCATGCAATATAAGCTGGAGCAGGATAAGCTGGCTGTTATGGATAGATGGATCCTTTCCAGACTTTACACCTTGATTGGCAAGGTGGATAAGAACCTTGAGAATTATAGAATAACGGAATCAGCAAGGGAAATACAGGAATTTGTAGACGAACTGAGCAACTGGTATGTCAGAAGATGCAGAGAGCGCTTCTGGCAGAAGGAAATGACACAGGACAAGATCAATGCATATATGACGCTTTATACAGTACTTGTTGAGCTTTCAAAGACAGCCGCGCCTTTTGTACCGTTCATCAGCGAGGAAATTTACGGCAATCTTGTAAGAAGCATTGATGATAGTGCACCGGAAAGCATTCATCTGTGCGATTATCCAACAGTTCAGAATAAATTTGTCGATGCAGAGCTTGAAGCCAATATGGATAAAGTTCTAAAGCTGGTTGTACTGGGGCGTGCCTGCAGAAACACGGCGAACGTTAAAAACCGCCAGCCCATTGGTGCAATGTATGTCAACGCGGAAAGTGAGATGCCGCAGATGTATATTGATCTGGTGTCTGACGAACTAAATGTTAAGCAGATCCTGTATACAAATAGCACCGGCCGGTTTACAACTTATAAGTTCAAGCCGCAGCTTCGCACGCTTGGGCCCAGATATGGAAAGCTTGTGGCGAAGATCGGAGAGTATTTGTTAACTGTTGACGGGAATGAATGGATGGAACGTTTCAACAATGACGGTAAGGTAAGCTTTGATCTGGAAGGAACGGCAGTAGTGCTTGAGCTTTCGGATGTGCTTGTGGAAACGGTGCAGAAGGAAGGGTTCGTATCAGAAAGCGACAGGGGTATAACAGTCGTTCTGGACACAAACCTGACACCTGAGTTGGTGGAAGAAGGCTTTGTCCGTGAGATCATCAGCAAGCTGCAGACCATGAGGAAGGAAGCTGGTTTTGAAGTTCAGAATCACATTCGTGTCTATTATGGAGATAACGAGAAGATCACCGGCATTTTTGAACGCAACAGAGCATTGATCAGCGAGGAAGTTCTGGCGGATGAGGTGCTTGCATCCAACGGCGAAGGCTATAGCAAGGAATGGAACATAAACGGAGAGAATGTGCTATTTACAGTCTCCAGATTATAGGTGACGTATAATGGTTAAATTGAATCTAAATTTGGGTGAAAGAGGTTATCCCATATATATTGCTACTGACATCAACGGATTGGGGAAGGCATGCAGCGATGCGAGACTCCGCGGGAAAATGCTGATAGTCACAGACACTAATGTAGAACGGTATTATAGTGCGGATTGTGCCAGAGAGCTTGAGAACATGGGTGCAGAGGTATCGGTCTATGTGATTCCAGCGGGAGAACAGAATAAAACGCTGGAAACTGTAAGTGGTATTTACAGGAAACTCATTGACCTCAAGGCCGACAGAAATTCTACGCTCGTTGCGCTGGGAGGCGGTGTGACAGGCGATATTACGGGATTTGCGGCTGCAACCTTCATGAGGGGTATCCACTTTATACAGATACCGACAAGCCTAATGGCGCAGGCAGACAGCAGTATCGGCGGAAAAACGGGCGTTGATTTTGAAGGCAGCAAAAACATGGTTGGCGCTTTTTATCAACCGCGTTTTGTGTATATTAATATAAACACTCTGAGGACGCTTCCCGAGCGGGAGTTGAGATCAGGTCTTGCGGAAGTCCTAAAGCACGGACTGATACTTGATGCCGATTTTTTTGCGTACATCGAATATAATATTGAAAAGATCTTTAATTTCGATGAGAATGTACTGGCGTATCTTACAAAAATGAACTGCAAGATCAAGGGAATGGTAGTCGAACAGGATGAACGGGAGGAAGGACTCCGGGAGCTTCTGAATTTCGGTCATACTATCGGTCACGCGGTGGAAAGCGAATCTGGCTTTACTATGCTGCACGGAGAATGTGTATCAGTCGGAATGGCAGGCGCATATCGTCTTGCGTTTAAGCTAGGTATGATTGATGAGTCTTTGGCAGAAAGAGTGGAGAAGATGCTAAAAAAGATAGGACTTCCCGTAAAGGCTAGTGGAATGGATGCGCAGAAAATTTTTAACAGGATGTTTTATGATAAAAAGGTCAAGGATGGCAGGCTAAGCTTTGTCCTTCCCAAACAGATCGGTGAAGTAATACGCTGTACGTTTGACAATGAGGCTCTTCTCAGAGAAGTACTCGATGAACTGGTACAGTAGAAAATCTGCATCAGGACGGTAAAAGAGCTTCCCAAAGAGCAATGGAATAATATACTAATAAGGACCCGACCATAACAGTTATTGTTAGAGGGTCCTTTTATTTTGCTCCAAAAATGCCCTTAATAAAAATTGGCTCAAATTGAAATTCTATAATTAGATATTCAGGAGAGGTGATACTGTCTGTGTTCGGTCAAAAAGCCAGATACAGAATACTGGAAAAAAAGCTCGACCGAATTGCATTGAGCATGGAGCGCTCAAAGCTCAATGATTATGTGCATTATCTGGAGCATCCGAAAAAAGTATTCTTTTCAAACTTTATGGCTGGACTGGCCAGGGGTTTTGGCGCTTCCATTGGGTTCACGCTGCTTACCGCATTTATTTTATACATTTTGAGGGGCATCGTGGAATGGAATCTGCCTATCATCGGAGAGTTTATCAGCGATATCGTAAGTATTGTAAATTACAATCTTCAAAATCCAGGGAGGTAAGAGATGAACAACAAGAGCACAGAGCATTATAGAGAGCTTCTCGAAAAGCAGCTTGAAGACATCAATCATACATTAGGAAACATGAAGGAAAATAATACCGCGGAACAAGACCTTTATTCTCCAACTGAGCTTTCAAATTATGACAACCATCCGGCAGAGATTGCATCCGAGCTTTTTCAGGTCGAGATGAATACTGCTTTAAAAGTACATGAGGAGAACATTCTGGCCCAGATAAAGTCCGCACTGGGTAGGATAGAGGACGGTACTTACGGTACCTGTGTGCGCTGCCACGCGGCAATTCCATCTGAACGGCTGGAGGCGCTTCCATATGCTGAAATGTGCATCCAATGTGAAGAAGAGGATGAAGGTAGTTTTGAGAGACGACGGCAGGAAAGGCCCAATGAAGAACTTGTCCTTGACGCACCTATGGGAAGAAAGTATTTAAACAGTCAGGAGGATGATGAGTATGAGGGGATGGATCAATTCAATGATCTGATGAAATACGGCTCCTCCGACGGGCCGCAAGATCTTGGCGGTTATCATGACTATGAAGAATACTACACGAACAAGACAGACAAGCAGGGAATTGTCGACGACATGGACCAGGTTAGCAATGATGAGTATCGTCGGCAGCTTCCTGATTAATTTTTTAATTTTGAAGAATTATACAAAAATGTTGATTTAATAGTGCCATTATATATATAATCTGTAGTGAAGAAAGTATTCATGATGTAGTTAGACTACAATAGGTTTCAGGGGGAATAATGTGCTTTCATCGTAGAACAGTGTCATTTTTACTGACAGTGTTAAGTACTGTTTTTGCGCTTTCGGCCAAAGTCATTGCCGCCGCCGGTGATTCTGAAATCAGCGGCACTGCGAAGGGCATGATTATTTTTACTGCCGTTTTTACTGCGCTGCTGCTTGTGGCCGTTCAGATCTACATTATACATCTGAAAAACAAGCTGGCTCAAGAACAGGTAGTCTCGAATGGCATTATTGAAAATGCGAAGACTGTCATAATTATCTGTTCTCCTGACGGCAAAGTAGTCCTATTCAACAAGTTCGCCCAGGAGGTCTCGGGATACCAGGCAAAAGAGGTTGAAGGCAAGAAAATATCTGATATTCCATTTATAAATAGAGAAACAAGTCTTGGAACGATAATTGCCGAGTGTATTACGAAGAATCAGAATGTTCAAAATATTGAGACCAGCCTGATCACGAAGGGGAAAAAGCTGATTCATGTGCTTTGGAATATTGACGTTATTAGGGACACTGAGAATGACACCTTGAGCATCGTCGCCATGGGGATTGATATAACCGGACGAAAAACGGCTGAATCCAAACTTACTGAGAGTTACCAGGAGTTGGAGTCGGTCCATCATGAACTGGTTACGAAAGAGATCGAACTTAAGCTGCAGTATGACGATCTCAATACCAGAGGTAAGGAACTGAAGCGAAGTGAAGAGCGTTACAGACTTGCTGTTGAAGGTGTAAATGACGGCATTTGGGATTGGGACGGAAGGGATGGCAAGCTGTTTATGTCAGCAAGAAGCCGTTTGATTTTAGGCTTTGACTCAGAACAGGAGTATATGTCTATCGAAAAATGGTTTAGCAGTATTCACCGCGATGATCTTGATAGATTCGTCAGGACACTGAATAAATATATTACCGAACCCCAGAAAAAGCATCTGCAAATAGAATATAGAGTTAAAACCCCAGACGGCAAAGAAAAGTGGGTCAGAACAAGGGGAATGGCCATATGGGACGAGGGAGGCATTCCCGTCAGGGCGGCCGGTTCCATTACAGACATTACTGAGCAGCGGCTTTCAGATGAAAAAATCCATCAACTCGCCTACTACGATTCCATGACAGGACTGCCGAACAGGACCCTTCTGACAGACAGGTTTATCGTTGCAGCGGCGGCTGCACAGAGAAAGGGCAGAAGTGTCGCTGTATTTTTTCTGGATCTTGATAATTTCAAGACAATTAATGACACACTGGGACATACCTATGGGGATGAATTGTTGAAGATAGTAGGGAATGAACTAAAGCTAAAACTGAGAAGAAGCGACTCGCTTGCACGTTTAGGAGGCGACGAATTTATAATACTGCAGGCCAATGTGAATAACATGGACGAGGTACACAGACTTGCGACCAGAATAATGGAAATTTTCAAGCACCCATGGCTCCTTGACGGCCGGGACTTTTATGTTACTGCAAGCATAGGTATCTCAGTCTATCCCAATGATGGTTCTGACCTTCATGAGCTGATGAAAAATGCCGATGCGGCAATGTACCGAGCTAAAGAGGCCGGCAGAAACAATTTCCAGGTCTATACACACGAGCTAAATTTTCGTATTATGGAGCGTCTAAAGATAGAAAACTATCTGAGAAAGGCAACGGACAGAAACGAATTTGTTTTATATTATCAGCCTCAAATTGATCTTGAGACAGGAAAGGTTGTTTGTGTTGAAGCGCTGATAAGGTGGTCAAATCCAAATATAGGCTGGACTATGCCGGATAGCTTCATCCATATTGCAGAAGAGATTGGACTAATAAATAATATTGGCGAGTGGGTTCTTCGAACAGCCTGCATGCAGCTATTCCAATGGCGCACGGGCGGATTTCCAGAACTAAAGATCTCTGTCAATTTGTCGGCAAAGCAATTTCAACAGGCAGACCTGGTAGATAGAATAAGCTCGATAATATCAGAGACACGGGTAGAGGCTGAGTGGCTTGAACTTGAGATTACCGAAAGCGTTGCCATGCAGGATCTTGAACACACCATTATCACGATGGAACGCTTTAGAAAAATGGGCATCGGGGTGTCTTTGGATGATTTCGGAAAAGGCTATTCTTCTCTGAATTATCTTAAGCTGCTGCCCATTACCAACCTGAAGATAGACAAGACATTCATCCACGGCATCACAGGCAATTCAAAACAGGCTAAGATCGCAAAGGCGCTGATATCGCTGGCTCATAATATGGATCTGACTGTTACAGCGGAAGGTGTGGAAAATAGGACACAGTTGGAATTCCTGATAAATGAGGGCTGTGACATAGCACAGGGCTATCTTTTCAGCGAACCTGAGCTTGCTGACAATCTGGAACTGACCTCGTATGATAACGTACTTGAGATGATTTCCTCAAACTAATGAAGAATTGCAAAGCTTACAATCCCTCATTGTACTGATTATCAGGAGCACGCACAGGCAAACCGAATTTTTCGCAAAGGAGATCTATTAGAAATGGTAATTGTTTATGAGTCAAAAACGGGTTTTACAAAGAGGTATGCTGATATGCTGGCTGCTAAGACGAAACTCAAGGCTTTCAGTGTAAAAGAACTATCAAAGGTCAATCATGGAGAAGAAATCATTTTTTTGGGCTGGATGAAAATCGGAAAGATACAGGGTCTTCAAAAAACACGAAAATATAATGTCAAAGCTGTTTGTGGATCTGGTTCCGCACGAAACGCTGAACCAGATACTGAGACAGTTATTACAAGGAATAAGATTGAAGGCATACCGTTTTTTTATCTGCGCGGCGGGTGTTTCCCTTTGAAAGAGCTGAAAGGCATGGATAAAATCATGATGTCCATGTTTGTAAAGATGCTGAAAAGGCGCAAGGACAAAGATGAAAAACTTGAAGAATCGATTGATATTGTTGAAAACGGTTTTGACGGTGTTAAGGAGGAAAATCTCGAACCTGTACTCGAATGGTTGAACGAAAGGTAACGGAAGCATATTTATGAAAAATGTTGTGATAACCGGCAGTACACGCGGAATTGGTTTTTCTATGGCAAGGGAGTTTTTACAAGCTGGATGTAATGTTACGCTGTCCGGCAGAGGCAAAGCGCTGACAGATGAATCTCATGATGCACTATCGCCATTTATGGGGAAATACATCTATGTTCCATGCAATGTCCAGGAAAAAGCAAGCTTGCAAAACCTTTGGGATATATCTCTGGCGCAGTGGAATGGGATTGATATATGGATTAATAACGCAGGGCAAAACGCGCCGCACATGTTTTCGTGGGAAGTGGGCGAAACCTACACGGAAAATATTATTCATACTAATATTACCGGAATGATATACGGTTCACAAATAGCGGCAGCGGGGATGCTAAAACAGGGGTATGGCGCGATATACAACATGGAAGGCCTTGGCTCAAACAACATGATACAACTCAAAACAGTACTGTACGGAACCACCAAGCACGCGTTAACGTACTTTACGAAAGGGCTTGCCAGGGAGCTGGAGGGTACCGGCGTAATAGCCGGGCGACTATCGCCTGGTATGATGTTGACAGATTTTATTACAAAAACTCCTGATGGAGAACAGGCGGAAGTCATCTCAGATGAAAAGTTCAGAAAGTTATTCAACATACTGGCAGACAAACCAGAAACAGTAGCAAAATTTTTTATACCAAGAATGCTCAGCAATACCAAGAACGACACGCAAATTGCCTGGCTGACAAACAGAAAGGCAATATGGCGCTTTATAACGGCGGGCTTTCGCAAAGACAGGCTGATTTAAAGTTGTGATAAGAGTTAGTTTATTGTATGGCCTGTGGATCAGGAAGACAGAGAAAAGTGCACTGCCGTTCTGATGCAGAAACAGAAAAGTATGCTAACTACCTATTTTATTGCTTTTAATCTGCTGTCGAGGTATTTGATTTGGTTCTTTATATCGTTTTTGGTGGCCTCATCTTTTTCTTGTTCCTCGTCATAGGCCGCCAAAGCTGCTATAAGGGCTATGATATCAGCAATAATGATTAAAACAGCCGCTATTATTGCAATCTGAGTAGCACTAAATCTTAACTCCAAATAAAATCACCCACTTTATTATACTATCAGTAATAAAAAGAGTGCTACCACATAGAGTGCTAAATCATAATTCTGTGAAAGCAGAAGAAAAATGAAGATGCGTAAAGCTGATAAAAGTTATATTGTTAGCCTGAGAATGATCTTCGAGAAAGCCTCAGAATGAAGTTTTGATATTCTGCTTGCCGTCCCCTGTGGGAAAGGGGGTGAAGGTAGATGAAACTGGAGCGTGTACAGGAAATTGTTATATATGAATTGCAGCCATTCAGAAACCACCCGATTCAGACAAGCAGGTACTTTATGCTAAAAGAAACATCAAAATAACGTTTCGATTAAACTCACAAGAATGTCAGCAGTTTAAGAAAGTAGCAAAAACCGGATTTTCACAGGAAAGATATCTGCGTACTCTGATTAATCGCTATATACCCAAGGAACTGCTTTCGCCAGACTACCTAGCTATGATGAAGGAACTTCGCCTTATCGGAAACAACTTGAATCAGATTGCTGCAAGGGCAAATACGATGGGTCATATCGACCGGATGATATTCTAGCTTGAAGCTGACCGGCTCAGACAGGCTGTATTAGATATACAGGCAACGGTTACTTTGCCGGAAAGGAGGGGAAATGGTAACCCGCATCAATATCCTTAATCATGGGGGCTAAAATTGGTCAAAAAAAAATAATTAATAAAGGCATTTGTATTACTTGTCGATTATTGGTATAATATCCCTGTGTTGTATTTTCATACAAAGATTATCGTTGGTAAGAAAGAGTTAATATATGGTTGTAAATGGTAATTATTTCTATAATGTGAATGGCAATTTGAAAAAACAGATGAACATCTAATTATGCTTTTCTTGGGATGTACTAGGAGGGTTGTAACATGAGTGTGAGTGAGATTTCAGTATTTTATGATAATTTACAAAATGAATATATAAAAAACATATTATCACTATCAGACGATTCTGGGTTAGTTTTTGAGCAATCTTTAGTGCGTATTACAGCTGAATGGATGGGTTATAATCTCAATGAGGAAAATTTTGTTGACGGGGCTGGTGATAGGGGAATTGACTTTTGGT
>JAEYON010000169.1 GCA_023411645.1 Bacillota bacterium | reverse complement strand
AGTAAACTTGCGATGATGTTCCTTTTACCCTCACTCATTGGTTCACGTCTTTTTGCCATAAAAAAGCCTCCTATGATTTTTATTTTATCATAGAAAGCTTAATTTACAGACTTTTATTCACAGGCTCTCAAAAACGGATCACACACACTGCGAAATAAAAATCATTGAAGTTGACACCAACACGCTTGTGTGTTAGAATATCTCGGTAACCGCTCGGCCAAGGCTTTTAAATGTGACGAGGCATGCTGCAAAGCATTTGTATAAACGTCACTGCCTGCGAGGTCCGGCGAGTCTGTAAGCAGGAGGTATAAAACATGTACGCTGTTATAGAAACAGGTGGTAAGCAGTACAAAGTGCAGGAAGGCGATGTTGTATTTGTGGAGAAACTGGAAGCCGGAGACGGAACAATAGTGACGTTTGATAAGGTTCTGGCAGTTTCTAACGAAGGGAATGTTACCTTTGGAAAACCGTTGGTAGAGAATGCAAGTGTATCCGCAAAGGTACTCGGACAGGGTAAGGACAAGAAAGTTATTGTATTCAAGTACAAACCCAAGAAGGGTTACAGGAATAAAACCGGTCACAGGCAGCCATACACAAAGGTGCAGATCGATAAGATCAGTGTTTGATTGAAATGATCAGGATAAGGATTTCAAGGGATTCGACGGGTTCTATCAGAGGCTTTGACATCAACGGGCATTCAGGATATGCTGAGGCGGGACAGGACATCATCTGCTCGGCAGTATCGGTTACAGCCTATACCGCAGCAGGTGCGCTGGAAGAGTTGGCTGGCCTTAAGCGATGTTACAGTGAAAGCGATGGACACATGACGATCCGGTTGCCGGAGAGGTTGACACAGCAGCAGAAAACGACTGCGCAGATTGTTCTCGAGACTACGGCGATCGGCTTTAAACAGATAGAACATTCATACGGTAAATTTGTTTTAGTAGTAGAAGAGGAGGTGTTTTCCGATGATTAAAATTAATCTCCAGCTGTTCGCTCATAAAAAAGGTGTCGGCAGCTCAAGAAACGGCCGTGACAGTGCGGCGCAAAGACTTGGTGTCAAGAGAGGCGACGGACAGTTTGTACTGG
Source organism: Bacillota bacterium (assembly GCA_023411645.1). Classification (GTDB taxonomy): domain Bacteria; phylum Bacillota; class Clostridia; order Acetivibrionales; family DTU013; genus JAEYRF01. The sequence goes on along the minus strand of JAEYON010000169.1, from coordinate 14,607 downwards.
CCGGCAACATCTTGGTAAGACAGAGAGGAACGAAGATTCATCCTGGCGTAAATGTAGGAATCGGCAAGGATGACACCCTTTTTGCTCTGTCCGATGGAAAGGTCAAGTTTGAAAGAAAAGGCAAGGACAAAAAGCAGGTAAGTATAGTAGCAATGTAATAAGCAAAAAATAAGTCCCGGCTTTATGTGCCGGGACTTTTTGCAGTTAAAGCCATTTGCGGAGCAAATCCGGCCGGAAGCGAGGGGGCTCGATGCCCCCGAGATTCACATGAAGCTATTTGCGGAGCAAATCCGGCTTCACACATAGCCATTTACGAAGCTAAGACCGATCCGGACCGGACAGGCCATAGGTTTGAAGGGAGCAAAGAATGTTCATTGACCGTGCAAAAATAAATATTAAGGCCGGCGACGGCGGAAACGGCAAGGTATCCTTTCGCCGGGAGAAGTATGTTGCTGCAGGAGGACCCGATGGCGGTGACGGCGGCAAAGGTGGAGATGTGGTTTTATTGGTGGATGACGGTCTAAGGACCCTCATCGACTTTAGATATAAGAGAAAATATGTTGCGGAATCGGGAGAGCAGGGCGGCACATCCAAATGCACCGGAAAGAGCGGAAAGGATCTGATCATCAAGGTTCCTCCCGGTACGATTGTAAGAGATCTGGTGACTGGCAGGATTCTTGCTGACATGACAGAGCCCGGACAGAGCAATGTAATCGCGAAGGGCGGCAAGGGCGGAGCAGGCAATCAGCATTTTGCGACCTCCACCAGGCAAATGCCCAGCTTTGCCAGAGCCGGTGATCCCGGAGAGGAATATCAGGTGGAGCTGGAACTGAAGCTGATTGCGGATGTGGGATTGGTTGGATTCCCCAACGCAGGCAAATCCACGATCTTATCCATGACCTCCGCGGCGACTCCGAAAATAGCAGATTACCCGTTTACCACCTTGGAGCCGAACCTCGGGGTTGTTAGCCTTGACGAAGGCAGCAGCTTTGTGCTTGCCGATATTCCCGGACTTATTGAAGGCGCGCATGAAGGCGTCGGACTGGGGTTTGAGTTTTTGAGGCATGTTGAGAGAACGAAGCTGCTTCTGCATGTGGTTGATGTAGCCGGTGTAGATGGAAGGGATCCTCTCGACGATTTTGTGACAATCAATGAAGAGCTCAGAAAGTACAATCCCAAGCTCGCAGAAAGACCACAGGTCGTTGCGGCAAACAAGACAGATTTGACGGAAGGCCGTGAGAAGCTGGAGAGCTTTACAAAAGCAGTCGAGGGGATGGGTTATAAGGTGTTCCCCATATCTGCTGCTGCGAACAGCGGAATAAGGGAAATGATGCATTATGTAGCAGCACAGCTTCGCGAGCTGCCGGATGTCGTTCCGTTAACCGACTCAGAGTCAGAGGTGGTTTATACAGCTCAGGAGGAAGAACCGTTTACGATCCGTAGAGAAGGTAATGTCTTTATTATTGAAGGAAGCTGGGTCAAAAAGGTGGTCGGTTCCACGAACTTTGGCGTATATGAGTCTCTGCAGTACTTCCAGAGGGCACTTAAAACGAAGGGCGTTATTGACGCGCTTGAGAAAATGGGGATTCAGGAAGGCGACACGGTAAAAATACACGATGCCGAGTTTGATTATGTAAGATAGTATTAAGCAATTGCGAGCATAGGCAGCGAATATGCATAGCTGGAGTATAAAATTGAAAATATGTATGATAGGAAAGGGAGCTGTATGCTGACAAGCAAACAAAGAAGCCAGTTAAGAGGTCTTGCAAATACGATCGACCCGATCTTTCAGATCGGTAAGGGCGGGATCAGCGATAATATGATAAAGCAGTTCAATGATGCACTGGAGGCAAGAGAGCTGGTGAAAGCGGCGGTACTCAGAAACGCGGATTCGGATGCCCGTGAGATCAGTGAGGAGATTGCGCAAAGGACAGGCGCCGATGTGGTGCAGGTAATCGGAAGCAAGTTTGTCCTCTATAAGGAATCGGAGAAGCACAAGGAAATAAGCCTAACGTTGTAAGGAAGTATATGTCTACAGCTTCGGAAAGAATTCAGGAAAATACTTCATATATAATTATGATACCTTTAAATCAGGCGAACTGATTAAGTCAATAGCATTTAATGGTTTGCAGATTGCGATTGACGAATTGTTTGACGCGTGATAATCACGTGATTATCACGCGTGAATATCAAATGAAGCTACTGATGACCGGTTCTCTATTTTGCTTTATATACCCACCATGTTTCTGTAGAACATGGGCGAAAACCGATATTGTAATAAAACTGCTGCGATGAACCAACATACGCCATTTTCGCTCCAAGTTTTCCGCAGCGTCGTACTCCTTCTAAAACAGCGGCCTTCCCCAAACCCATCATTCTGTAATCAGGATCGGTAGCTACCGGCTCTACTAAAGCGTAATCGGTTTCGGGTAGATACCACATACCGCAATATGAGACAAAATCTCCGTTCGGGGCGGCGACCGCAACCTTCAAATTTAAATCTACATGAGGTCCGGACACCTCAGTTTTTCGGATTTGAAGCTCCTCTTCTGTTTCAGGCGCTTCTCCCTCATGATTGAATCCACGCCACAATACTTTACCATATTTTTTCATATCAAATTCATCTGCAAGGCTTACAATACGATATCCTTCAGGAAGCGTATACTCCATTAATGATTCTTCGATCGGGATAACGGCATTGTTCTCACGCTCTTGTGTGGGTATAAAGCCCTGTCTGGCAGCAATATCCTGGAAATCGCTGTCGGTATCTCTGATCAATGCTTTGATCTGTCCGTCTTTGCTCAGGTTCTCTTTAGCATATATAAGCATTTCATTTTTCAGATAAGAATATTGGGGATTAATGCAAAACCAAACATCACCAATTGATTGTTCATATGTAGCAAGGGCAACAATTTCTCCATTATCCTCCCAGATACCTATTCTCTGCAGATATGAAATATCAAGATATCGTAAGGAAAACATCCACTCCCAGCGCCCCCATAGATAACCTTCAGTTATTACCTTTGGGTGATTTAGTTTTACAAGAAAATCATGCACGCGTGAAAAATCTGGAGTAAATCCAGGTTTATCGGTAAACGGTCTGAATGTAACTGACATAATTTTTACCTCCATATGTACTATTTTTTATTATAAAAGAAAAAAGTACATATGTATATAATGAAAAATTTCAACAGTTTATCTATTCAGTCCCGCTGCTTTGTCAGTGCCTCGATGATTTCCGCGTAAATAGTGGAAGAATGCTTTTTCCAGCTTTCGCATATGAAGCGGGCATCTTTTTTTGTGCCCACGGCGGCTTTCAGATCGATGAGGGAGAAATCATTTTCTTTAATCCCGCATATAACAGAGAACTTATCTTCACTCTCGGGAATAAAGTCGGCTGTGATAAGTGTTTCCTCGCGGATATCTCTGCGTATGGACGACGTTATCTTGTCCAGTTGCTTTTTGATGCCCATTGGAATCAGATGAAGAAAATATTGCAGTGTATTTTTGCCTGTCTCGGTGAGAATGTATTGCATGTGGCTGTCTTCAAAGCCATCACCTTCGGTGCTATCGTCTTGCGCTGTCACCAGCTTGCCCTCGTGAAGCTCGTTAAAGCATTGCTGGAAAACAAAATAATTCATCAGACGGGTCTCCAGCACCATTTTTGTGATATGGATATTACTCACGGGCATACCAAGCCGGTGTATGATATACATGATGATCAGCTTATTTTGCACTATTTCCTTACTGCTGCCCAGAGAATTCATTAAAACCTCCCAAGTGACGGCTTGATGTAGTAAAATCAATTATAGCATATAACGTTTTTGTTAAAAAGGATAAACAAAGAGATATCATTTTAGATTTCATTCTGTGGTGAAAATATTTTATCTATGTTATCATAATAATAGAAGCGTAATGCTATAGATTCTGAGGAGAAAATCGGATGAATACACTGAAATTAACCGAACTGCTCATAGATTCTGGTGCCTCATTTGTAGGATTTTCCGATGTTGCCGGGAAGCTGCCAAGCCGTATCCAGCACCTTCATTATGCTGTAACAGTTGGCGTCAGGCTATCAGATGCGATTATTGACGAAATTACTGATAAACCCTCATTTACATATTTTCATCATTACAGAACAGTTAATACGCTGCTTGATCAGATAGCTCTGCGCGGATTAATCTATATACAGCAGCATAATTATAATGCTATGGCGGTTCCGGCCTCACAGACCGTGAACGACATGGACGACCCTTATAGAGGTATATTCCCGCATAAAACCGCTGCCGTAATGGCAGGTCTGGGATCCATAGGGAAGAATGGGCTCTTTCTGCATAAAACATACGGTCCGCGGGTAAGGCTTGCGACGATCCTGACAGATATGCCGTTAGTTTCAGCAGGCACAGTTCCGAGCCCAACAGGCTTGGATGCTTCCAGAGTCGCGAACACGCATTCAACAGGCACAGAAGCGTCAAATGGCATTGTTGCGTTAGCAGGCTCAGAAGCGCCTTCAACAGACATAGAAGCAAACAGGATTTACTCTTGCAGTTCATGTAACCAGTGTGTTGACGCCTGCCCGGCCATGGCTCTGACAGGCAGTGAATGGTATGAAGGAGCTCCAAGGGATGAGATCGTGGATGCGAAGGCCTGCAGCGAGTACATGAACCTGAATTTCAAGCAAATTGGCCGAGGGTCTGTTTGCGGTATATGCATCAGGGTTTGTCCGGCATATCAGAGTAAGCACATATTTACCGGAGGGCTGACATAGGATTGATAGAACAACAACAAGGAGGATGTTTAGCGCCATTTAGGCGCGGATTTCCACTAAAACATTCATGGAGGGATTCGACAGTGATAAAAAAAGAAATTATCGCACTTTTACTTGCCGGAGGGCAGGGAAGCAGACTCGGCATCCTGACAAAGAAAGACGCCAAGCCTGCGGTTTTGTATGGCGGCAAATACAGGATAATCGATTTCTCACTGAGTAATTGCATCAATTCAGGAATTGATACGGTTGGCGTCCTTACTCAGTATCAGCCCTTGAAGCTGAATAATCATATCGGTATCGGAAAGCCATGGGATATGGACAGGATGAACGGCGGTGTTACTATATTGTCCCCATATATGAAGGAGAGCAGCGCGGATTGGTATAAAGGTACTGCCAACGCGATCAGTCAAAATATCGACTATGTAGACAAGATGGCTCCGAAGTATGTTGCTGTTCTGTCCGGCGACCATATCTATAAAATGGACTACTCCGAAATGTTGGCTTTCCACATCAGAAACAACGCTGAGGCGACGATTTCGGTGATCGACGTTCCTTATGAAGAAGCCTCAAGATACGGGATCATGAATACGGATGAGAGAGGCTGCGTGAAGGAATTCGAGGAAAAGCCCAAAAATCCGAAAAGCACACTGGCTTCCATGGGCGTATACATATTTACATGGGATGTCCTGAGAGACTACCTTGTTCGGGATGAACAAAACAAGGATTCAGAACATGATTTCGGCAAGGATATTATACCCGCAATGCTTGCGGATGGACGAAGCCTCTGGGCGTATAAATTCGTAGGCTATTGGAAGGATGTCGGTACCATACAGGCCTTCTGGGAATCTAATATGGATCTGGTCAAAAGGGTTCCTGAATTTAATCTGTACGATCCGGAATGGAGGATATATACGCCTAATCCGGTCAAGCCGCCACATTATGTAGGATCTACAGGCAGTGTCAAAACATCGGTGGTTGCAGAGGGATGCATGATTTACGGAGAGGTAAGGAATTCAGTGCTATTTCCCGGAGTCATGATAGCAAAAGGGACGTTGGTAGAGAATTCAATTATCATGTCAAATACGCATGTTGACGAAGGCTGCCGGCTTGATCACTGTATCATCGGAGAGGATGCCCGTATCGGAAGGAATGTTGTCATAGGACAGGGAGAGAATATCCCAAATGAACTCAAGCCAGGCATTTATAGCTCAGGAATTACGGTGGTCGGCGAGGGCGCAGAAATACCGGATGATAGAATATTGGGGAAGAACGTGATGGTCGACATGCACACGAAGCATGAAGATTTTTGTTGTATGGAGATTCCATCCGGGGCAAGCATATACAAAGGCGGTGAGTGTGAATGACGAATACAATGGGATTGATACTCTCGGGGTGGAAAAAGCCCGCGCTCAAGGAACTGTCTTATATCAGATCAGTTTCTGCGGTACCCTTTGCCGGGAAATACAGGGCTATCGATTTTATTTTATCCAATATGGTGAACTCCGGTATAAAAAATGTTGGCGTATTAACCCAATACAGCTTTCGTTCATTGATGGACCATCTGGGATCGGGAAAGGAATGGGATCTGGACAGAAGGTATGACGGATTGTTTGTTTTTCCTCCTTCTTTATCGGAGGATGAAAGCGGTTGGTACAGGGGGAGTGCGGATGCAATGTACAACAATCTGTCCTTCCTGAAGCGAAGCAATGAGGAATATGTTATAATATCCCAGGGAAACAGTATATTTAAAATGCGAATGGATAAAATGCTTGAGTATCATCTTTCGGTAAATGCGGACATTACGCTGGCTTATCGGAAGATGTATGACTTCAGCCAGGAAGAGTTGTCCAGACTTGGTGTCATCACGATAGATAAAAACAGCCGTGTGACCGATTTTCAGGAAAAACCCATGCATCCGCAGTCCGACCTGGGCTCAATAGGAATTTACCTGATCAGAAGAAACTTGCTGATTTCTTTGTTGGAGGAATGTATAGCTCACGGAGATTATGACTTGGTCAAGGATATACTAATCAAAAAGCTTGACAAGCTGGGCGTATATGGATTTGAATTTAAAGGCTACTGGCGGAATATCAGCTCCGTGCAGTCCTATTACAGAAGCAGCATGGAGATGCTGAACCCGGAGATCAGAAACGAGCTGTTTATCAGGGAAGGAAAAATTTATACAAAGGTCAAAGATGAAGCGCCGGCAAAGTACAATGAGGAAGCCGAGGTCAGAAACTCCATCGTCGCCGACGGATGTTTCATTGAAGGAATCGTTGAAAACAGTGTCCTGTTCAGAGGCGTTACCGTCTCGAAGGGAGCTGTTGTCAGGAATAGTATTGTCATGCAGGCTTCCATGATCGGGCAGGACGCTTCCATCGAATATGTCATTATGGACAAGAACGTCGTCATGCATCCCGGAAAGCATTTGAAGGGTGAAACAGATTATCCGATTGTTATAGGGAAAAACGCGGAAGTGTGAGAAGCGGGGAGGGGTATATGGCTATGGTCAATCAATCAGGTTTTATTGTAAGAAAATCGGGCATCAGAGCGGACGACTACTACATTGATTATGAGGGAACTTACTCGGTCGGTGATATAGCAAAGATAACAGGAGTCAAGGCTGCAAAGATCACACAGATATATACGGATCATGGCGCCATATTCGACGATTCGCAGAACGTATATTACTTCCGAAGCTCAGAGGCTGCCAAAAATGCCATTGGCGAGCTCTTTGCCAATGTCAGTCCGCAAAAGAAGGCAAAGGCTGTTTACCTTTCGGAAGCGGAAATTGAATTTATCAGACGGGCTTTGATCAATGATGGCAGCAATACTCTCTACTTAAAGAGTAAAATCAAGGACGAGATATTTAAAAAGCTGAATAACTAGAGAACTAAGGCTGAATAACTAGAGAACCAAGGCTGAATAACTTGATATTATGCGGCGGAAGAATATTTTGGATTATTTTTATAGCATATTTTTTATTGTAAACTTTTGTGTTTTGATATAAGATATACATTAATAATTTACATAAAAGAACCTATATTTGAGGGAGGATTATTTATGTACAAAAAAAGGTTTACATTGGCGCTGGCCCTTGTACTAGTCATGACTTTTGTGTTCACCGCATGTGGAGCGAACAAAACATCCGATGTTTTTCGTGTGGGTATAGACGATACATATCCGCCGATGGAATATAGGGATGAAGCCGGCAACTACGCGGGCTTTGATGTTGAGCTGGCTCAGGAAATTGCAAAAAGAATGAACAAAGAGATTGAATTTGTTCCGACTGCATGGACTGCCATTTTTACTGCATTGAGTTCGAACAAATATGATTGTATCATTTCATCTCTTAGCATTACGGAAGAAAGAAAGAAGACCATTGCGTATACTCGTCCGTATATCGCCAACAATCAGGTTATTATTGTTAATAAAGACAATGCAGAAATTGCATCGGAAAAGGATCTGGGAGATAGAATTGTCGCAGTCCAGATGGGAACAACATCTGATGATGCCTGCGTTGAATTTCAGAAGACTACCCCATTCAAAGAGTATAAAAAGTATGAGGGAATGATCCAGGCGTTGAATGATTTGAAGATCGGCAGAGTGGAAGCGGTCGTGACAGATCTTGTTATAGGCAAGTATTTTGTAGCCAATGACATGGAAAGCTTCAATCTGGTTTCTACTACGCTTCCGAATGAACCCATTGCCGTTGGATTTGATATTAAGAATAAAGAAGCATGTGCGGAAGTGGATAAGATACTTGAGGGAATGATGAATGACGGATCATTAGGAAAGATTTCAGAAAAATGGTTTGGGGAAGATATGACCAAAAATCTGGAATAGCGTACAGAAGCATAGAAGATAAGATGTCAGCAGTAAATGGATATCGGCGGTAATCAAGTGTTACCAGGGGATTTGATGTAATTATAGCGGCTTCTGTTGTCAGGTGGAGCTTTTGCTCCACCTGAGATTTTGTTTTTTAGTATTAACCTTTAAAATAAAAAAGCTTGAACAAATTGGTTATATGGGGGATGTTCGAATCATGCTTGAATTGTTGCCTTTTTTGCCCAGATTGATTAAAGGAGCAGGAATAACGATTGAATTAACCGTTGTAGCGGTTATATTCGGCTTGCTCTTAGGCCTGTTGCTGGCGCTTGGCAGGTTATCCAGGAACGTTATCATCAACAAGGTGTCCTGGGTGTATATTTGGTTCTTCAGAGGCACTCCTCTTCTTATGCAATTGTTTTTTATTTACTATGCTTTTCCGATGTTTTTCGATCCACCGCTTAAAGGAATGAGTGCTACATCGGCTGCATTTATTGCGTTCAGCCTGAATGCGGGAGCCTACCTTGCAGAAATAATCAGAGCGGCGATACAGTCTATTGATAAGGGCCAGATGGAAGCGGCGAAGGCTGTTGGAATGACCTATGGACAAGCCATGCGAAGAGTTATCATCCCTCAGTCATATAGGAGATTAATCCCTCCGGTTGGCAATGAATTTATTATGATGATTAAAGACACTTCTCTTGTTTCAGTTATTGCTATGCAGGATTTGATGAGGGTAACAAATGAGATCCAAAGCCTGCAGGCAAAAGCTCTAATATATGTTCCTTCAGCCATTATCTACTTGATTATGACTACGGTATTTACCATTATATTTGAGAAGTTTGAGAAAAAATACTCCGTATACGAGTAGACCGACTAATTAGTTTCAAGGGAGACGTTGCATTATGCCAATGGTTAAAGTGGAAAACGTATATAAGTCCTTCGGCAGTCTCGAGGTGCTGAAAAACATCAATCTGGAGGTAAAAAAGGGTGAAGTGGTGTGTATCATCGGACCGAGCGGTTCCGGAAAGAGCACACTGCTCAGGTGCCTGAATCATTTGGAGAGGATTACCAGCGGACGCGTTTATGTTGAGGGTGAACTGATAGATGAAAGAATAGACGGGAAAAACCAGCTTAAGGTATCTCAGAAGAAGGTTTCGGAGCTTTGTACGGAGCTTGGTATGGTGTTTCAGAGGTTTAACCTGTTTCCTCATATGACTGTGATCGAGAATGTGATGGAGGCGCCTATAACGGTTCGAAAAGTACCGAAGGAGGAGGCTTCTGTTGATGCGCTAAAATTACTGGAAAAGGTCGGGCTGGCCGATAAGAGGAATGAATATCCCTCAAGGCTCTCGGGCGGTCAGCAGCAGAGAGTGGCTATCGCAAGAGCACTTGCGATGAAGCCGAAGATCATGTTGTTTGACGAGCCGACCTCGGCACTAGACCCCGAGCTCGTCGGTGAGGTGCTTGAGGTCATGAAGGATCTTGCAAATGAAGGCATGACCATGCTGGTGGTTACTCATGAGATGGGCTTTGCCAAAGAAGTCGGCAACCGCGTTATCTTTATGGACAATGGCGAGATCAAGGAAGAAGGCAAGCCTGAGGAGATTTTCACTAATCCCAAAAATGAGAGGACAAGAGCTTTCTTGCAAAAGGTCCTTTAATCGATGACAAAAAAACTCAGAGCGGATCTAGTATTATTAGCAATTACCATAGTCTGGGGGGCTTCGTTTCCTCTGATGAAAATGGTATTGGCATACGTTCCGGCATATGCCTATCTTTCTATGCGTTTTATACTTGCTGCCGCTGTGCTTACAGTATTGTTCCGCAAAAATCTAAGAAAGCTCACCAGGCGAACTCTTCTTTACGGATGTATTATTGGAGTGTTTATGTTTGGCGGCATGGCATTCCAGGTACTTGGGCTGTACACCACCTCTGCGTCCAATTCGGGATTTATTACAGGTCTTAATGTTGTGATAGTGCCGATCATTGCAGCCATTATTTTGAAAAAGAAGCCGGACAGGGCTTCTGTTATCGGCATTGCAATTGCCTTTATAGGGCTATTTTTCCTTTCTGGAGGTCTGAGCTTCAGTTTCAACTATGGTGATTTTCTGACATTTCTGTGCGCGATATGTTGGGCATTCCAGATCATAGCTATTGACAGGTTCACACAAACGGAGGATGCGCCGCTGCTTGCGATCATCCAGGTTCTTTTTGTGGGCGTCGTGAGTACAGGCTTCTGGCTGACTGCAGACGCAGGTAAGCCAATTGAATTCAACGGGACTGTGATCGGAATTCTCCTCTTTACGGCAATTCTTGGTTCTGCACTGGCCTTTGGCGGTCAGACAATTGCCCAGAAGGATACAACGCCGTCCCACACAGCGCTGATCCTTACTGCAGAGCCGGTGTTTGCAGTGATATTTGCTATGATCATACCGAACTCTGAGGGCGTGACGGAAATACCCTCATTGACAAAAGCCTTGGGTTGTCTGTTGATACTGGCAGGTATGCTGGTGTCCGAGCTGAAGCTTGGGGAAAGTCAGACAGCCGGAAATAAGCGGTAATAGATTAACATTAGACAGTCAAATCTACATGCTGTATTGTCCCGGCAAGTCCGCTTTCTCTCAGGAAAATCCCGCTTCGCGCGATACTTCCAAGAGATTCGTTAGCAGAGGTCTTCAGGTCATAGGCGGTTGCGGCACTGCCCAGATAAATGGCACCGATGCCCTTCGCACCGAGGGCAAACAGCTGATCATTGCCCTGAGCATCTTTCGTCCATATGCGAAGCTTGCTGTAGATATCGTCATTTTCATCAATCCAGCCGTTATTGTCAATGTCGTATTCAGACAGATCGGAAAAACCGTTGCCGCTCTGAGGGCCGAACAGCTCACTTCCATCATTTATAATGCCATCGTCGTTAATATCGAATGCCAAAAAGCCGCTCCCGTTTCCCACAAATGATATCTGGTCATCCGTTCCGTCCGCGTCGATATCAAACCAGTATTTTTCATTGGTAAGCGATGCGCTTGCATTCCCGAAATTCACTACCAGCGGGTCCACCTTGACCGCATCTCCGGCCCGAACTGAAAGATTCAGGTTTGAAGAAAATTCTCTGCTGAGATTCAGATCAAGATTGAATTTTATTTCTCTGCCGTCAGAAGTCTTTACAACTCCCCCTGCGGAAAAGGACATTGTCTGTTTTTCATAATGCGTCTCCCGTAGGTTATACTCCAGTCCCCAGCCCTGACGAACTAAGCCCTGTACAAGCTGAGGCTGGCTGGAGCCAGGAGCTCGCAACGGTGCAGGACCGGATGTGAGCGTATTTGCGTAATGCCCGTGTCCGTTATTCTGTTCGCCAATAATTCTCCGGGGGATTGCAAATTTGAGTTTTTTACCTGTTAGAAACTCGATCATTTTTTGAACCAAATAAATTTTTCTTTTGTCTCCGTCGCCCAGTTCAAACATATCTTCATCTTTACTGAAGTACCCGCAGCTTGATGCTGCGTTCAATTTGTCCTCGAGCGCTTTTTTGCCTTCTTCGGAAAGCTGAAGAATATCTGTCAGCTGTATGGTGGGTAAAGTCGGTTGAGTAGCCCTGTTTTCACCCTCAAAATCTGGCCTTGTGTTACCAACCCACATTTTTAATGATTCTTCTTTTGTATGCTTTTCAACGGAAGTACTTGCTCCGTAGAGTGTTACGGATGAATCTGAAATCCTCATAAATCATGCCTCCTTGCATCATATGAGTCAATGAATATGCCCGGTTTTCCATAACCGGGTTCAATAGTGTTGAATAGCCACGATATATTTATCGGCTTTTTGGGAAGGAGATATGATAGGATATTATTTTAATTCGTTCCACCACTTGAAATTTTGAACAGTAATCTATATCATAATTGCATAAAAGAGTATTTTACTTTAGACGTGATGATTTTTCTGTATATAAATGATATCGTCTCATATTCATATGAATATGCTTTATTCAATCAGGCATTTGAAAGGAAAACATGCGTGAGGTGATTGCAGATGGAAAACGGTAAAAAGAACAATATAATTATTATCGCTTTGATAGCAATTGTAGGACTATTGATTTATCAAAATGCTAAATTTAAGGAAGAAATGGATTTTTTAAATAGTCGTATTTCGACTATGGAATCAAATATAAACCAGGGGTTGAACAATAATAGCTATAGAATCTCAGATGAAGTAAGGCAGCTTTTGAATGAGAGTCAGAATATTGTATCAGATTATAAATTTTCATATAACGGTGTGAATACAAAAACAGGGATTGTAAAAGTACTGATTGAGTTTACTCTAAAGCAGTCAGATGCAGCTTCAAAGGTTTATCTTAATTTATCAACACAAAGCAATTCAAATGAAAACGATTTTGTATGCCTGTCTGCAAATGGAATTAATTATACTTGCGAATTAGAGTTATCCTACAATGATAACTATATACTCAATATGTATCAAAAGTCTGACGATGGGAGTCAGCAAAAGCTGAATTCTAATCCATATTACCAAAATATCAAAGATGACTTTGAAAACAGATTAAGTATAATGGAAAGCGGCACAAGTACCACTGCAGGGAGGACAGATTACTCATTTAAATTATCGAATAAAACGTTTGGTGAACAAGATTTCAAGATAAAGAACGTGGTAGTGAAAGCGTTTTACATGGATAAAGAAGTTTTTAGAAAAGATGTCACCAGCTTTAATATAGTCAATTCAGAAGCCAGAGACAGAATGAATGTGATGATAGCGGCAGGCGAAATAAATGTTGCAGAGGTGCCTGCAGTTGAGTACGGCGGGATTTCTGCAGACAACGAAGGTAATGAATACGTCTATTCTATAGTTAGCGTTGTGCATTCAGACACAGGTGCGCCTGTGGAGAAAAATATTTATCCGACATACAATTTTAAGGTTATTGTTACCTTTAATAACGGTGAGGTCAGCGAGATTTGATATTAATGAGAATGCACTTAATGCTAAAGCGGTATGGACTTTATTATGTTGAGAGAACTTTTTGGTAGATTTCTCGTCTGTTAAGCACAAAGGGGGTATTCCATGAAAGTATTATTGTGCCTATGTATGTGCATTTCTATCAACATAACTCTCCTGACAGGATGCGGAAATTATAACAGCAGCATTTCACCTGCAAAAACGGATAACCCTGCTGTGGTGCCAGCAGAAACAGAGGACGCCGCTACAATGCCTGAAACAGAGGATCCCACTACGGCACCTGACTCACGCCAGCCAGTGGATATAAGTGATTGGATGCCGTCAACATTGGAAGCTGTTAACAACCTGGAAGGGGTAACGATGGCTCCAAAGGAAGGAACAGTGTCTCCGACCGGATTAACATTGCAGTTTGAGAATAAATCTGACAGGGACTGTATCTATGGAGATTATTTTTTACTTGAAAATAACAATAACGGAGTATGGTATCAGGTCCCCGTTGCGATAGAAGGAAACTATGGATTCAATTCAATTGGTTATAGCCTTACTTCCGGCGGGGATAGCGAATGGGCTGCAGAGTGGGAGTGGCTTTACGGAAGTCTTGATGCAGGTGAGTACCGTGTAGTGAAGGATATTTTGGATTTCAGAAGTACGGGAGACTATGATACCTACTATCTGGCTGCCGAGTTCACAATAAGATGAACCTAAGATAAGAGTACGGCCATGCATGGGATTAAGTAGCAAGAGACGATCTTGAAGTATTCAATTCTTTTTTCTAATGGACTGCGAAGCAATAAAAGCACATGTTACTGTTAGCAGTTCTTCTATGTGGATACTGTGCAATAGCGGGAACAAAAGCTTCATTTGCAAGAGCACGTATACTTTAACAATAAAATAGTAGTAAAATAAGTTAAAATATGTTATGGTATGTATAAATATAGCATGGAAGCATAGATATAGTGAATGCTGTGAGGTTCATATGTCTGTTTCAATCAGATTGGATAATTTCGGAAGGCTGCTTGTTCATTTCCCATTTTCAAGAGTGATTCTGG
>JAEYON010000126.1 GCA_023411645.1 Bacillota bacterium | reverse complement strand
GCTTGGAGCCCGTCTAAAGGATCTGGGTTATGGAACGGGGCTCTATCCCGATGCTCCTTATGTGGCGGTTAAGGTGCCCGTATTTAGCTTTGAAAAGCTGAGCGACGTCGATGTACAGCTTGGCCCCGAGATGAAATCCACCGGCGAGGTGCTAGGCATCGCTAAAACCTTTGAGGAGGCGCTGCTTAAGGGCTTGGTTGGGGCAGGCTACAAGCTGGAGGAGCGTGGAGGTGTTCTGATTTCGGTACGTGATACCGATAAGCCGGAAATTACTCAGATTGCACAAAAATTTGAAAAGCTGGGGTTTGAGCTTTATGCCACCCCGGGGACGGCATTGGCGCTTAACCGCGAAATGGTTGCTACAAACTCGGTGCGCCCGATGCAGGAGTCCTCTCCAAATGTGATAGATTTAATTGATTCAGGTAAAATCCAATATGTCATCTCTACATCTAAGGGCGGCGCGAACCCCAAGGCAAACCAATCGGTGCGGCTTCGCCGCCGCGCTGTTGATCATTCTATTGTATGCCTAACTGCGTTGGATACCGCCAATGCACTTGCCGACTGCCTGCTTTCTAAAAAACGTATGAAAGATATTGACCTGGTCAGCATTACTGACCTATAAAGAAGTAAGCAGTGCCTTTCCTTTGTTTAAAGAGAAGGCGCCATTAACCTAAGAAAGAACCGCAGTTTTTAGAAACTGCGGTTCTTTTAATCCAAGCATTTTGGTCTTTATATTTTGGCAAACTCAAACCATTTCATTGCTGAACCTTACAATAGTGGGTTTTAACCACAGCGCAGTAGCTTAAGCACTTGTCTCTGTGACCACTGATCTAGCAGATGATTGTTGCGTATGCCGGGTGCGCATGTAATGGAACAGCATCTGCTGCGCAATACCCGCGTAAGGGTTTAGTGATTGCGGAAAGCCGGTTGGGAATAGCTCTTTTAGTGCACGACCAATCCAGACATCTATCGGAAAGCACTCAAGTCGATAAAAGCCAAAAAGCAATGCACAATCAGCCACCTTGCGTCCAACACCGACTATCTGCATCAACATAGCGCGTGCATCTTCAAGCGGCAGTGTATATAGGGCGTCGATGCAAACTTCGTTACTGCAAACCCTTTGCGCGGCATCTATTAAGTAGCGGGCGCGAAAGCCGCAGCGCAGCGGGGCAAGGTCTTCAACCGTGCATGACGCCAACCGCTCGGGTGTTGGAAAAGCGTACAGCCCCTCTTGTATCGGCTCGCCGAACGTTTCGCACATGCGGGCAATAATACCGGTTATTCGCTTAATGTTGTTATTCTGGCTAATGATGAAACTAGCTAATGCCTCCCACCCGTTCTGCTTAAGGATTCGGATACCGCCTGCCATTTGGCAAGGGGCAACCAGCGCAGGTGTTTGCGAAAATAGGTCCTTAAGCATTGCGTAGTCAGTACTTGTATCAAAGTAATTTTGCCAGAAGGCTTCGGATGCCGTTGATTGAATTATAATGGTATCCCCCTGTTGGCGTATGCGGGCGAAATAAGATCCGGCAACCCCCAAATACCAATCGTCCTGCTGAAACCATCGAAAACTCTGTCCGCAGTTAAACGTTTGGTCAAGGTCCAAACCGGGAATATGAAGATGATATGTATTGTAATTGCAGAATGTGTCTTTATACAAAGCGGTCACCTTTTCTTATATTAGCGATTATACTGCATATAAATTATAATTGTTATCTGAGAAAATTCAAGTATGCGGTAAAAGCTGACAAGCTTTATAAACTGATGGTAGCAAATTTTTTATACCAAAAACCTCTCCACTTTTTTATTTAACTTAAAAAAGCTTTATAAATCAATTGGAATTCCACAATTTCAACAGAGTTTTCAACATACATCTTAAACCGTTGTGAAAATGGAATTCTACAGGATGTAAACAAGATTCGATAAAAGAAAATCTTCATGTATATGGTTTTTGCAATTGGTTAAAATAGGAATGAATATTCCTAGATTTAAGAGATGTTAAAACGTCGCATTCAAAAAGTTTTTAATATGCCAAATACTCTGCACTTTGTGCCTGATACTTGTTTTAAAGACAAAATATGCTATAATGATAACCATATAGAAACTATAAATTCTACAATTCCGATAAAACAGGAGAACGGCATGGACGCTTCAAATACACAGTCAGACCAGCTTGTTGCTGGAAGAAATCCTGTCATAGAGTTGCTTCGATCAGAGCGGCCAGTGGACAAAGTGTTGCTTCTTCGCCAGGACGGCAAAGGAAGCTTGCAAAAAATTATTGCTATGGCAAAGGAACGCGGCGTTCCTGTCAAGGATGTAACGCGTGAAAAACTTGATTCGCTTTGCCCTGATACGAATCATCAGGGCGTGGTGGCATCTGCGGCAGCCTGCAACTATGCCTCATTAGAGGATATATTTGACCGAGCAGGTCAGCAACCGCTCTTTGTGGTTATAGCCGACGGGATTGAAGATCCGCATAACCTAGGTGCAATTATCCGCTCGGCGGATGCTGCCGGGGCCCACGGCATTATAATACCTAAGCGTCATGGCGCCGGTTTGACTTCTGCGGTCATGAAAGCGTCTGCAGGGGCCGCGGGGCATCTTCCGGTAGCACGGGTATCAAATTTAGCTTCAACAATTGAAGAACTTAAAAAGCGTAATGTCTGGGTGTATGCAGCCGATATGGACGGCACAGACTGGTGTACAGTGGATTATGCTGGCGCGGTAGCGCTTGTTATTGGTTCTGAAGGAGCAGGTGTATCGCGCCTGATTAAAGACCGCAGCGATGTTGTTGTCAGCCTTCCGATGTGCGGTATGGTCAATTCTTTGAATGCTTCGGTTGCGGCTGGCATATTGCTTTATGAA
>JAEYON010000113.1 GCA_023411645.1 Bacillota bacterium | reverse complement strand
TCTTCTACAATCAAAGAGACCCAAATACCGGTAGAATTGGCTGCAGAAATGCGGTCATCCATTATTTTTATGGGACCTATGCTGGCTCGATGCGGTAAAGTGACTATAAGCTACCCGGGTGGGTGCGAAATAGGCCCAAGGCCTATTGACCTGCATCTGAAAGCTTTGAAAAGTATGGGCGTGAAGGTGCAGGATGCGCAACGCGGATTTATATACTGCGAAGCAGAGAGATTGAAGGGCTGCGATATTCAGCTGGATTACCCGAGTGTGGGGGCCACTGAAAATATTATGCTTGCTTCTGTGTTTGCAGATGGGGAGACGGTCATACGCAATGCCGCAAAGGAACCGGAGATTTTAGATCTTCAGAATTATCTTCAGTCTACGGGCGTTCAGGTAACCGGAGCAGGTTCAAGTGTTATCAGGGTATGCGGTGGTGATCATAGGCTAAGGAATGCAGAGCATACGATCATTACAGATAGGATCGTCACCGGTACATATATGGCAGCTGCAGGAATCACAGGAGGTGAACTGCTGCTGAGGAATGTGATTCCGGAGCATCTGAGTTCCATTATTTCTCTTCTTAGGGAGAGCGGCTGCAGGATCAATATCAGGGGAAGCACGATGCAGGTCAATGGACCGGCGAGACTTCGGGCTGTCGATATCATCAGAACATTACCGTACCCTGGATTTCCTACCGACATGCAGGCGCAGATGGTAGCTATATTGACCATAGCAAAGGGGACCAGTATCATGGTAGAAACGGTTTTTGAGAACCGCTACAAGCATGTGGATGAGCTGCTGCGTATGGGAGCTAACATTAAACTCGAGGGACGGCTTGCTGTAATTAAGGGTGTGAGAAAGTTGGTCGGTGCCAACGTCTACGCCCGTGATCTTCGTGGAGGAGCCGCACTGATTTTGGCCGGACTTGCTGCTGAAGGTGAGACTGTAATTTCCGATATCAAGCATATTGAACGCGGATATGATAATATTGAAGAAAAGCTAAACCGGGTCGGTGCATCAATACATAGGACCCCATAAGTTCTTGCAGATGAATGGAAAGGGAACAGGGGATTTATGAAAATACGAAAGAAAAAAACTGAGCAGATTCCTGCACATATATTGAACAAAAAGAAAAGAAGCCGAAATAGGATTTTCCGGCTTATCAGATTTTTGCTAGTAACGGCATTATTTGCTATAACAATCGTTTATGCTGCAATATCACCCTTTTTTAATATAAAAGGATACAAGGTAACGGAATCACTCCACTATGATGAGAATACGCTGATCAGCAGTTCCGGCGTTCGAGTGGGAAGCAATGGTTTCAGGGCCCTTTTCAAAGGAGACAGGTTTTATTTGTTCCGTATCGGTGCCGCTGAACGGTCGATCAAAGAGAACTGCCCCTACGTAAAGAAGGCGAAGGTGAGATATCTCATTCCGTCGACTGTTTCTATCGAGGTGGAGGAGAGGGTAGCCGAGGCAGTACTTGTCATGAATGGAGCAGCGATTTTGATTGATAAGGAGGGTTACATGCTGGAGTTGGTTTCGGATCCGCCAGATGTAAAGCTTCCGATTATTAAAGGTATCGAGCCGGATTCATTAAACCCGGGAAAAAAAATCGAAATTCCTGAAGAGACCCTCTCGTCAGCATATAAAGTATTTGATACAATAAGAGAAGTGGATGAACTGAATGGGGACAAGCTGATAGACAGTGTCGACTATGTGGATGTAGGCGATCTGTATAATGTCAAATTTTCATTGCAGTCACGCATCATTGTCAATCTGGGGGGAATGGACGATCTGCACTATAAGATAAACGCTGCTTCGACTATTTTCAACAGGAATATAAAAAAGACGGATAGTGGTAAACTGGATTTCACAACGAACACCAATCCGGTTTTCACTCCGGAAAATGGAGGATAAGGTAAGATGCTGCCTATTTTAGGAATGATTATTGGGATACTTATAGGGGTATTTTTTATACCTGTGAATATCCCCCAGCAGTATTCGATTTATATGGCTGTTGCGATTCTGGCTGCGCTGGATTCAGTATTCGGCGGGGTTGCATCAACGATGCAGGGTAAGTTTGAGATTAAGGTCTTTGTTTCCGGTTTTTTCGGCAATGCTCTTTTGGCGGCCGGTTTAGCGTATATCGGCGATCAGCTTGGATTGCAGCTTTATCTTGCTGCCATTTTTGCATTTGGAAACAGACTTTTTCTTAATTTTGCGGTTATTCGCAGATATATGTTGAATAAGTCTGCCAAAAAAGATAATATATAGTTTGTGGAGGGTTGCCTGGCGTGGGTGATTTAATTGTAAGTATCGACATCGGAACTTCCAAGGTGTGCACACTGATTGGAAGGATGAACAGCAATGCACAACTGGATATTGCCGGCAGAGGCATGGCGTTTTGCAATGGATTAAAAAAGGGCGTTATCGTAGATATTGACAGTACGGCTGCAAGCATTAAAAGCGCCATAACGGAGGCTGAATCTGCCGCCAATATGCGAGTGGGTTCCGCTTATGTCAATATTCACGGCATGCATGTGAACGTTATTAATAATAGAAGCTTTATGTCCATCAACGGAAGGGAGATTACACAGCGCGACGTGGACGCTGTCCTTCACGAGGTCAGAGATATCGAGATTCCTGAAGACAGACAGCTGATAGATGTTATTCCAAGGCAATATATCATTGACGGTTACGACGAAATCGTTGACCCGGTCGGCATGGTCGGAACCGGGCTTGAAATAGACGCGGATATTATTACCGGGAAGATCACCTCTGTACAGAACATCATCAAGAGTATGGAGCGGGCTGGAATTCAGATAGACGGGATCGTTGCGGAAGCCTTTGCTACGGGAGAGATCAGTCTGACACAGGACGAACGTGACATCGGAGTGGTATTGCTGGATGTTGGCGGCTCTGTGACGGATGTTAGCGTATATCAGGGAAAGCGGCTTGTTTTTTACGACACCATACCTGTAGGGGGAGACCACATAACCAACGATATCGCTATTGGGCTTCGCATTTCAAACACAGAGGCGGAGAAGATTAAAAGGCAGTTTGAACTGGCACTGACATCCCTTATAAAAAACGATCAGGAAATATCAGTGTTGGATATTAATGAAAATAAGAAAAAAGATGTCAAGGTGTCTGAGGTTGTTGAGATCATTGAAGCCAGAGTCTATGAGATATTCTCATTGTGCAAAAACCTGTTGGACAAGGCTGACATTGAGCTGTCAAAAAGCGGGAGCGTTGTTATGACAGGGGCAGGCATCTCTTATGTGGATGGATGCAAACAGCTCGCAAACGAGGTGTTCGATTTGCCTGTCAGAGTAGTCCAGGCCGGACATCTTTCGGGCGTTTCAAAACCCGAATTTATTGCGTCGGCCGGAATACTAAAGTATGTGGCAACTGTTAAAAAGGGAGTCAGTCTTGCCAGTGAAATTAAACTAAAGAAGACTTCAAATATAAAGCCTGAGGAAACAATTTTCAGCAGGATCGGGCAGTTTATAAAGAAACTTTTTTAGGTAAATTTATAGGCAATTAACGGCCAATTGCAGTTTATTTTTGTTAAAACTTATCTTGCTTTAATGTATGGAATAAGATATTATTTAAGTAATGCCAAACCAATGACGAAGGGGGATTCAATTTGCTGGAGTTTGATATTGATATGGAACAGTTTGCCCAAATTAAGGTCATAGGTGTCGGCGGTGGAGGCAATAATGCCGTCAACAGGATGATATCCGCAGGTCTTCGCGGTGTTGAGTTTATAGCGATAAATACTGACAAACAAGCTCTTTTCCTTTCAAAAGCAAATACAAAAATCCAGATAGGTGACAAGCTTACAAAAGGCCTCGGCGCAGGAGCCAATCCAGAGATTGGTGAACGTGCTGCCAATGAAAGCAAGGATGAGATTGCCCAGGCTGTAAAGGGCGCAGATATGGTATTTGTGACTGCGGGAATGGGTGGTGGCACCGGTACTGGCGCAGCACCTATTGTAGCTCAGATAGCCCGGGAAATGGGTATTTTGACCGTTGGTGTTGTGACCAAGCCATTTATGTTTGAAGGCCGAAAGAGAATGCAATATGCCGAACAAGGTGTTGATAACCTTAAAGGTGTCGTTGATACACTGGTGACTATCCCCAATGACAGACTACTGCAAGTCGCTGAAAAGAAGACTTCTATTATAGATGCGTTCAGGATGGCGGATGATGTTCTTCGCCAGGGCGTACAGGGTATTTCAGACCTGATCGCCGTACCGGGATTGATAAATCTTGACTTTGCAGACGTAAAGACCATTATGTACAATACAGGCCTTGCCCATATGGGTATCGGAAGAGCATCAGGAGACGGAAGGGCGGAAGAAGCCGCCAGACAGGCGATACAGTCTCCGTTGCTTGAGACATCGATTGATGGTGCAAGAGGTGTACTTCTTAATATTACAGGCGGCGCGGATCTGGGCTTGTTTGAAGTCAATTTAGCTGCAGAGCTGGTTCAAAAATCAGCGGATCCGGATGCGAACATCATTGTCGGTGCTGTGATCGATGAGAACCTCAAGGATGAGATGCTAATCACTGTTATTGCCACTGGTTTTGAAAAAGGTCCAGTCCTCAGAAAGATCGAAAAAATAGTTGAAAAAGCGCAATTAAAGCCTGAAGCTCCCGCAGTCAGACGTCACACAAGCGGTGATGTTTCAGATGATGAACTTGAGATTCCAACTTTTTTAAGAAAAAACAGATTTAAATAACATTCAATTGTCAGAAAATTCGCTGTTTGGTGCCGAGCACTGGACAGCGAT
The DNA here is from genome assembly GCA_023411645.1 of Bacillota bacterium. Taxonomy (GTDB): domain Bacteria; phylum Bacillota; class Clostridia; order Acetivibrionales; family DTU013; genus JAEYRF01. The sequence continues at coordinate 17,500 of JAEYON010000113.1, read as the reverse complement.
TTTTTTGTCGTCTGATTTTCTAATTTCTACAGTATCAAATGACATAAAAAACGGCAACTATGAAATATAATCATGATGGGCATGTAGATCAGTACATAATAGCCTCATTTATGAGGCTATTATTATCATAAACGGTCAGGCATATGAATATATGTAAAATAGGGGATGTCTGACTACCTGCAAAAGTATGTGCCTTGAAACATGATTGGAATAAGTAATCCTGACGCTAACCGGCTTAGTCACTGACTACAAAACGTTGTGAGGTAAAACAGTGGAGATCTATCTGGATATCGTTATCCTAGAGAATATTGTTATAAATTATCTGATTCTTATGGTGACGGCAAAGTTTTCCAGGAGCAGAACGAGCAATCTGCGTCTCCTGTTGGGCTCAGTTCTCGGAGCGGCCTATCTGGTTATAATGCTTCTTTTGCCGGATATGAAGGTCTATACAACAGTGTTTTCAAAATTCCTGTTGTCTGTAGCAATGGTCGCATTGACATTTCACTTTACAAAATTGAAGGTCTTTTTCAGAACACTTGCCATGTTTTATGCTTCAACCTTTCTTTTTGCCGGAGCTGGGTTTGCATTGATGTTCTTCAACAGAGAATGGGGCATCATGAGAAATGGCGTACTGATGACGCCTATGTCTTTTATGAACACAAAATGGACCGAGCTGCTGTTGGCTTTTACAGTTACCTTTTTTATTCTCAGGGTCGTCTGGGATGTAATCCAAAACAAGTTCCTCCGGGAAAAGCTTCTCGTGCAGCTTATCATCACATTTGATAAAAAAGCAATTGAGCTCTTTGCTCTTGTGGATACCGGTAATTCTCTGCATGATCCTCTGACGAATATGCCGGTGGTCGTGGTCGAGTTTTCTGCAATCAAGGAACTGCTGCCTCTTGATATCAGAGGTATTTTCGAGAAAAACACTGATAATGATCTAAATGCTATTACCGCAACTATTTCCAGCTCTGATTGGTTTTCCAGGTTCAGGCTGATCCCGTTTACCTCTCTCGGGAAGGAAAACGGGATGTTGATCGGTTTTCGTCCGGACCATATCGAAATCGGAACGGATAGTGAAAAAAAAGATGTGCAGGATGTCATTGTAGGTATTTACAACAGGGCGCTGTCCAGAAATGAGCGATATAAAGCATTGGTTAATCCGGAAATAATGTAGGACCATATAAAAGCATTACAGCGAAGGGAGAGTTCATATGCGTATTCTAAAAAGGTTTTTACTCATTTTAAGGATCCATGCACTGAGTTTAAGGAGAAAAATCAAAGGTGACAGCTGGTATCCGATCCATTATATCGGAGGGAGCGAAGCATTGCCGCCTCCGCTAAGCGTGGATGAGGAGGCCTACCTGTTGTCCAGGCTGGAGGAACAGGATTACGGCGTGAAAAGTATCCTGATCGAAAGGAACCTGAGACTGGTGGTGTATATTGCAAGAAAGTTTGAGAATACAGGAGTAGGTGTCGAGGACCTGGTTTCTATTGGAACCATCGGTCTTATCAAGGCCATCAACACCTTCAACCCATCGAAGAACATCAAACTTGCGACCTACGCCTCCAGATGCATTGAAAATGAAATATTGATGTATCTGCGCAGAAACAACAAAATTAAGACAGAAATTTCTATTGATGAACCATTGAATGTTGATTGGGACGGAAATGAGCTGCTGCTTTCCGATATCCTCGGAACTGAAAACGACGTTACTTACCGCGGCCTGGAGGATGAAGTTGACAGGGAACTGCTGAACACGGCAATGAAAAAACTGTCCATCCGGGAGAAAAAGATAATGGAACTGCGATTTGGCCTATCCAACGGAAACGAAAAGACTCAAAAGGAAGTTGCAGATATGCTAGGCATCTCGCAATCCTATATTTCAAGACTGGAAAAGCGGATTATAAGCCGTCTGAAGAAGGAGATAAACAGAATGGTGTTATAGGTTGGAAAACGTCAAATACACTGTTGTCAAGGCCTTACGCAAATATTTTTTAAAATTTTAAGCAGTATAAAATAGACCTCCGGGGCAATAATGATATTATCTTGATTTTGCGCCGGGAGGTTATTAAATGCTAATCAACAAAGTAGAAATTTGCGGAGTAAACACTTCCAAGCTGCCGGTTTTGTCCAACGAGCAAAAGAAGGTTTTATTCGAAAGAATGCATAAAGGAGATACCTCCGCACGCGAGGAGTTCATTAACGGCAATTTGAGGCTTGTTTTAAGTGTGATTCAGAGGTTTAACAACAGAGGAGAGTATGTGGACGATCTATTCCAGGTTGGCTGCATCGGCTTGATTAAGGCGATCGACAATTTTGATGTGTCACAGAATGTGAAGTTTTCTACGTATGCAGTGCCGATGATCATCGGAGAAATACGCCGATACCTCCGGGATAATAACTCCATTCGGGTCAGCCGTTCGTTAAGGGATATTGCATATAAGGCGCTGCAAGCAAAGGAAAGATTGATTATAAAAAACTCCAAGGAGCCTACTATATCAGAAATCGCAAATGAATTGCAGCTTCCGAAGGAGGAAGTCGTATTCGCGCTCGATGCCATTCAAGATCCTATATCGCTCTTTGAATCGGTGTATCATGACGGCGGTGACGCTATTTATGTGATGGACCAGGTAAAGGATGAGAAAAATATAGACGAAAACTGGCTTGAGGGAATATCTCTTAAAGAAGCGATGCGAAAGCTTAACGATAGAGAAAAGCTGATTTTGAATCTGCGTTTTTTTGAAGGAAGGACTCAGATGGAGGTAGCGGAGGAAATCGGTATTTCGCAGGCTCAGGTGTCACGATTGGAGAAAACAGCACTGCTCCATATGAAAAAATACATTTGATAAGGTACGTTCTTGTGCGATATTATACTATCTTATATCATATATTAGTATCAGGCATTTAGCGGGCAGGGGCTTTCCCGTATGTTTCAGGTGGCTGGTGGGGTTGAATGAACCGATCTTCCGATTTCAGACAAAAAGAAGTAATCAATATTTCCGATGGCAGAAGGCTTGGGTTTGTTTCAGATGTGGAAATAGACCTTGAGGCGGGAAAAATAGAAGCGATCATTTTGGCCGGGGTTGGTAGGCTTTTTGGAATACTGGGTAAAGAAAGTGAATTTATCATACCATGGGATAAAATTGTAAGAATAGGGGAAGACATAATACTTGTCGATCTGGATGATCGATTTATCAGGAAATATTTCGATTGAAATGTACTAAAAAATTTTACCAGTTTGCCGATACTATTTAGAGTCATACTTATGAAAAAATTTCGATAGCTTCTATCGGCAGGGGGGTAACAAATGAAGTGTCCTTATTGCGGGTTTGTAGAGGATAAGGTGATTGATTCAAGACCAACAGAAGAACATAACGCGATCAGAAGGCGCAGGGAATGTCTGCAGTGCATGAAGCGATTTACTACCTACGAGAAGGTTGAGAGCGTTCCTCTTATGGTCATAAAAAAGGACAAGACCCGGCAGGCCTTTGACCGCGAAAAGCTTTTGAACGGCTTGTTGAGGGCTTGTGAAAAGCGGCCTGTCTCCATTGAACAGCTTGAAAAGCTTGTGGATGAGATCGAGGTCCAGATTCTTAATACCCTCAAAAGGGAGATCACAACTCAAGAAATCGGTGAAATGGTCATGACTAACTTAAAAGAACTGGATGAAGTAGCTTATGTCAGATTTGCTTCAGTTTACCGGCAATTTAGAGATATCAATACATTCATGGAGGAGCTCCATAAACTGCTAAAAGATAAATAAGGAGAAGTACCCGATAGAAAATTTGGGTATGTACAAAACCAGTCATTTATAGTAATATTGTGATGGAATAATATGGGAGACATAACAGCATATGCTAAAAACTCTCATTATTTTCAGATAAGGCTGCTGTAAATGAAAGGTTGTGGGGTATGTACTCGAAAATCAATGGCTGCGGTCTTTTAGGCATCGAAGGCTTTGTTGTAGAAGTAGAAACAGATATCGGAAGCGGAATTCCTTCCTTTGATATAGTGGGGCTTGGAGATACGGCGATCCGAGAGTCCAGGGAGAGAGTCCGTTCTGCTGTTAAGAATACCGGAATTGAATTTCCTATTCGAAGGATCACAATGAACCTGGCTCCGGCCAACCTGAAGAAAGAAGGCTCTTCCTTTGACCTGCCGATTGCGCTTGGTATTCTGGCATCGATGGGGATCATCAACCATACCATAGCCAACCGCTCAATGTTTATAGGCGAGCTGTCCCTCGACGGTGAGATCAAAGCAGTCCGTGGAGTTCTTCCAATAGCCGTATGCGCCCGCACAAACGGATTCCGTTATCTATTCTTACCACAGGTAAATGCCATAGAAGCATCAGTTGTTAAAGATCTGAAAGTAATTCCTGTAAAAAATCTTAAAGAAACAATTGCTGTGCTAAATGGAGAATCTGATTTACTGCCATTGGCGGATTCAGAGGCTTATTTGAAGGCGGAGCGAGTGGAGTATGATACGGATTTTGCCGATGTCAGAGGCCAGGAAAATGTGAAGAGGGCGTTGGAGGTTGCTGCCTCAGGTGGCCATAACTGTGTGATGATCGGTTCTCCGGGCTGTGGGAAAACAATGCTGGCCAGAAGACTTCCTTCTATTCTCCCGTCCATGACATTTGAAGAAGCGCTTGAAGTGACAAAGATCCATAGCATCGCAGGTATACTTCCACAGGGTATGTCGCTGGTGAATACTAGACCTTTCAGAAGCCCGCATCATACAATTTCGGATACTGGTCTTGTGGGGGGCGGCTCCATGCCAAAACCCGGCGAAATAAGCCTTGCTCATTACGGAGTGCTTTTTTTGGATGAGCTGCCCGAATTCAGCAAGAAGTCGTTGGAAGTGCTAAGGCAGCCGCTGGAAGATGGCGTCATCACAATTTCCAGAGTCAATGCCTCTCTGAGCTATCCTGCCAGAACGACCCTAATCTGCGCAGCCAACCCATGCAAATGCGGCAAATATCTTGATCCGGATGGTCAATGCACCTGCACGCCCAGACAAATACAGCAATATCTTGGCAAGCTGTCAGGTCCCCTGATGGATCGTCTGGATCTGCACATAGAAGTAGCTTCTGTAAAATACAAGGAACTGGACAGCGGTACTTCGGGCGACACCTCCGAAGTGATACGGGCACGTGTGGAGGCAGCAAGACGTATACAGCTCGATAGATACAAGGGAATGAGAGTCTATTCCAATTCACAGCTCCGACCGGGAATGCTTGAAAAATTCTGCAAATTGGATGAAAAGTGCCGGGATATTCTGCGCAGTGCCTTTGAGAAGCTGGGACTAAGCGCACGGGCTTACGGAAGAATCCTAAAGGTATCAAGAACAATTGCTGATATGGAACAGAGCTGTGACATAAGGCCCTGGCATCTGGCAGAAGCAATTCAGTACAGAAGCCTTGACAGAAAAATTTGGAACCTGTGATGCTTCCGGAGAATTCTTATGTCTGAGACCTATGATCATGGAGGTAGACATGAATGGTCAGTAACCGAAAATATTGGATATGGCTAAGCTCACTCACTCAGATATCCCCTCGAAGAAAGAACCGGCTGCTGAAGCATTTTGCTGATCCCGCCCTGCTGTGGGAAGCGGGCGAAGGAGAATTGAGAGCCACAATGTTCTGTACGCCCGGGATGATTTCCGCTCTCCTTGATAAAACGGCAAGAAATGAAACTGACAGGCTTCTTGAGAAGATATACCAATGCAATGCTGATGTTGTTACAATACAGGATGCAGGCTATCCGCTGGCACTCAAATATATTGCTGATCCGCCTGTGGTTTTGTACGTCAGAGGCAAGCTGGAGGCTGACGCATTGTGTGTTGCGGTGGTTGGTTCCAGAAAAGCTTCCTTCTATGGGTTGGATATTGCCCGCAAGCTCTCCCGGGAGTTAGCCGCACACGGAGTGACAGTTGTTAGCGGTATGGCGCGGGGAGTCGATGCCAAATCCCATTGGGGCGCATTGGAGGGCGGAGGGAAAACCGTTGCTGTACTCGGCTGTGGTGTTGATATAATATATCCGCCTGAAAACCGGGAACTGATGAACAGAATTTACGGTTCGGGTTCGGTGATATCAGAATATCTTCCGGGTACAGAGCCGATGCCGTATCATTTTCCCGCAAGAAACCGAATAATAAGCGGTATGTCGCAAGGTGTTGTGATTGTTGAAGCTAATGAAAAAAGCGGCTCTCTCATTACGGCGGATTTTGCGCTGGAACAGGGACGGGACGTCTTCGCTGTGCCGGGAAATATTAATTCGGTCAACAGCACAGGGACGAACAGATTGATCAGAGAAGGCGCAAAAATCATTGCCAACACGGGAGATATCCTGGAGGAGTTAAAAATAGAGCCTCATGAAGATTTTAAGTTTTGTGCTCAAAAGGGAATCCCTGATATGAAATTGGGCGTCAATGAAAAATCTATAGCGCAAAGGCTTCTGAACGGACCAGCTCATATAGATGCAATTGCACGGGATTGCGGGATTAGTGCGCAGCTGACATCATCCGTGCTGACCATGCTGGTATTGAGCGGATTTGTTGAGCAGTTGCCGGGTAAATATTTTAAACTATCGGAATAATTTATACAATGAAAAAAGAATTGTGTTCCCTGCTTTTTCACTTGTATTACATTTACAACCTTTTGCAAAAAGTATTTCATTGATCTTTTTGCAAAATATGTGATCAATTTTTTGCAGATTTATTTAAAAGTGTGGTAATATATGATTTGTATTTAAACTATGCATGATGATGGAGGACAGGATGGCAAACAATCTGGTAATTGTTGAATCACCAGCGAAGGCAAATACCATAGGGAAGTTCCTTGGCAGAGAGTACAAGATCGTTGCATCAGTCGGTCATGTAAGAGATCTGCCGAAAAGTCAGATAGGTGTGGATATAGATAATGATTTCGAACCAAAATATATAACAATCAGGGGTAAGGGCGATGTCATCAGCAAGCTGAAAAAGGAAGCGAAGAGCGCGAAAAAAGTCTTTCTTGCGACTGACCCTGACCGTGAGGGAGAAGCGATCTCCTGGCATCTTGCAACTCTTCTAAACATCAACGAAAATGAAAAGTGCAGAATAACGTTTAATGAAATAACGAAAAATGCGGTAAAAAGTGCTATCAAATCTCCTAGAAACATAGACATGGACCTCGTAAACGCACAGCAGGCCAGAAGAATCCTTGACAGGATTGTGGGTTACAAGATCAGCCCCCTTCTGTGGCGAAAGATTAGAAAAGGGCTCAGTGCAGGCCGTGTACAGTCAGTTGCCGCAAGATTGATTTGCGATAGAGAAGAAGAAGTTGAGCAGTTTGAACCTCAGGAGTATTGGACGATTATTGCAAAGCTTTTAAAAAAGAAATCAGGACCTGCCTTTGACGCAAGGTTTTACGGAACAGCTGAGGAAAAGATCGAGCTTACAAATGAAGCGCAGGTTAAAGGCATTCTTAAGGAGCTTGAGGGTAAGAAGTTTGTAGTTAAAAAAGTGAAAAAGACTGAGAAGAAAAAATCACCTGCGCCACCGTTCACTACCAGCACATTGCAGCAGGAGGCGGCAAGAAAACTGGGCTTCCCGACGAAGAAGACCATGATCATAGCACAGCAGCTCTATGAAGGCATTGAGGTCAAGGGACACGGCGCAGTGGGACTTGTAACTTATATCCGTACGGATTCAACAAGGATATCGGCCGAAACGCAGCAGGATACAAGAAACTATATAACAGAAAAATACGGAGCAAAGTATGTGCCGGAGGAATTGCGCAATTTTAAGAACAAATCCGCTTCCCAGGATGCCCATGAAGCGATCAGACCAACCTATGTTGATATGGACCCGGATAGTGTGAAGAGTTCTTTGAGTAATGACCAGTTCAAGCTATACAAGCTGATCTGGTCCAGATTTGTTGCCAGCCAGATGGCTTCCGCCGTGTATGATACGGTAGCGGCCGATATAATGGCCGGGAATTTGCTTTTCAAGGCGAACGGTTCCAAGGTGAAATTCCAGGGCTTTATTGCCGTATATACGGAGGGAAAAGATGAAGAGTCTGATGATAAAGAAGTTTCCATCCCTGCATTAACGGAAGAGGAGCAACTGGATTTGAAGAAGCTTGAGGATAAGCAGCATTTTACCCAGCCGCCTCTTCGCTATACAGAAGCAACGCTGGTCAAAGCGCTTGAAGAAAAGGGCATCGGCAGACCAAGTACTTATGCTCCGATCATTACGACGATACTTGCACGCGGATATGCGGAAAAAGAAAAGAAATTTCTCCTTCCAACTGAATTGGGCAGAATAGTCAACGATTTAATGAAGAACAATTTTAAAGATATCGTTGATGTTCAGTTCACAGCTCAAATGGAGAAAAAGCTGGATGATGTTGAGGAGGGCTCGAAAAGCTGGAAGGATTTAATGAAGGATTTCTACAGTCCTTTTGCCGCGACGCTCAGTGAAGCTGAATCAAAGATTGGTCATATTGAGATTCCTGACGAAGTGACAGAAATCAAATGTGAAAAATGCGGACGCTTTATGGTCATCAAAAACGGGCGTTTCGGAAAATTCCTTGCATGCCCCGGATTTCCGGAATGCAGGAATGCAAGACCGATTCTTGAAGAGGCCGGAGTGAGTTGTCCCAAATGCGGCGGTAAGGTTCTGATCAAAAAAACAAGAAAAGGCAGAAAATATCTCGGATGTGAAAACAATCCAACATGCGGTTTTATGACATGGGATATGCCTTCAGGTGAGAATTGCCCAAACTGCGGTAACTTTATGGTTAAAAAATATTCAGGTAAAAAAGTAACACTTAAATGCAGTAACGATAATTGTAATTTTGTTAAAGAGGGTGAAAGGGAATAGACGGGAATCTTGGGCATATTAATATTATCGGAGCGGGGCTTGCGGGCTGTGAAGCAGCCTGGCAGGCTGCAAAACGCGGTATAAAGGTAAGGCTTTATGAAATGAAGCCGTTGAAATATTCACCGGCACACAACCTGCAGACCTTTGCGGAGCTGGTCTGCAGCAATTCGTTGCGCTCCGATAAAATCGAAAATGCAGTTGGCCTTCTGAAAGAAGAGATGAGGCGCATGGATTCGTTGATCATGCGTTGTGCAGATGCTACCAGGCTTCCTGCTGGCGGTGCTTTAGCAGTTGACAGGATAGGCTTTTCCGAAGCCATAACACGAGAGCTTCAAAGCCATCCTAATATAACAATTATCACACAGGAGGTCACCGACCTGCCGAAGGACGGAATCACAATTATCGCGACTGGTCCATTGACCTCTGAGGCTTTATCGGATTGTATTTCCAGTCTTACCGGAAAAGATAGTCTATATTTTTATGATGCTGCGGCGCCTATCGTCACGTATGAATCCATTGATATGAAGAAGGCTTTCCGTGCTTCCCGTTACGGAAAAGGGTCGGACGATTATATCAACTGTCCGATGGACGAAAGGCAATATGCAGCATTTCACCATGAGCTTGTAAACGCAGAATCCGTCCCTACAAAGGTATTTGAAAAGACCGTCCTTTTCAGCGGATGCATGCCTGTAGAAAGTATGGCTCACAACGGGACAGACACATTGCGATTCGGGCCGCTCAAACCTGTGGGACTTACTGATCCGCACACTGGGAGGGAGCCCTATGCAGTTGTTCAGCTGCGGCAGGATAACAAAGAGGGCACTCTTTATAACATAGTAGGGTTCCAGACTCATTTGCGATGGCCGGAGCAAAAGAGAGTCTTCGGGATGATACCCGGGCTGGAAAATGCTGAATTTGTCAGGTATGGCGTTATGCACAGAAACACCTATATAAACTCTCCATTATTACTGGATGGGGCATATAGGATGATTTCCAGACAGGATATATTTTTTGCCGGTCAGATCACAGGAGTGGAAGGATATATGGAGTCTGCCTCATCGGGACTTGTAGCCGGCATCAATGCCGCCAGACTGTGCAGAGGACAGGATGTGGTTTTATTCCCTGCTGATACGGCTGTAGGATCACTTGCGGCATATGTATCAGGTAATGCTGCGGGAAAATTCCAGCCTATGAATGCCAACTTCGGATTAATCAAATCACCTGATAAAAAATTTAAGTCAAAAAAAGAACGGATACTATTTATGGCTCAAAATTCTCTTGAGCAGATACAAAAAATGTCACTATAACGAACTGCAAAGATATCTTCAGATTCCGTTATAAAACAAAATTACTTAAAAAATAAGAAAAGATTCCCATAAGCCACAATATGTTGTCGCAATAAGCGATAAGATACATTATGTTGTTGTAATTATTGGTTTGATGTGTTAGAATTATAGCATCATTATGGAATATTATGTATTCGTCATTTTGGCATATCAACATTGCTATAAAGCAAAGTGGGTTGATATGTCGAAATAGTTATAGAGTTGATTTATTAGTGTGCTTTATCGTTTGGTTAAAGGAGGCATTTGAATGTTTGAAAAGCTTACAAACCATATAAAATTACGTGAAAAGACACTCGATGCCACATGGCTGCGAAATGAAGTTATCGCCCAGAATATTGCCAACGTTGATACGCCGGGTTATAAAAGGAGAACGGTGTCTTTTGAAGAATATCTGGACACGGTGATGGACGACAGCAGCTTCAAGGCGAATACCACAGACAGCAGGCATATACCAATAGGAAAAAATGATGCTGACTCAGTACATATCAAGGTGACCAGAAAGTATGAGAATCTGAGCACAAGGCTTGACGGAAACAATGTGGATATAGAAACCGAAATGGCAGAGCTGGCCAAAAATGATATTCGTTACAATACGCTGGTTCAAAGCGTTACTAAAGAATATACAAGATTAAGGTCAGTCATCAAAGAAGGGAGGTAATCATTAATGGGATATTTCGGAGCACTTGATATCGGCGCTTCTGCGCTGACTGCGCAAAGACTCCGCATGGATACGATTTCTCAGAATATTGCCAACGCCAATACTACCAGGACAGAGGATGGAACGCCTTATAGACGAAGGCTGGTTGTTTTTCAGGAAAGATCGCAGGGCATCCCTTTTTCTGAATATCTCTCAGCAAGCAGCAAGGAACGGTATGTCGGGAAAGGGGTCAAGGTTTCTGCTGTCGTAGAAGATGGCAGTAATTTTAAACGGGTATACGATCCCGGTCATCCTGATGCGGATGAAGAAGGATATGTATCAATGCCAAATATAGATATTATTACTGAGATGGTAAATATGATTTCGGCGACAAGAGCGTATGAAGCTAATGTCACATCGATTAATACAACCAAAAGTATGGCAATGAAGGCTCTGGAAATTGGCAAATAAAGTATGATAAGGTGGTGTATGAGGTTGCCCATTGACAAGATCGGGACAGTTGGATCACTGGCGCCGACGCGTTCCATTTTTGCTGACATTGAAAAAGATAATACCACAGCCGGAATTACAGTACCTTTTTCCGATTATTTGAAACAGGCGCTAAACTCGACTAATGATCTGCTGATTCAGTCGCGAAATCTGTCCGACGCATTTGCCGCTGGAGAGACCGACAACATCCATCAGGTTGCGCTTATGGCTGAAAAGGCCGATATTGCATTACAATTCACAATGCAGATCAGGAATAAGATCATGGATGCTTACTCGGAGATTATGCGAATGACGATTTAAAGCCATGCAGTTTTTACTAATGAGAAATACTCTTACAGGGTGGTGTAGCCATGCCGGATTTTTTTAAGAAGTATCTTGACCAAATCAAGGAATTTTGGAAAAGTCTTGAAAAATCTCAAAAAACTCGTCTTTATATAACCTCCGCTATAGTGGTTGTTGCGATCAGCATCTCGATTTTTCTGCTGACTCGACCGGAGCGAATGATTCTGTTTACCAATTCCGACAGGAAACAAATCGGTGAAATGGTAGATATTCTGAATGAAAACGGCATCTGGAATTCTGCTGAAAACAATGGCACTTCTATTGTCATTGATTCCAAGAACAATAACAAAGCGCAAATTCTTCTGGCACAATCCGGCTATCCGAAAGAAGGCTTTACCTTTGAGGATGCTATTTCCAGTATCGGACTGACCACGACTCAACAGGACAAGGAGCAAATATGGAAAAGACAGCAGATTTCCGATCTGGAGACAAAAATTGAAATGCTGGATAATATCGATGAAGCTGCAGTCTCTCTGGCAACGCCTGAGACTTCACTCTTTCAGGGTGCAAGCGGGGATTCTCCAAAACCCACTGCCATTGTTATAATCAGACCAAACAAGACATTAACAAACACACAGGTACAGGGTATAGTTATGCTTGTCTCCAGGAGTGTTGAAAACCTGGATCCCAACGATGTAACTGTGGTTGACAATAACAGTAATATCCTAAACGGAACCTCAGGGGATGACACCATCAGTGCCGTCAATAGCCAGGAGGAGCTCCGGCAGAAGAGAGAAGCTGAACTGCAGAAGAAAGTACTTGATTATTTCAGCGGCGGACAATTTGAAAATTTCGATACTTTTAGGGTCGTTGCAAATGTTACGCTTGATTTTGACAAGGAAAAATCACAGACAAAATCCATAACAAATCCGCAGGGAATGGACGGGGGAGCTGTAATCAGCAGCAGTGTCAGTGAAGAGATTGTAAAAAACGGTACCGAAGGCGGAGAGCCTGGCCTTCAATCTAACCCGGGAGAAACAGGAGCTACATCCTATGCGATAGGAACAGGTTCGGGATCGGATTATTCAAATACTCAAGAAGAGTTCAATTATGGATATGATGAAACGCTAAGGGAGCAGGAAAAGGCCACGGGGAAGCTAATTGCCAGAGAATCTGGCTTAGCGATATCATTTTGGTACGGAAATAAGGTTCCCGATGATACAGGACTCACAGAAGAATTCTTAAATCAGACAAGAGCTGCGGTCAGCTCTGCTACCGGAATCCCAGCTGCCAATATTACACTGAGCAAACTGAAGATTGCACCACAGGAGATTATAGAGATTACCTCCGCTGAAAGGTTCAGAGAGCTTTTTAGGGACTATGGCTTCTTCGTGTTGATGCTGATACTTATCATTGGCCTGTTGATCATCGGCTTACCGCGCAAAAAGAAAGAAACGGCACAGACGATACAAGCTGCAACATCGGGTGGTCTCAAATTTGTAGTGCCCGAACATGAAGATCCTCTTCCTGAAATAGAGTTGGAGGAGAGATCTGAGATCAAGAAGCAGATAGATAAATTTGTAAAACAGAAACCTGATTCTGTTGCACAGCTTTTGAGGAACTGGCTTTCCGATGATTGGGACGGCTAAAGATATATAGGAGAGGTTAAATTGTATGGCGAGATTAACGGTCAGATCCGATCGAACCGGTCGGGAAAAGGCTGCCATGTTTCTAATTTCCATAGGACCTGAAAAATCCGCGGAGATTTTTAAGCATTTGAAAGAAGAAGAAATTGAGCAGCTTACATTGGAAATCGCGAATATCAGAACTGTATCTCCTGAAGAAAAGGAAAGAGTCATGGAGGAGTTCTATCAGATCTGTCTTGCTCAGGAATATATTGCCGAAGGCGGTATCGGGTATGCCAAGGAGATTCTTGAAAAAGCACTTGGTACTCAGAAGGCTCTTGATGTTATTAATAAGCTTACTGTATCTCTTCAGGTCAGGCCTTTTGAGTTCGTCAGAAAGGCTGACCCGGCACAACTGCTGAACTTTATACAAAAGGAGCATCCGCAAACGATTGCACTAATTCTGGCCTATCTCAAGCCCCAGCAAGCGTCTGTAGTCCTTGCCGCCCTTCCGCAGGACAAACAGGCCGATGTTGCTAGACGAATTGCAACTATGGACAGAACATCCCCGGAAGTTATCAAGGAAGTGGAACGCATTCTGGAAAAGAACCTCTCTTCTCTTGTCACTGAGGATTTTACAGCAGCAGGAGGAGTACAGGCCATTGTAAACATTCTCAATACCGTCGACAGAGGAACGGAAAAATATATTATGGAAACACTGGAGATCGAAGATACAGATCTGGCCGAGGAAATCAGAAAGAGGATGTTTGTGTTCGAAGACATTCTTTCACTGGACAACCGTTCTATACAGCGGTTCTTGCGAGATGTTGAAAACAATCAGCTGGCGGTTGCTCTCAAAGGCGCTACCGAGGAAGTACAGAAGATTATTTACTCCAATATGTCCAAGCGTCTTGCTGAGATGATCAGGGAGGATATAGAATATATGGGGCCTGTCAGATTGAAGGATGTTGAAGAGGCACAGCAGAAGATCGTAAATATCATACGGAAGCTGGAAGATGCAGGTGAGATCGTAATATCCAGAGGTGGAGGAGATGAAATCATTGTATAACAAGGTTTTCAAAAATAACCAGATCACTTATGGAGGCCCCTACCAGATCAAAATACCTGAAAATCTTCTGAAGTATACACAGGAAGAAGACGATGAACTGCGCTCAGATGATGAGTCTCCGGATTTGGACGACCCTGATGTACTGATAGAAAATGCAAAGAATAAATGTGACATGTTAATTAAGGAAGCCAATCTGGAGGCAGACAGGCTGATTAAGGAAGCGCAGGCAGAGGCAAAAAAGCAAGCTGAGGCTATTGCAGAGGAAGCCTGGCAAAGAGGATATGCAGAAGGAAATGAAGCTGCCGCTGAGCAAAGCAGGGCTATTCTGAATGAAGCGGAGCAAATCCGCAATACAGCTATCGAAGAATATGAAGCTATGATGAATAACATGGAGGCCGATATGGTCGATCTTGTTCTTGCCGTTTCCAGAAAAGCCGTAGCCGGTGAACTTGAAGTAAATAAAAGTGTTATTTTTCAATTGGTTCGCGATGCGCTGCCAAACTGTTCAAATAAAAACGGCGCTGTGTTAAAAGTTTGCCCGGAGGATGCCGATTACCTAACAGAGCATTTAAATGAGTTACATGCAGAGGTTGAAGGCGCTGACGGGTTGATTATTAAGCCGGACTGCTCACTGAAGTCCGGAGATTGCGTTCTGGAAACCCCGCTGGGAAGTGTGGATGCAGGAACCGCAACGCGGCTGGATAAAATAGAAGCGGCATTCAGGGAGGAACTCGAGGGAAGGTAATGAATGATATCCTTCAGAAATATAAAAACATACTAAGCAAATCAGATTTTATAAGGTATTACGGAAAGGTCTCAAAGGTGGTTGGCCTTACCATAGAATCGGACGGTCCCGAGGTGGATATCGGCGAGCTGTGCAAACTATATGCTTCGAAGGGCAGAAACATAATTCAATCAGAAGTTGTAGGCTTTAAAGACAATAAGGTGCTGCTGATGCCGCTTGGAGAAATGACCGGAGTTGGTCCTGGAAATTTGGTTGTCTCTTCCGATTCCGTACTGAAGGTAGGAGTAGGGGACAATTTAACAGGCCGCGTTCTTGACGGTCTGGGCTATCCAATAGACGGTAAGGAACCATTCAAACCGACCCAGTATTATCCGATCAACAGTAAACCACCCCATCCGCTGAACAGAAACAGAATCACAAATCCGCTGGTACTTGGCATTAAAGCCATTGATGGCTTGCTGACTGTAGGCAAGGGCCAGCGAATCGGTATCTTTGCCGGCAGCGGTGTTGGAAAAAGCACACTAATGGGCATGATAGCGAGAAATACAAAAGCCGATGTGAACGTAATTGCATTGATTGGAGAGCGTGGGAGAGAAGTCAGAGAATTCCTTGAGAAGGATCTTCAGGAGGAGGGCCTGTCCCGCTCGGTCGTTATCGTAGCTACCTCAGATCAGCCGGCGCTGGTCAGACTCAAGGGAGCGCTGGTCGCTACAGCGGTCGCCGAATACTTCAGAGACCAGGGAAAGGATGTCCTTTTACTGATGGATTCTTTGACCCGTTTTGCCATGGCGCAAAGAGAAGTAGGACTGGCCATTGGTGAACCGCCTGTTTCCCGCGGTTATACCCCTTCTGTATTCGGAGTTATGCCAAAGCTGCTTGAGCGGGCGGGCAATTCAGAAAAGGGGTCGATAACAGGCCTTTATACCGTTCTTGTTGACGGCGATGATATGACCGAGCCTGTTACAGATACAGCCAGAGGTATATTGGATGGACATATCGTATTGTCCAGATCACTTGCAAACAGAAATCAGTATCCGGCCATCGATGTACTGGCCAGCGTGAGCCGTGTTATGTCGGACATTATTTCAAAGGAGCATAAAAAGGCGGCAGCAGAGTTGAAAAGAGCGCTTGCTATTTACAGGGATGCGGAGGATCTGATCAATATCGGTGCCTATGTAAAGGGCAGCAATGATAAAATCGATTATGCAATCAGCTTGATTGATAAAATTCTAAGTTTTATACAGCAGTCTACAGAGGATCGCTTTACCTTTGAGGAGGTTATGGATCTGCTTTCGAATGTTTTTGAAAAAGATCAGAGGTGAAGTCATGGCCAAATTCACATTCAGACTTGAAGCCGTTCTAAATGTTAAGAGACAGCAGGAGGAAAACATCAAGAATGAGCTTGGCAAGGCCATGCAAAGACTCGAGGTCGAAAAGCAAAAGCTGGCCCGACTTGAGATTAGCAAGGAAGAAATAATTGCCGAGTTTAACAGGAAGACCAAAAAGACCACTGTCCATAAACTGGTTGAGTTCAATACATACCTCTCTTTACTTAAATCTAAGATCAGCCAACAAAAAGAAAGAGTAAATAAAGCTGTGCAGGATGTCGATAAAATAAGGGAAGAGTTAGTGAAGGCTGTTCAGGAGAGAAAAATTCTGGAGAAACTGAAAGAAAAGAAGTACGATGAGTACGTGATCGAGCAGAAAAAACTTGAACAGAAAACAAATGATGAGATCGTCAGCTACAAACATAAAGAGAGTAGTTCGGGGGTTTAAGAATGGCTAAAGGCACCGGCAAAAAGACGACAGAGAACTCCAGGAAGCAGCAAAAGGGCAAATTGATGACAATACTTACGGTTTTAATGGTTGCAGTCATCATTCTTGCTGTATTCGGAGGAGTTTTTTATTTTATAATTTTCAACAATATCGGAGGGGTGACGGAGCGGAATTATTCCGCACTGAAAAAGATACCTGTCCTGAATCTTGCACTGCCCGAGCCGCCGGATCCATTTAATCCAAAATATATGACAAATAGTGAGATCAGAAAGCAATATATTGAATTCCGGGCTGAGAATGAGATTCTCAAGGAGCAGCTGGCTGAGGCACAAAAGAGAATCGATGAATACAAGGTTTTCAAAGACAGTAATGATGAGCTGACTCAGGAGGCCGACGCAAAAGCACAGGATCTTGCCGCACGGGAAGCCGCTGTCGCTGAAAAAGAAAACAAGCTTAAGGAATTGCAGGAAATGATCGATACCTTGATTGCCAGTGGCGATTCGGCAGCGTATGCCGATTATTATGAGACATTGGATCCCGAAAATGCTGGGATGATCTATGAAAAGATATTGTTGGGGCAGCAGCTAGATGCAAATATAAAGAAGTTTGCGCTGGTCTATGCCGAGATGGATCCGGCC
>JAEYON010000105.1 GCA_023411645.1 Bacillota bacterium | reverse complement strand
TTCTCCAGATCTGATTCCTGGTTGTCCCTATCAGGGGGATTCAATGTTAATAGTTTTTTTACAATGAGCGGATCCGATCCGGTATCGATTTGCTTTCCTTCAGCTGCAATTTGGGCTTTGACTTGCTGGTTTGACAAATATACATCCATGTCTGTGAATACATTGATATAACAGGCCAGACGGAAGCCATTTTCAAGAGCATTCTCTCCTAAAAGCCTTCTCTCCGCTTCGGAAGGCTCCGAAAGCTGTCCACAAACCCTTACTTTACACTTGCCGCACGTTCCGTTTCCGTTGCAATAGCTTTCCACCCCAGCAAAAAATCCGCTTGCGTTGAGAAACTGAAGCAGATTAGTTCCGGATTCCACTAAATGTTCGTTTATACCCTCTTCGCGACGGATTTTTAACTTGTGCTCCAAATGCCTTTCCCCGCCAATCCCACATTTTTTATAGCGCCTCGTAATATCATATTGCCACTTACTCAACGGTCATGATGATATCCTTATCATAGACCGCTTTTATCGACTTGCCCGGAGGAACTACCAGAAACTCATCATCATCCCAGTTACCCTCCAGCAACGCTCTGATCAGGTGTATGTCCCCCTGAAAAGTCTTTAAGTCTTTACCGGCTTCTTCAGCAAGCTCCCGCATCCTGTCAAGATACCCCAAGTGACTGGTCTCGGGCATGTCAATAAAGATCAGTTCGCTGCCGGGTCGCTCAGGATACAGCGTTTCCCGGATAAATTCCGCATTTTCCTCGCCATACCGTTCCACAAGCTGTTCATAGTCCAGATCAATACCCAGCAATTTACCTGTTTGTGTCTGCCTGATATACGAGTCTCCTCTTTCCATGTATCCCGACGAACCCCATTCCAGACTCGGATTCTCGCCAAAATATTCAATGAATTTTTTCTTTGAACCAAGAAACAGCGTGCAGCAGTCATGCGCTCTTGGAATAACAAGAGGAATGGACCTTGCCATAAGACCGTCAGCAGCATTTCCGCAAAGACCATAGCCTAAAATTACAGCAGCATAGCAGCCTTCTTTATCCGCTTTGTCAATCTCTTTCTGGATCAGTCCGTGAAGATATTCAGGCTTTTCATGGGCGCCCTTTGATGTAAATATCGGGTCAACCGTATTGGGGGTAGCATATAACTCATGACATATCTCACGAGTTAAAACATCACAGCAAATAAGCTTCAGCCTCATGATTCAGGCTCCCTCAAGAAAATTCGCTCCACTCATGACCTTTCTTGTTCGCTAGGGAACCCTATGGTTCCCTTCGACGGACGCTGTGTCTTTTACTTGCCCATGTCAATACAGATTTTTGACGCGACTTCGGCTGCTGAAGCAGCATCCGGAGTATAATAGTCCGCACTGATCTGTTTGCAGAAATTGTCTGTTACAGGCGCTCCGCCAATCATGATTTTAACCTTATCTTTCATACCGGCCGCCTTTACAGCTTCAACCACACTCTGCATTTCACCCATGGTTGTTGTAAGGAGTGCTGAACAAGCAATGATCTGTGCGCCTGTTTCCTTTGCAGCATCAATAAATTTATCCGTTGGTACGTCAACACCCAGATCCACTACTTCCAGCCCCTTGCCCTCCATCATCATTCGGACAAGATTCTTTCCAATATCATGAAGATCTCCTTTTACCGTGCCGAGAACTACTTTACCCTTTGCCTCAACTCCGTCTTCCGCAAGGAGCGGCTTTAACAACGCTGTCCCTGCATTCATAGCCCTGGCTGCTATCAACACTTCAGGAACATACACTTCGTTATTTTTGAACTTGGCTCCAATGATGTTCATCCCGGAAAGCAGACCGTCCTCGAGAATAACTTTAGCGCTCATGCCTTCGTCAATAGCCTGCTGAACCAGTTCCTTAACCGTTTTAGCCTTGCCTTGCTGGAGATTTTTAGAAATTTCCTCTAAAATACTCATATTTTTGCCTCCTGAATTGGTGTTATGTTTGGCCTCAGTTTACACTATCTATTTCATCTAATTGTATATTAAAATATTATAACAATAAACTATTGTAATTTTTAATTATAAACTGTAATTTTCTTGGATTAATGAAACCAGATATCCTAGAAGGGCCATTCTACACCATATGAACGCCCCAGTTCCATCAGATCGGCTGCTACCTTGTCACCGAGCTCAATGCCTTCAGACAATAATTTTGCCGCTGTCCGATGCTCAATTTCTCCTGGGATGAACACTTCGGGTGTTCCGGGGGCTGCCGGGCAGTTCTTTATATCGTCCAGAATATTATCCATCCTACTTTTAAAATCATCAACGGGCATAAATTTGCCGACATTGATGACTCCCATAAAATGGCCAAGACCCTGCGGGTTTTTAAAGTCCTTCCAGAAATTATTAATCTCTCTGGAATTATAAGCACCTGACAGTGTGCTGCATAGTATCTCTATTATAAATGCAATTGCATATCCCTTTGGTCCTCCGAAGGGAAGCATAGCTCCATTCAAGGCCCTTGCGGGATCCGTCGTCGGATTACCGTCCTCATCCACAGCCCAGCTATCAGGTATCGTTTTGCCTTCTTTATCAGCCAGGATTACCTTACCCTGCGCAACAACACTTGTCGCCATATCTAATACAAACGGCGCGTATCTGCCCGCGGGTATGGCCACAGACAGCGGATTTGTGCCAAACATAGGCTTTGACCCGTTGGTCGGGACAACACTCGCCGGACAGTTTGACATAGCTATTCCTATCATGCCTTTTTCGGCGGCATGCATCGTAAAGTATGCGCCAATGCCAAAATGATTTGCGTTTTTAACAGCGGCAAAGCAATTGCCGTATTCTCTGGCTCTTTCAATGCAAATATCCATGACCTGGATCCCAATGCTCGATCCGGTGCCGTTATTTGCATCGATTAGAAGGGCAGCCGGCGAATCATTGACTATTTCCGGCTTCTGTCCGGGCTTAACTACTCCTGTCCGCACTCTTTCGGCATATGTGCGAAGCCTTGTGACTCCATGAGACGAAACACCTCTCAAGTCGGCCTGGATAAGGCTGTCCGCATTGTTGGCAGCCTCATCCGCACCAAGTCCGGCTTTCATCATAATGCTCTCACAAAACTGTCTTAATTTCGCTGCGTCACATTTCATTTGAGTTTACTGATATATTCCTTTCCAAGCGTTGAAACCATTCCCAGATCAGAACTCAGGGCTATAAACTGAGCGCCCTTATCAAACCACATCTTCGCCTGCTCTGCGTTTCCTGCTATAATACCAACGGCTTTTCCGGCCTTTCTTACTTTTGATATGATATCGTCGATAGCCTCAAGAACCTTTGGATGGTTTGTTTCTCCGATTACTCCGAACGCCTGTGACAGATCATTAGGTCCTATAAAAATTACGTCAAGCTCATCGATCGTAAGTATTTCGTCAAGGTTTTCATATCCCTTGAGGGTCTCGCAATAGCTGACTATCATTGTGTTTTTGTTTGATATTTCGCTGTATTCCTTCGCGCCCAAGGTTCCGTAACCGGCTGAGCGCTGGCTTGCAGCAAAGCCTCTTGCACCGATGGGAGCATATTTAACCCTGTCAACAATTGCTCTGGCTTCCTCATATGTGTCAACCTGCGGCACCTGTACCCCAAGCGCCCCCGCATCAAGTGCCTGGAGAATTTCAGCGGCGCTGTTTTCCCTGACTCTGACGACAGCGGTCACGCCGCTCAGTTCTGCGGCTCTAATAAGGTTTATCATGCTCTCCTTGCTCATGGCTGTGTGCTCATTGTCGATAACAATGAAATCAAACCCGGCCATACCTATGACTTCCACTATTGCCGGATCATTTATCCTGATAAAGGTGCCTACTGCTTTTTTCCCTTCCTTTAACTCCTTTTTCAGAGTGTTTTCCATTATCATTCTGCAGTACCTCCCATAACGCCTTCCTGATCCTCCTCGGACAAACACAGGCGGTCGAAGGCTTCGTTGAATCCCAATATATCCATGGTGCACTCGCCCATGCGAATTTTAGCCATTACTTGCGCCTCAGACCTTTCCTTTTCTTCCGCCTTTTTGATTATTTCCTCCGCCATATCAAGCGGTATTACGACAACGCCGTCATTGTCTCCCACCACTATATCGCCCGGATTTACGACTACTCCGCCAATAGAAATCGTATTGTTTATCGTGCCCGGATTGTGTTTTGTTGTTCCCTTCATCGATATTCCTTTGGAAAACATGGCAAAGCCCATATCCTCGATTGGCACTGTATCACGTACAGACCCATTAGTAACGATTCCGACAATCCCCTTTTCCATTGCCGCTACAGTAATGATTTCTCCCCAGATCCCCGCTTCCAAAAATCCGTCAACATCAACTACAAGTATATCCCCGGGTTTTGCAATCGATACTGCCTTATGAAGCATCAGATTGTCGCCGGCACGGCACTTTACCGTCAACGCGCTTCCGACGACTTGCGTTCCCGGCCATACAGGCCTTATATCACTGGTCAGCGCACCTTTTTTGCCCATAACCTCATGCAAGGTAGCAGCCTGCATCCCGGAATATGCTTCCAGAAGCTCCTTATCCGGGCGTTTAAAGTTTTTTACTATATCATACATCGGCCAATCACTCCTCAATTTTGCGATTCTGCTCAAATATCCAATCACTTACTATATTGTAGTTGGCTTTGCCTTTACCTTTTTTATTCATCGCCTCATAAACCTGGAATATAAAGTTTGAAACAGGCAGAAACATACTATCACTCATCGATTGGTCAATGCACAGCCCAAGATCCTTCCTCATAAGCTCCAGCTTGAAGCCCTGATCAAAATTCTGAGAGAATATGAATTTGGGCAGGTTGTTTTTAAACACCCACGAGCTGCCGCTGCTTTCATTGACCACATTATACAGCAAATTCCTGTCAATACCCATACTGTCTGCCAGACACAACGCTTCCGACATGATGTATGTGTTACAGGCATTGAGCATTTGGTTAATCATTTTTACTGATTTTCCGCTTCCGACTCCACCTGTATAGAATATTTTCTTACCCAACAACTGAAGCAAGGAGGTATGCTTTTCAACAGCCTCCTTCTCTCCTCCGACCATAATGGTAAGCGTTCCCTCAGCCGCTGCCTGAACTCCTCCGCTGACTGGTGCATCAATTACCCTTATGTCTTTTCCTGTTTCCACTGCCTTCTGAGCAACATATTTTATGGTGTCTCCACGGGCTGAGGTCATATCAATACATACGCATCCGTCCCTCAAGGAATTCAGTAAACCATCCTGCGCTGTGTATACCTCCAATATCTGCTTATCAGCAGGAAGGACCGTGATGATAATGTCACATCTTTCAGCAACATCAGCATACGATGGGCCCTCCCCGGCTCCAAGCTCCACAAGCTCCTTTACAGGCCCCTTGCTTCGATTGTAGCAGATAAGCTTCATACCCGCTTTTAGGAGATTTATCGCCATAGGCTTTCCCATGGCTCCCAAACCTATAAAACCGATATTCTTATCCAATTGCGCTACCTCTCTTACTACTCAGCCATTATTTGATCAGTTTTTCATAATCGCCGACTACCTTGCGCATATTCTCCATTGTATTGATCGCCGCTTTGTAAAGTCCTTCAGCCGCTTCCCTTGCAGTTCTTGTAGCTACTGTGTATGGGTCGGTCACAACCTGTTCCTCTATAACCTTCACCCAATCAGCCGGTACTGCTTCAATTCCCTTCAAAGCGCCTGCCAGACCGCCGCCTACATACGCTTTGCAGTCTGTATCTCTTCCAAGATTAACACAGTAGAGTATTGTTTCGCGGGGCTCTCCCTTGGCCATATACATGCATGCAAGTGCTCCTGACAATACTTCTACAGCATTTGACATGGAATGTCCGTTGTATTTTTCCTGATACAGCGGTCTGAGATCCTTCCAGGTGTCTGCTTTATATGCCCACTCAAGTCCCAGCTCAACTTCCTGTCTCGGCACTTCTGAGAGGAATGAAAGAATTGTCTTTATGATGCTATCAACTGTTGCGTCTTCCTTCAAGGCTTCTGCCGCTCCGGCTGCTATGGCGCCTGCAACCTCTATGGCATAGTTTCCTTTTACTCCCCTTACATCCTTAATCCTGCCAAGTTCATAAGCATCCTGAGCTGCCTGTCCGGGGTTGCATGCATTAATAAGCCCTATTGGCAGAATCATCTTAGAAGTGCCTATCAATGCCGGCCATGATGCATATCTTCCAACCTCCCATGGCGGAACTCCGGCCTTAAGGGAGTAGTAAATGACCTGATCCTGGGGCCCCAGCAAATATCCGAATTTTTCAGGATCAATATCATCCATGAAGGTTTGCGCAAGATCCATTATGTCAATACGCCCGCCTTTTTTCAAAATAGCATTTGTACACAAGCGATGTCTCTCATGCCCATCCTCTGTCATTCCCGCAGGTCTTGTATGAGCATGGTATACAAGCTTCGGCCCAAATTGCTGCGTCCATATCCTGTCTGTGAGCTCACCGTTTTTTCCCCATTTTGTCTGAGGGAGCATCTTGTCAACAAACCCCCATTTCTGCTCGATTTCCTCGTAGGTGAACAACTCAGTCACGTCACCCATTGAGTTACCGATTGTACATGCGGCCTCACATCCATAGATCTTTGAAAAAAGCTTATTCATAACTACCTCCTGTTTTTTAAGCAGTTAAGCTTATTATATTTTTATGTGCATGTATAGCCTGAACAGCTGTATACGCTATTCCTGAAATGAACCGGCAGCCCTGTATATCTCAATAATGTTTTCCAACGGCGTATCATTCTGGACGTGGTTTGCCGGCGCCAATATAAGTCCGCCGTCCTTGCTGCAGTTTTCAATCCTGTCCAGCACTTCCCGTCTGACATCCTCAACTGTCCCAAGGGGCAGAGTCTGCTGGATGGAAATCGTTCCGTGCAGCGTAAAATCCTTACCGTACTTTCTTTTTATCTGCGTAACATTCATACATTCCGGCTGTATCGGATTTATTATGTCAACGCCTATCTCAACCAGATCCGGTATGACTTCCTCCATATTTCCATCACTGTGATAATATATCAGAATATCCGGATTCTCTTTTTTAAAGGTTTTAATCATTTCTGCAAAATTAGGTTTGTCAATCGCTCTCCACGCGTTAACGCTTACCATCATTCTGTCCTGCATGGCAATGTCTCCCGAGAAAGACAGTATGTCGGCTCCTGCCCTGATCATCCTGAGCCCTTTCTCCGTTTCATATTCTGAGGTCTTTTTAAGAAGCGCGTCGGCAAACTCTTCATCGATAAGCATATCGCATAGATAATTCTCCAGACCCCTCATCTGCCAGCAGACCTTGAAGGGATAATTAAGCGTTGCGATAATCGCATACTTCCCTTCATACTGATCTATTCTTTTTTTCATACTTTCAACCGATTCAAGTACATCCATCTGCGGCCAGTTAAAAGAATTAAGATCCGTTGTGTCTGAAAAAGGCCCTCTCACCCATTCGTCATACAATCCATTTTCCGATGGCTTGAATACAATGCCCCAGGCATTTTCATAGGAGCCGTCTTCGTAAAAAAGATACTTTGCGCCGCTCCTTTCAGAGCGTCCTCCAAGAACGCCATTTATTTTTTTATTAAATTCAGGGTGATCCTCCTTCACGGAAAGCCTTCTGATATCGACGCCAAGCTTCCTGTATAATTCCTCTCTGGATGAAAGACCGAGGTAATCGACAAGATTATCAGCTACATCAGACCTGGTGCAGTAATCCATCGGAACTCTGTCTGTCGGTTTATGAGCAATAGCCATCAGTACACGTTCCTTTGGTGTAATCTCTTTCATGTGTCCAACCCTCCTTATTTATGTCAGCTTTTAATTGCGCCTATCATAACGCCCTTTACAAAATACTTCTGGATAAATGGGTAAACCATCATTATCGGAATAATAGAAACGATTATTGCGGCATACTGTATTGTCTTGCCTACCGATTCCGAATCCGCCGCGCCTACACCTGTCGTCAGGCTGTCGGTGCTGTTGGTTATCAACAGTTCGCGTAATATAAGCTGCAATGGATAGAGATCACGTTTCGTCCCCAGAAATACCATAGCCCAGAACCACGCATTCCAGATGGCCACACTGTAAAACAGAACCATAACTGCAATGACTGCCTTTGATAACGGAATGATTATTTTTATGAATATTGTAAAGTCCCCCGCTCCGTCAATTCTGGCCGCTTCTTCAAGACTGACAGGAATGCCCTGGAAGTTTGTTCTCATGATAACCAGATTATAAACGCTTACTGCATTCGGTATAATCATCGCCCATACCGTTTGTGTCATATTAAGCTCTTTTACCCAAAGAAACGTAGGTATCAGACCGCCATGGAACAGCATTGTAAATGTGATCATAAACATAATCGGGTTGGCCAGCTTCACGTTTTTTCTTGACAGGCCATACGCTCCAAGTGTAGTGAGTAAAAGACTTGTCGCCGTTCCAAGTACAACGTATATCAATGTGTTTTTATAGCTGGTAAGGATCATCGGATCCTTAAACAGAACTGCTTTGTACGCTTCAAAATTCATCCTGCCCAAAGGGGTAAACAATAGTCCCTGATGCTGCATAAGGGCACTTGAACTGCTCAGTGACGCAACAATGACATACCATATGGGATATAGTGTGATAAGAATTACTAACATCATTATGAACCCATTGAATGTGTCAAAAATTTTATCTCCAATCGTGCGTTTTCTTATCATCCTCTTCACCCCCTACCACAGACTTGTCTCAGATACTTTTTTACTAAACTTGTTTACGAGCACCAACAACGTAAAATTAATCACCGAATTGAAAAGATCGATTGCAGTACTATAACTGTAGCTTGATTCCAGAATACCTTTTCTGTATACAAAAGTGGAAATAACATCCGCCGTATCATAAATGGCGGGATTGTAGAGCAGCATTATCTTTTCAAAACCGACCGTCATAATAGAGCCAAGTCTTAATATAAGCATTATTATTACTGTTGGAAGTATGCTGGGTATGGTTACATATATAACCTGCTTAAATCTGTTGGCACCGTCAATTGTTGCAGCCTCATACAGCTGTACATCGACTCCTGACAATGCCGCCAGATAAATAATCGAGCTCCATCCCATATGCTGCCATATGTTCGTTCCGATAAAAATTGGCCTGAACCATTCAGGTGATGACATAAAAGAAATAGTTTCAATTCCGAATATATTTAAAACATTATTTACAACTCCGTTTCTGGAGAAGAAGTCCAGTATCATTCCTCCTACAACCACTGTTGAGATAAAATGCGGCAGATAGGATATTGTTTGTATTGTTGACTTGAACCGCTTGTTCCTGATTTCATTTAACAGCAATGCAAATATTATCGGAGCGGGAAAACCAGCGATGATATCAAATATGCTAATTAGCAGAGTATTCTTTAACAAGCGGACAAAATAATAACTTTCAAAAAAGCTTTTAAAGTTGTCCAGTCCGACCCACGGGCTTCCTAATATACCTTTAAAGGGTGAAAAACTCTTGAAGGCGATTTGAATCCCGAAAAGCGGTACATATTTAAATATTACGAAATATGCAACAACCGGTAAAAGCATCAGATAAATCATTTTATTACTTTTAATATCATGAGCATACTCGCGTAGTACACGTGCGAAACGGCTTTTTTCGTTCCTCGCAGCCTTAACGGGCAAATCCATAATACCCCTCCTGATGAATTGGAACGGTACAGCACAGGTCTGTACCGTTCCGTACTATAACCGGCTTTCTATTTTATTGCAGTAAAACTATCTTTTGCATTAGAATTATCTTTGTTCGTAGCGTTTCAGAGCTTCCTGCTGTATTTCCAATGCTCTTGCAAGATTCAAGGATTCCAGTGTCTTAATATAATCGTCATATTTACTAATATCTTCTTGTCCTAAAATGAATTTTGCAAACATTTCATCCACGTAAGTTGTAAGCTCATTTTGAATAGAAGCTAATTCAATCGATTCTTCAGATGTCGGTGTAATCGGTGGCAGCGTCTTTTCAACTGAAGCCTCTGCCAGTATACCCATAGCCTCTTTCTGATTGTCGTATGTCATCATCTGTTCCCAGTATCTCAGATCCTGGTAAAGCCTTGCTGATGTTCCCACAGGTATATACTTTGCTGCTGCACGGTCAAGTGACAATCCATCCGGGTTCTTTGTTATTAATTCAGTGTACTTGTATTGACCGTTTTCAAATGTGTATGTTACACCCTCTATACCAAGATTCAATAGAACTCTGCCATCTTCACTGTAGAAGTAGTCTAGCAGCTGAGCAGACAATTCGGGATGCTTATTCGCAGTTGTAATAACCATGCCTTCGTCAGCTACAGGGCTGTTTTCATCGTTTTTAAAGTTGTACATTTTTCCATCAGGAGCCTTCGGGTAAGGAGCCTGAACCAGTTTAAAATTCGGATCTGTCTCAGCCATAACCTTGGTGTAAGTGCCCATGTAGGAATTGAGAAGTCCATAGAACGAACCTGCTACACCGGATGTTACCTTGGCGTCATGAGAACTTCTGTCAGTGGTGAGGAAGTCAGGATCTATAAGGCCTTCCGCATACCATTTCTGCATTGTCTGCAGGAAATCTTTGTATTCCGGCTGTGCAGGACCGTATTTAACTGTCCCGTTGTCATTATAGAAGGTGTATCCAATACCCCATGAGCCTATAAGTCTCTGTAAACCGTTAATATTAGCAATTGGGGTAGAGATGAAGGGTATTTCATCCGCTTTGCCATTGCCATTAAAATCGGTGTTTTTAAAAGCTGTCAATACCGTATACCATTCATCAATGGTGGTAGGTATGGGCAGATTAACCTTGTCAAGCCAGTCCTTTCTTACCTGAAGGCCTCCGCTGACACGGCTCCCGGCATCAATCCTGAGAAGAGGATACATATATAATGTTCCGTCATCCGTTACTGAATTTTTTGCAACGTCCACATCTTCTGCAAGTATTTTAGAAAAGTTTGGAGAATAGTTCTCGATAAGATCATTCAGCTTAATGATAGCTCCATCATCAATAGCTTTTTGAGGGCCGCCCGGATATCTGCTTCCCCAATTGTAATGAATTATGTCAGGCAAGTCGCCCGATGCAAGCAGCAGACTGAACTGTTCTTTTTCCTGACCAACTGCGGGATGAATAAAATCAATTTTTACTCCGGTTCTTTTCTGCAGTTCCTGGAAAGCAAGCATCTCACTATAGTTTTTGATAGATGCGGCAGCTCTGTCGGAAAGGCCGGCCCACAGAGTTAAAGTAATATCGTCTGTGGTGAGCGGAAGTGATAATTCGGTTAATTTTCCGCTCTCGTCAGCAGTTGTTTCGGCAGTGGCTTGCGCAGTAGCGGTCTGTGCTGTGTCAGCAGTTGACGGAGCTGGAGTATTATTGTTTTGTCCGCAGCCTGCCATAAATGCTAAAACCATTACTAAACTAAGCAGTATTGCTAGAAATTTCTTCATTCAAGCATCCTCCCTTAAATTCTTCAACATAATGATATTTTTCAATGACTGAAGCGCTTCATGTATAACTATAATTTGTTTACCATGTAATTGAAACATGCAATTTTCGATTTCGTTTTGAAAAATTGATAAAATCAGATCAAAAAAGTATGCAATTTTTAACTGCAAAATTTGCATACTTCCGCGTCCAATGGCTATATGACTAAGTTTCAGGCAGCCGCTAATTCTTCTTGAACGATCCCGGCGTCGTGCTTGTATGTTTTTTAAACACTCTTATGAACGAAGAATCATTTGTAAATCCTACGTTTTTTGCTACTTCGCTGATTGTCATATCCGTATTGACAAGCAGCTCCTTTGACTTTTCAATGCGAATGTTATTTAAATAGCTGTTCAGATTTTCTCCTGTCTGTTCCTTAAAAAATCTGGAAAGGTATGGAACAGATATGTTGAACTCTTCCGAAATCATCTGGAGGCAAAGATTTTGGTCTTTGAACCTTTTTTTAATAAAGTTCTCGATATTATTTGCCAAACCGGTATTATGACTCTTTTTATTATTATTAATAAAATTGCACAGGTTAGTAAATATCCTAATTAATCTATCCTTAATTTCATCCACAGTATTACAGTCGTTCAAATACGAGTTAGGATTGAAATCCTCGCGGAAAACCGACTTGTAGTCCGTCTTAAGCTCATCAATAATTACCCTCACGACAACACCTATCATATTGGAAAACAAAAGCTTCAGAATATCAGGAGATAAGTGTCTTCTTGTCACATTTTCTTCATAAATGTAATTAAATGCTTTTATTACATTTTCCAGCTCCCCGGCTTTAAAGTATCTTATCAGCCGCACTTCCAATTCAATCGGAAAGTAATAAACCTGATCACTCTTTGCAACACTTGAATATTGAATGACAGATCCATACCTGCCTAGAATTCTATACTCCAGTGACCTGTTCGCCTCCATAAATGCTTTGCTTATATCTTCAGCCGAAGAATAAACGGACCCGATTCCAATAGTATAGCTAAGTCCCAATGCATTCTTAATGCTCTCAATGGCCTCGCCCGAAAGCTCATTAACCATGGCCAATGACGCTTCGGCATCCTCTGCGTTGATATTTACTATAATACTGGGATTTTCATTTTCCGTTTCCGTTACATACGAGATAATATCCTGGTTGACAAATTTTGTTGATAAATGGTCGTATGTTTTTATCCTTGAAATTCTGAGCAAATCATCATTTATATCTTCATGGTGCCTATCAAGACTCAAAACTGCTACCGTAAAAAATTCATATGGAAACTTAATTCCAACGGACTCATATGAATTTTGTCCAGATACAACCGGCATGTTAATTCTGCCATACAGCAAGCCGTGTAAAACATTATCCCTTATGATGGGCTTTTGCTCGTTCAGAAGCAGCTGAATCCTCTTGTCCTCTTCCACGATTTGCGTCATCATGTTCTCAATATAGTCAAACTCATTTTTTCCCTTGCTTGCTCCATCTGACTCCGGATCCCTATCAATGCTGCCGGAGAATAAATTCATAACTTTTTTTACCGGTGAATAATTCTTATATGCAAATAATATGGTAATTGCTATTCCAATAGACAGGTTCAACAGGAAAAAGACGAGAGTAATCGTTCTGATATTGGTCAACTTGCCCAAAAATACGTTCAACGGCATAACTGAGACATACTTCCAACCATGCTGATTGGATGATACATAAGACACCGCCATTGTTCCCTGAGCCGCGCTGACAGCAGTGTAGCCTTCATCATTGACAAGCCATTCTCCGGGAATATCATCAATGGCTATGTCAGATTCGTTTGCTATAAGCATTTCTCCATTGCTGTCCGCGATATATAGAAGTCCATTGTTCAGCCATTGCAAGTCACCGAGTACAGAACGCAATTTATCTTCGTCTATAGATATGACGATAGCCGCGCTGGGTGTGTTATTGAGTATGATAGGTATGGGACGAATAAATGTAAGGTTGCTGTTTTCTAATACTTTTTGCCTGGCAAAGACGTTTTTTGTGGATATTTTAGTTACGTTTTCCCATTCATCATCGTCAATATTCATGTGCTTTCTGAAAAGTTCAGATTTCCAGCTGGCAGTTGGAGTTATAACCGTGTCACTGTTCCTAAAATAAACAAAAAAGCTTTTGATAAAGGGGTATTTATTCTTGTATACTGCAAGATCCCTCATTATATTGTAGATCTTGTAATGATTTGCTGGGCTAATTGATTTGTATACATTCATATATTCATTAATTCGGGTATTTAGTCCAATATCCATGGAAAGCAGCTCAACCTGAGCCAGCTCGTTATCAACGTATGTGCGGGCCTGCTTTAGTATTGCGGAATTAGACCGCATTACTTCCTCCTCCATAGTATCTTTGGCGAAATAATAGTTAACATAATTTATGAAAAGAGAAACGATTAAAATAACTGCGTAGGATATAACTAAAATCCTAAAATAATATCTTTTCGGCTTCATCATATTCCACCAATCCTTACTACTAATTATATACGTTCATTTAAACTCTTCAATTCTTTTTATATTGTCTTGGTGTCATACCTGTATATTTTAAAAACAGGCGATTAAAGGATCTCGTTGTATTAAACCCCACATTATAGGCAACCTCAGTAATGCTCATGTCCCCGTTTTTAAGAAGTCTGCAGGCCTCCGATATTCTAAGTGTTCCGATATACTCACAAAATCCCATATTAAGCTTCTTAGAAAAAAGGTGAGAAATATAGTACTTACTGATGTGCAGCGCTCTGGATACCGTTTCAAGCTGTATATCCCCGGCATAATTATCGGCGCAATAATTTAAAATCGCCTTTATGGTGTTTGCATCGGGTGATTTCAAATTTTCAAGCTTCATCATTTGAAACAGCTCGCTGAGCAATATCAAAAAATAACCCTTGATACAGGCATGATAAAATTGTGGCTTGTTCATATTGACCTCAACTATGCTGTCAATAATGGGAAGTATTTTATTGTTATCAGAAGCCTTTTCAATTACCGGCGATACCGGAACCTTGCTTTTAAATATCGTTTGAAATTCAGGGAGCAGGTCAGTCGGAAAAATGCTAATAAAATATCTTTCGTTATCAATTTTCTGATATTGATGTATTTGGTTTGGAAAAACGATAGAAGCATCTCCCGCGCAGACAATATACGTCTTTGAATCAACCAGAAGTTTGGTACGCCCCTCAAGCATGTATACCAGTTCAATATGGTTGTGCAAATGAGCCCCAAAAGCCAGCGCGGTTCCATAGTGTGCAAGTATAGACAAATCTTTATTTTCATAAAAGAAATTCATACTCATCTATCCTCATTAAAAGCTCATAAAATGTTTTGCCATATCGAGACGTAATAAACACAGCAATATTTGTCTGGTATTATACTCTTTTTAACTTGTATTATAACATTTCCTGACCTAAAATACAACTAGGCTTTACTAAGGCTTTGTCATAAGATAGAAGGAGGCATTTATTATGTTACCAATCGCACTACAATTGTATTCAGTTAGAGATGAACTAGAAAAAGATTTTACCGGAACACTCAGGAAAATCAAAGCATTTGGCTACGACGGCGTTGAATTTGCAGGGCTTTATGATAATCAACCCTCAGATGTCAGCAATATTCTAAAGGAAATCGGACTAATTCCATTATCGGCACATGTTCCCTTTACAGACCTCATCGCAGATCCGGACGGAGTGATCGGTATGTATGCCAGGATAGGGTGCAAATATATTGCCATTCCCTACCTTACCCCTGAATATCGTCCCAACGCAGAGAAGTTTAATGAAGTAATCAAAGGCGCAGAAATTATTGGCAGAACAGCAAAAGAACTGGGTCTAAAACTACTTTACCACAACCATGATTTTGAGTTTGAAAAAGTGGATGGCAAATACGCGCTGGATGTTTTATACGAAAGTGTGCCGGCGGAACTGCTAGAAACCGAAATAGACACCTGTTGGGTTAATGTAGGCGGAGAAAATCCGTCGGATTATATAAGGAAATATTCCGGTAGGTCACCGGTCGTTCATTTAAAGGATTTTGTCATGCCGGGGAAGAAGCCGGATAAGATGTACGACCTCATTGGTATAGATAACGATAAGAAGGAAGCGGAAGCGTCGGCCTTTGAGTTCCGCCCAGTGGGCCACGGTGTGCAGAACTTCGAGGAAATACTCAAGGCATGCGGAGACGCCGGCGCACAATGGGTTGTTGTTGAACAGGATGCGCCGTCAATGGGTAAAACCTCTGTCGAATGTGCGCAAATCAGTATCCAATATTTGAAAAGTATGAAATAAAACTTGGTAATCAGGAGGAGCAGTTATGTCAGATAAAGTACTGAGTCAATTTACGCCAACCGTTGAACACGGTGATACTGTCGATACAACAAGAAAATTGAAGTTTGGCATTATAGGAACCGGCTGGATCGCCGAATCATACGTCGAAAGCATAAAGCTGATGCCTGACGTAGAAATCACCGCAGGTGCGGATTATATCAGCGGCAAGGCTGAAAAATTCTTTAAGAAGTACGGCTTACCCGATGTACGCTGCTATCAGGATCACAAGGCCATGCTTGAGGAAGAAGAACTGGATGTCGTGTGTGTATGCTCTTATAACAGCACGCACGCCGAATGTACCATTGACGCATTGAAAAAAGGTGTGAATGTTCTGCTTGAAAAACCAATGTGCACTACCATTGAAGAGGCCGCTGACATCATCCGGGCTGAAAAACAGAGCGGGAAGCTCTTATCCATTGGCTTCCAGCCCCGCATGGATGAGAACATGAAAATGATCAAGAAGATCGTTCAGTCCGGCGAGCTCGGTAAAATTTACTATATTCAGACCGGCGGAGGACGCAGAAGAGGCATTCCGAACAGCACCTTCATTGAAAAAAGGACTGCAGGAATCGGCGCTCTTGGCGACATTGGCTGTTATTCACTGGATATGGTGCTCAATGCAATCGGTTATCCAAAGCCTTTGACCGTATCGGGTTATAAATCAAATTATTTCGGAACAAATCCAAAATACAACAATCCGGATGATGCCGCAAGATTTGATGTGGATGATTTCGCTGCCGCATTTATCCGTCTTGAAGGCGATATCATACTGGACTTCAGGATCTCCTGGGCAATGCACCTCGACACGCCGGGCGATACCGTCATTCTGGGTACAGAGGGCGCGCTCAGGATCCCATCGACGGAATGCTGGAACGGTACAGTCGGCGGCCCTATGAAATTATACAGGGATGTAGCCGGCAAACAGATAGAAGTGGAGATCCCGCTATGTCCACAGGAAGACAGTTTTGGCGGTCTCTTCTACAAAAAACTTCGTTCCTTTGCCGATGCAGTTAAAAATGGCGGCGAGCCGCCGGTCCCGTCCGGTCAGATTTTTTACAACCAGGCGATAATCGACGGCATAATGAAATCCTCCGAGTTGGGCCGTGAAATAGAAATAAAATTGCCCGATATCGGCTGAGATCTTTCCCTCTACACCAATCATCCGGCTTTGCGCCAAGCCTTGCAGCTATTCAATTCTATGCGCCGTGTGCTCCGCACATGGCGCTTTTAATTGTATGCTTTAATAAAACAGAGGTTGTTACCGTGCCAACCCCTCCCGGTACAGGTGTGATCGCCTCTACCTTATCCGCAACAGCTTCGTAATCAACATCTCCGCAGAGCTTCCCGTCAAGCATATTAATGCCTACGTCGATTACGACCTGATTAGAATGTACAAAATCTGCATTGATCATTTTTGCCACGCCTGCACAGGCAATCAGTATATCTGCATTTCTGCACTCTTGTGCAAGATCGGCTGTTTTTGTATGGCAGATCGTAACAGTGGCATTTTTCCCAAGCATCAGCATGGATAGCGGCTTTCCAACCACCAGACTTCTGCCAACAATTGTGACCTTTTTCCCCGCAAGCTCGATTCCGTAATAATCAAGCATTTCAATCACTGCCTGTGGTGTGCATGGAGGGAATCCATTTCTGTTTCCGGCAAATACATAAGATGTGTTTACGATACCCATGCAATCCACATCCTTCTCCTGCGCTATGAGCGACTTTAACCTCTCTTCGGAAAGATGAGCGGGTAACGGCCGAAATACCAAAATCCCATGGACTTCAGTATTATGGTTAAGATTTGTGATCGTCTCTTCCAGCTTTTCCTTTGAAACATCTGCCGGTAAAACAATTATATCCGCCAGAGCCTTCACATCTCCGAATCTTTTTAGTATTCCTTTTTCATAAGCAACATCATCCTGTCTGTCTCCTACACGAACAACCGCAAGCCTGGGGATGATCCCGTCTGCAGCCAGAGCTTCAATTTCTTCACAGAACTTTTCCGCAAGTGCTTTTACTACCGGCATACCTCTTAATTCTCTCATGTGTTTCCTCCAAGCTCATCTACAATCGCACTGTAAACAGCAGCGCAGCGAGGCACGCCGTTCTTGAGCAGTTCATTGGCCCTCTTGTTCAATTCTGATGCGACTTCCCTGTTTTTCATCATCCCGGTGTTTATATAGATATTCATTACTGCCCCTTCCATGGCGCTTCTGCAAGCACATGCCGCAACTGCCACATCACTGATGGCAAGCCTTGAGCCTTTTTTATGCAATTCCTCCATAATATCAATAACGCCGGACAACTCCCGCAGCAGCTCCAACGGAACACTGGAAGCATCCATCAGCGCCTTCTCCAGAATCTCTGCCCGGTTTTCATTGTCCTTCGGAATGGAATAGGCGACGGAAAGCGGCTCGAAAACATCGGCATCCTTTTGGATAAATTCCAGCAAGCGTTTGATAGATGTTTCTGTTCTCGACAAAATCACATCAATATCATGTTGATACTCCGCATATTTTTTCTTCCCGGTTGTCAGATTCGCCACCATAGAGCAAAGAGAAACACTAATCGCTCCGATCAGTGCACTGGCTCCTCCTCCGCCGGGTACAGGCGATCCCGACGCCAACCGGTCGATAAATTCATTCACTGGCAACTTCATAGCTGGTCTCCTTTTATTTTCATACAAAACTTGTGGTGAGCCTATTATACCATGATTTCATGGTATAATTAGCCATGTGCGTTTCGGCAGTATTTTTGCCGAAAATTTCGCACGGCGGGCTAATTCCGCCGGAGGCGTATAATAACCTCACTTATTGAGGTTATTATACCATTCCGCCAGCCTCTATCCTAGTTATTTTCAGTTATATTTTGTATTTATATGTCTATTGTTACTGTACAATAAGAGGAAACAGGAGCTTCTTCTTATTGCACAACATCAATGATGGTGTGAGCATTAACAACGCAGCGTGCATATGCCGGGCAGCGCTGTTTGTGGATATTGTGTTTCCTGCTCCAATGCCCTGCTGCTTAGCACTGATGCTATTGGGGAGGGACTGAACTGCCCATGAGACGTGACTGCTTATCTTGAACTATTATCTTGTGGAAGGGGAGCACTTCAGTATGTGCTTGGAAACACAATGGGAATAAACAGCGTTGACGGCACCTGAATAGACACAACATTGCTCGCAGCATCTTATAATACAGCTCTTGCGAATGAAGCTTTTGTTTCCGCTATTGCACAGCATCTATGATGGTGTGGCTATTTTTACTCAGGCAAGTCTTCTCTTAAACTCCGACGTCAATGCCGGAAGCACCTCAAGCAGGTCTCCGACGATGCCAAACGTTGCAACCTTAAATATTGGCGCATCCGGGTTTTTGTTTATTGCGATGATCGTATCTGAGGAGGACATCCCTGCAAGATGCTGAACAGCGCCTGATATGCCGCATGCAAAGTATACTTTGGGACCGACGGTTTTACCGGTCTGACCTACCTGATGGCTGTAATCTATCCATCCTGCATCGACAGTCGCACGCGAAGCTCCAACGGCTCCGCCCAGAACATTTGCAAGCTCTTCCAGCAAGGCAAAGTTCTTCGGATCGCCCACTCCCCTGCCTCCGGATACAATTATGTCAGCCTCCGTGAGGTTCACTTTCTCACACAACGTTGTAACGATATCAGTTACCTTTACCCTGGTATCTTCAGGTATCATAATTTCAGGCCGTATTATCTCCCCATTTCTGGACAAATCCTGCTCAAGCGCTTTCATAACCTTTGGCCTCACCGTAGACATCTGCGGTCTGTGATCCGGACATATAATCGTGGCCATCAGATTGCCTCCGAATGCAGGGCGTGTTTGAAGGAGTAATCGCCTCTGCGTATCGATCTCAAGCTTTGTGCAATCCGCAGTCAAGCCGGTATTTAGCCGTGAAGCCACTCTCGGCGCAAGAGAACGACCATATGTCGTCGCTCCGAGGAGGACTATCTCCGGCTTGTATTTTCTGATAAGCTGTACAAATATATCAGCGTAGGATTCATCATTGAAATCTTTCAAGGAAGGATGCTCCACAATGAAAACTTCATCTGCGCCGAAAGATATGAGATTCTTTGCAGCCTGCTCCACTGAGTCGCCCATGATTACCGCCGCCAGCTTTACATTAAGCTGATCCGCAAGCTTTCTGCCCTCGCCAAGCAATTCAAGCGCAACACTCGAAACTTCTGCATCCTTTTGTTCTCCAAACACCCATACGTCTTTATAAAGAGATATGTCAACCCCGGAGCCTGCCTCATCCTTTTCAAGGCATATTGCATTAAACTTGCATGAAGAAACACATGCTCCACATAAAGTACAGTTTTCCTGTATTGCAGCCTTTTTGTCCGTCACCTTGATGGCATTGAACGGACAAGCCCCTATACACAGTCTGCAGCCGATACATTTATCCAAAAGGATTTTTATCGAAGCCATTTAAAACCTCCAAAACTTTCTAAAATTGCATCGCCAATAGCTTATCTGCAAGCTTTGCAGCCTGCTCTACGGCATCGCCCTCAATCATTTCACTGCTGATGTCGTGTATAGGCACGAACGTCCTTACAACCTGTGTAGGAGAGCCTTTCAAGCCGCACAAATTCTTATCGGCTCCGATGTCGTCGGCAGTCCAGACATTAACAACGGCTTTTTTCGCTCTCATCATGTTTTTAATAGAGGGAAGTCTGGGCTCATTAATTTCCTTGACCACGGTAATAACAGCAGGAAGAGGCATTTCAACCACCTCATATCCGTCCTCTGTCATTCTCTGGCATCTGATATAGCCTTCTTTAATTTCTTCTATTTTTCTTACATAAGTGGTGTGAGGGTACCCGAGTTTTTCCGCAAGGCTTGGGCCAACCTGTGCGGTATCACCGTCGGTCGCCTGTTTCCCGCATATGATGAGATCAGCGCCGCCAATTTTTCGAACGCCCATTGAAAGGGCATAGGCGGTTGCAAGGGTATCTGCTCCGGCAAAGGCTCTGTCACTCAGCAGAACTGCATCATCAGCACCAAGGCCAATGGTATCCTTCAGGAGCTCCGCTACTGAGGGTATCCCCATACTGAGGACCGTTACCTTGCCACCGGCTCTTTCCCTTATACGAAGGCCTTCTTCAACGGCATATGTATCAAAAGGGTTTATGATGGATTCCACACCCTCGCGGATAATAGTATTTGTTTCCTTATTCATCTTGACTTCCATAGTGCCCGGAACCTGTTTTATACATACAACAATGTTCATAATATGCAAATTCACTCCTCTTCAGGCTATATTATGAGCTGCTTCAATAATTCAAGATTAACTATCGAGCCGGACTACAGCTATATGTCCGGTTATTATTTCCTCGAGGATTCCTTGATGAGCTCCAATGCGATAACGTTCCTTTGTATCTGATTTGTACCTTCATAAATCTGCGTTATCTTAGCGTCACGCATCCTTTTCTCAACTGGATATTCCCTCATATATCCGTAGCCGCCAAGAACCTGTACTGCATCTACTGTTACCTTCATTGCGGTATCAGAGGCAAAAACCTTGCACATTGCCGACTCCTTTGAAAAATCCTTCGCACCGCTGTCGATAAAGCGGCAGGTCTGGTATACCAACGCTCTGGCAGCTTCTATCTGTATCGCCATATCTGCCAGTATATGCTGAATTGCCTGGAAGGAGGAGATAGGCTGATCAAATTGAACCCTTTGTTTTGAATACTTCACCGCATCCTCAAACGCCCCCTGCGCGATCCCAAGAGCCTGAGCCGCAACGCCCGGCCTGGTTCTGTCGAGCGTTTTCATTGCGACGATAAATCCCATTCCTTCTCTCGAGAGTAGATTTTCTTTTGGTATTCTGCAGTCCTCAAATACAAGCTCTCTCGTGCAGGACGCTCTGATTCCCATTTTGTCTTCTTTCTTGCCGAATGAAAAACCTGGCGTGCCCTTCTCAACGATAAATGCTGAAAAGCCTCTGGCGCCCTTGCTTCTGTTGGTGCATGCAACTACTGTATATACATCGGCTTCACCGCCATTTGTAATCCATTGCTTTGTTCCGTTTAAGACATATTCGTCCCCGTCCAGCACCGCTGTCGTCTGAATCCCGGCGGCGTCACTGCCCGCATTAGCTTCAGTGAGACCGAAAGCAGCAAGCTTCTTACCAGCAGCGATATCGGGAAGATATTTTTTCTTTTGATCCTCGTTACCAAAAAGGATGATAGGAAAGGTTCCAAGTCCGGTTCCAGCAAATGACAGTGATATCCCTCCACATGCGCGGCTCAGCTCTTCAACCACAATCGCCATTTCAAGGATGCCTCCGCCGAGTCCTCCGTACTCTTCCGGAATGTAAACACCGCACAGATCGGAGTCGGCGAGGATTTTCACGATATCATGCGGGAAGATACCTTCTTCATCATACTTGATGGCCACCGGCGCGATTTTCTCATCGGCTATCTTTGCCGCAAGTTCCTTAATCATCTGTTGTTCTTCTGACAGGAAATAATTCATGACACACTCTCCTCTACATGGTATTAATATTTTGTTCAAGTTATTATATGCTAATATTAGCAGGTAATAAAGCTAAATAAAAGTATAATATATAATCTTTACCAGTGCAATAATATCTTTAAGCTGAAAGCCTTTTGTATAATAAAAATAATGCTGATGGACAGCTATAAGCAATGTCATCCATCAGCATAAACAGCATCATATGCAGTTCCTGCCCAGACCTATATACGCTGTGCAGGTTAATACACCTTATTAAGGTCTTGTATAACTTTTACCAGTATCGATGGACACTGTCCCCGGTTTTTCCGTCTCCTTTATTCATTTCCCCGCCAACGGCTGTATAGGCGCTATTTGTAGCATTAACTTCAGCCTCCTTCTGTGATATCAAGATCGAACTTACTATTTTCATTCCTTGTATATAGGTAGAAAATAAGCAACCCGATAAACAGCATGATCCCACCGCCGTAGAAAACAGTACTGAAACCGAACGAGCCTGCTACAGCTCCTCCTATAATCGGTCCAAGACCCTGTCCGATATCAGCGCCGATATAATATGTGCTTGTAGCAATACCAACACGTTCCGGTCCAAGTTTCTTTACGCAGGTGACCTGGATAGCCGGTTGGCACGATCCCTGTCCAAGCGCATAAAACACACTTGCAAGTAAAACCATCCAAAGTGCCAACGAAGATCCCAGTAGTATTGCTGCTATTATGGCAAGTATATATGACGGATACGCTATATACGCAAGTCCTTTCCTATCAACCAGCTTTCCCGACAGAGGTCGTACAAAAAGCAGCACAAGCGCATTAACTGTAAAATAGTAACCTACCCCTGTAATATGCCTCTCGTCACCTAGAAGAACTAAGTAGTTGCTTATTAGTCCGTTCATAAGTGAAAAGAATCCGGCCAGTACTGAAAAAATCAACAGTTCCCTTGCTATCAGATTGCCTGCCTTCATATTCAAAACTTCATTGCGTGAAACGCTTTGTCCGGATGGTGCATATTTAACAAAACTCATAAGAGCAAATGCAAAAAATATTATTGCAGAGGAAGCAAGGAATACATATTTATAGCCATACCGTCCGGCGATATTAATCCCCAGATTTGGACCGACTGCTGCCGACATTATATAGCTAAGACCCATGAAGCCTATTCCTTCACCCATTCTATCCTTTGGTATAAATGCGATAGCAAGTGAAGTATTTGCAGTTCCGCTGAAAGCAAATGCAATACCATGAATAATCCTGAACAGAAAGAGAATATATATGTCAGTTGCAACTCCATAGCCCAGAGTAGAGACCGCTAACAATACGGCAGACATCATTAGCAGAATTTTCTTATTAAACTTGTCGGATGAAAAACCTGCAAACGGCCGGGCAAAAAGAGCTGTAATCGAAAACATGCCTGCTATTACACCTGCCAGAAATACTGAGGCTCCTAAATTTACTAAATATTTGGCCAATATCGGTGTGATCATGTTGAATCCTATGCTCGTTAATGCATTGATAATCCATAACAATATGTAAGAACTATTCCATAGTCCGGCTGTTTTATTTTGATGCATTAAAAAATATCCTCTTTCCATATTTGCTTTATATATTGTTATAATCCTGTTCAATCTGCCATAAATCTGAACTGCTTAGGTAATATAAAAAAATGCCATGTGAAAATGATGTGATTAAACTCGTTTCCGCATGGCACATTCCAGGTATACTTTATAACTCCTTTATAATGTGCTGCCTACTTCATTCAATTTTATCACTATTGATCTTGAACCTGAATACGTTCCATGAAAGCTTCTTTGCCACCGTTAAAATCTTGCCGTCCTCAAACTTGTCAACTATGCGGATCGATGGGACGATAACGTTCGGGTTCTCATAGGAATTGGCTGCGTTGATGTCGTCAGTATAGAGCTGAATTTGCTCTATAAAGTCGCAACCCTCAAATCCGCTGACATCAAGCTCCAATGTGGTATCCTGCTCCCAGTTCCGGTTGATGACAAACACATTAAGCTCACCAGCCGCCTCGTCATAAGCGGCTGCTGACTCAATGAACGGCACCCCCTCGTGGGTGTCGTACTGACGGAAATCGCTGGTAGCATAGCCGGGAATATCATAGGTATCACAGTCCACAGAAGGTAATAGAGACACACCGCGTCCGTACTGAATCAAATGTGAGAAAGGATAATAGGATGCTGATCTCCACACATGTTCGCGGTTGGAAGCTGCAAGAGCATCCAGACCGCGGGTCATACAGCCGATCTTTATCCGGTCGGCATGACGTATGAAGGTGAGGAGTGTAGACGCGGACGTGATGGCGTTAAGTATCTCACCGCTGCGCATTCGCATCCTGCGTGTCTCCCAATTATCCGGGTCATGGCGTACATAGGTCTTGTCCGGGTTGAATTCATAAAAGGCGGGAGCGTTGAGATTGCCGCCGCGTCCGTAATGCAGTTCTTTTACGGGCTCAGCTATGCTGCCGTATTCGTCAAAGGAAAGCATCATTTGCTTTGGGGTGCGAAGTTTTGTCTGAACAAAATCGCACAGGGCAATCTCAGTTCTGATATAATCCTCAAACATTGCGGAACCGCCAAGCAGCGCGCCTAGGTCGTCAATAGGAGCTGCGTGATAATGGTGCAATGAAATATAATCTACTGTTTCATAACACTCCTGAAGTACCTCGAGATCCCACTGAGGATAAGTGTGTAAAAACGGAGAGGAAGATACGCATGCGACGGTCTCGATCGTAGGATCGACCCACTTCATGGCCTTGGACACTTCATGGGCAAGTATGCCATATCCTCGGGGATTTTTTTCCCAGGAAGCTATCTGCCACGGGCCATCCGCTTCATTACCAAGATACCATACTTTTATCCCGTACGGTTTTTCATGTCCATATTTCTTGCGCAGGTCTGACCAGTAGGTGCCTCCTTCGTGGTTGGAATACTCAATAATACTGATTGCGTCGTTTATATTGCCGGTTCCGAGGTTAATAGTGTACAACGGTTCGAAGCCGACACGTTCAGCCCACTGGAGATACTCGTCATGACCAATATCATTTGGTATGTATTGATTCCATGCGAGATCAAGATGCGCTTTCCTTTTCTCTATCGGACCGATGGAATCCTTCCAGTCCCAGCCCGATACAAAGTTTCCTCCGGGCAGGCGTACCGCCGGTAGACCAGTACTCTTGAGCGAGTTGATGAAATCACGGCGAAAGCCCTTATCATCAGCAGTGGGGTGCTTCGGATTATACATACTTCCATTGACCATGGATCCAATCGGCTCAAGGAAAGCTCCGAATAAACGCGGCGATATATCGCCAATTTTAAACGCAGGATGTATTGTTACCGTTGCCCTTTTGCCCATTTCCTCCTCCTTATCTCTTCATTATAAGATACTAGACGTGTAGATAACACCGTCCGTCGGTTAAAATCAAGGCAATCCTTTATGTTATTTCTATTATGCTACTATTGCTAATACAAAACTTGCAGTTCCCTATTTAAATGATACCTTCAATGATGCAATAGCACCTGCAGGTATGGATATTTTCAGTTCTCCCTGTCCAATCCTTATGTCTTTAAGCACCTCTGTTGTTACATTCTCAGGCTTCTCGAAAGTGTTATGGGCCGTTACTTCTCCGGTGAGAATTCTGCCTTCTGCCTTAATAGGCAAATCATCTGCAAAGCTGAAAGAAATGTCTGCACTTCTTGATGTTGATATGTTCACTACTGAAATGGTGACCTTTCCGTCAATGGCTACAGAAGCAGATACGTCGACCTGAGGCAGATCTTTCTCAATCTTTTCAGGCTCCTGTTTCCATGAAACAGGCACAAATTCAGCGTCCTGATGATCTTTAAAAAGATCAAACACATGGTAAGTTGGTGTCTTTAACATCTTATCGCCTTCGGTCAGAATAATTGCCTGCAAAACATTGATTGTTTGAGCGAGATTTGCAATACGAATTCTATCCGCATACTTATGGAAAATGTGCAGCATTAACGCTGCGCACAATGCAGAACGCATAGTGTTTTGCTGATAAAGAAAACCAGGTGCTGTCCCGGGTTCGTTATCTACCCATATGCCCCATTCGTCGACAGCCATCGCTACCTTTTTATCAGGGTCATAATAGTCCATAATGCTTATATTGCGTTTAAATAACGCTTCTTTTTCATAGGTGTTAGCTGCAGTCTGATACCAACTATCAACTGAAAAGTTTACACCATTGGATTCTTCTCCCGGTTTTACATAGCAATGAACAGACAAACCGCCCATAAGCTGCGCAGGCACAGATTTCATCAGAGTTTCTGTCCACTCATATTGTTCTGCGTTAGCCCCGCCGGCAATCCTTATAATATTAGGCG
Organism: Bacillota bacterium; assembly: GCA_023411645.1. Taxonomy (GTDB): domain Bacteria; phylum Bacillota; class Clostridia; order Acetivibrionales; family DTU013; genus JAEYRF01. The sequence continues at coordinate 16,416 of JAEYON010000105.1, read as the reverse complement.
ATTGCCACCAATTTGTTTTCCCCATATCCTTGTAATTCCGGACGTATGTTGAATATTTGCGAAATTCCTGGGCATATTGCTCCGCGGTCATAAAGCCCCCGCAGCCCCAGTTCTCGTTCCCTACACCAAATAAATTAATACCCCAGGCCTTATCTCTTCCGTTTTTACGCCTTAGTTGAGCCATGGGGGATTGGCCGTCGTCAGTTAGATACTCAATCCAATCTCTCATTTCACGCACAGTACCGCTCCCTACATTTCCGCAGATATAGGGCTCGCAGCCTATTTGCTCGCACAGATCCATGAATTCATGGGTACCGAAATGATTGTTTTCCAATATCCCGCCCCAGTGAACGTTTACGATTGGAGTACGTTCCTCTTTTGGTCCGATACCGTCCATCCAATGGTAATCGTCGGCGAAGCATCCTCCGGGCCACCGTATATTTGGAACCTTAATGGCTTTCATTGCCTCCACGATATCACTACGGATACCTCGGATATTCGGAATTGACGAATCCTCTCCGACCCAATATCCACCATTATAAATACACCTTCCCAGATGCTCTGAAAAATGCCCGTAAACATGCCGGTCTATTTTGGGACCTCTTCTTTTTGTGTTTATCTCAGCCTTCATGCCATACATATGGAAGCCTCCTCAAGATGTCCTAATGTGAAATTTCAGACCTTAACTGCTCCTATTATGATACACTTTATAAAATATTTTTGCAATAACAGGAAAAAGCACACAACTGGAAGCATTATAAGGTTCGAATATCATAGATATATAAATCAGAACAAATATAAACCTAAAGACCTAATTTATTTATAGGTCTTTTTTTTATAAATTAGTGATTTTGGTTGATATAAGTCAAATGAGTATTCGTGATAAAATTCTGTATGGAGGTGATATTATGCGGAATATATACAAGCACCTAAAAAATCAAAGGGGTTCAGCAACAATTATTATTGCTTTATGTATGACAGTATTGCTGGGATTTACCGCACTGGTAATTGATGTTGGAGTAATTACATCTGAAAAAAGCAGAATCAGCAATGCGGCGGATGCAGCAGCTTTGGCCGGGGCGCAGGAGCTGATAATAAATAATAGCAATGCAATCAATGTAGCAAACCAGTATCTGGAGAAAAATGGTGTGGATCCCATGGAAGCTGAAATAGTGGTATCCGATTCAGACACTAAGATAAGTGTCTCTATAAATACTGAAGTGGACTATTATTTTGCAAGAGTTCTGGGATTTGATAAGGGTATTGTAGAAACTGAAGCCGTCGCGATATGTGCTCCTGTAATTGGCGTTTATGAAGGTCTCAGACCATTTGCAATAGAGCAGCAAACACTTAATTTTGAAGAAACATACACCTTGAAAGAAGGCGGCGGAAGTGGCAGTAATGGTAATTATGGAGGGCTGGCTCTTGGCGGAAATGGTGCGAGTACATATGTAAGCAATATTATTGATGGATATAACGGATATTTACGAGTAGGGGATTTTGTGGATACTGAACCCGGCAATATGAGCGGACCTACCGCACAGGGCATTAATACGCTTATCAGCCATTGCACTCATACTCCCCAATGTACATATAACCGTTATGATAATGATTGCCCAAGAATAATAACAGTCATCATGGTAGAAACTCTAGATGTTAATGGCAGAAGTGAAGTCAAAATCGTAGGATTTGCAAAGTTCTTTTTGATAGGGGTTGCGGGACAAGGAAGAAATTCTATTGTTACCGGAAAATTTATCAGAACAATTATGACAGGTGAGCTGGGAGAAACACATACTGATTTTGGGTTAAAGGGTGTAAAGCTTATTAAATAGAGAAGTATGATCAGCATTCAAATTCACATTATCACAATCTTTATTATGTCCTTCACTCGGCTATGAATCGTTCAACATGTCTTCCATCTGCTGTTTGGATTCCTCTGACAATGCATCCTTGAGCACATTTCGGTCTGTCGGTTTTTTATCCCTATAAGCCTGAAGAACACTTTCATTCACCCTGTCAATATCTTCCCTCAGCTCTCTGGCGGATAATACTGCACAGCCTGCTCCTCGGATAATAATTTGCTGCAGGCCGTCCGACGTGGCAACTGTAATATCGTACTTGCTCTGATTGTCATGGGCGAACCTTTCTATATAGTGATCCGCTGTCTGAGCCGTTCTCGTAAACACAACATGAATGTTGTCGTAATCGATTACTTCCTCCTTGTGGCGTGCAACACGGTAGGCGTCAAATACAACGATAATTGTTTGCTTACGAATACCCTGGTACTTACTGAGTACATCAAGGAGCTTTGATCGAGCACTGTCCATATTCTCCTGCGCAAGCTCCTTCAAGTCAGGCCACGCAAAAATAATATTATAGCCGTCCACAAGCAGATATTCCTCTTTGATTTCTCTCAATTTACGGATGTAGGCGTTCTGGTCAAGATATTTCTCGACTATGGGCTTGCGTTTTTGCCACATTGTTTTTTCCTTTTGGTTTGCATAAAAAGTCTTCTTAAATATCTTATCAACCTCCTCCGGCTCAAGCCACCCGTCATCACTGACGACAGCATTACGCTCCGCTGCCGCTTGTGGCAGTTCTGACCTTTGCTGCAGGAAGCTTTCCACATGCATATGCCTCTTCACTTCATCCCAGGGAACCAAAAAACCAACCCCATTGGCACAAAATACTGAGCCGGTCGGATTTTCTAAATCTCTTTCCGAGTCGTACCCTATTGCTTCAATAACTTCATCGGTATTGTGACAGATATCATACCCCTTCGGTGCGCAAAAGAGCCTCCCGAGCCCTCTGGTGTAGGCTGTTACTTCCATCTGGTAATTTTTTATTGCAGCAACGGGAGCGTGTCCCGCGAGAACAGCCGTTCCGCTGCTGATGCTTGAAATCCGGCATGTTCCATGCATTCTCTCCAGATCGGTCATAGCACGTCCCACCATATTCTCCGGCAATTCGAGTTCAAAAGCATAGTAAGGCTCCAGAAGGATTGACTCCGCCTGCTTCAAACCCTGGCGTACCGCGCGCCAGGTAGCCTCCCTGAAATCGCCGCCTTGAGTATGCTTGTTATTTGCACGCCCGGATACAAGCGTAATAGTCATATCTGTTACAGCCGATCCGGTAAGCACACCTTTATGAGCCTTTTCCTCCAGATGTGACAAGACAAGATTTTTCCAGCTATTCCCAAGGAAGTCATCGCTGCATTGCTCGTTAAAATGAAGGCCGCTTCCTCGCTCCCCCGGCTCAAGCAGCAGGTGAACCTCCGCGTAATGCCTCAGTGGTTCAAAATGCCCAACTCCCTCTACCGCATCTGCAATGGTTTCTTTATAAACAATCCGGCCTGAGTCAAAGGATACTCCGACATCAAACCGGCTTTGAATCGTATCTCGCAAAATCTCAAGCTGCACCTCTCCCATGATTTGAACCTGAATCTCCTTTGTCTGTTCATTCCATAGAATATGCAGCTGCGGATCCTCCTCCTCGATCTGACGCAGCTTCGGAAGCATCACCCTCGAGTCATAGCCCTCAGGAAGCAGTATACGGTAGGAAAGAACCGGCTCCAATACGGGCGGAGCGGAAGCCTTCTCCGCCCCTAACCCTTCTCCTGACTTTGTTTGACTCAGTCCGGTCACTGCGCAAATTGTACCGGCTTCTGCTTCGTTGACGGCTTCGAACTTCTGACCTGAATAAAATCGTATCTGGTTAACCTTTTCCTCCCAAATACCATTAGTCAAAACATCCTTTACCCTGAGTTTTCCGCCTGTAATTTTCATGTAGGTCAGACGATTGCCCTGATCATCTCTGCTAATTTTGTAAATTTTCGCTCCGAATTTATCGGAATAAGAAGGGGACTGAGCATATTTAACAAGGCCATGCAAAAAATCCTCTACGCCCTCCAGCCTTAGCGCAGCACCAAAATAGCACGCAAATGCCTTCCGCTTCCGGATGGCTTCCTTTATCTGCGAGAGCTCCACCTTTCCGTTTTCAAGATAGGTGTCCAACATGCCTTCGTCACACATGGCCAACTGGTCGTAAAAGCTGTCCGATCCCTCCTGTCCAAAATCGATACACGCTTCACTCAGCTGTTTTTTTAATTCCTTCATAATTTTTTCCCGGTCTGTACCGCTTTGGTCCATCTTATTGATGAACAAAAAAACAGGTATTCTGTAGATAGACAACAGCCGCCACAGGGTTTTAGTATGCCCCTGCACCCCGTCAGCTCCGCTGACGACCAAAATGGCATAATCCAACACCCGGAGGGTTCTCTCCATCTCCGTTGAGAAATCCACATGGCCCGGGGTATCCAGAAGAGTTATATTTGTATTTTCAACCTCAAGCTGAGCCTGCTTGGAGAAAATCGTAATCCCTCTGGCACGTTCGAGTTCAAAATGATCCAAAAAGGCATCCTGATTGTCGACCCTGCCCAATTTCCGCGTTTTTCCGCTCAAATACAAAAAGCTCTCAGATAGCGTAGTCTTGCCGGCATCTACATGCGCTACGATCCCTACAACCAATTTTTTCATCCCTCTATTTTATCCCTTAACCGTAGATATCCAGTTAATTCTACTATCATATTTGATTTCCTCCTAATCATTATCAATGACTATTTGTAATGATATCCTGCAATTTTTATTTTTTGAGGGCTGCTTCCAATCCCTTCAAAAGGTCCCGGAGTAATTCTTCCTGCAGGCCGAATATTTCCAAAGTAATCCCTTTCTATGCACAAAGGTGTTCCATCCGGATTTTGCCATAAAAGAAGCTCCTTATTTTAATTGTTTATTTGAAATATCATTCTACCTCTATTACAACCACTGACATAGGAGGCAGTTCGGCACTAAATCCATTATCTTCCGCCTTTATCCCCTTAAACTCTACAGGGTATACGCTATTAGGCATTTCAAAAGTATTGTGCGCATTCATTGTCTCCGCCGCAAGAATTCTTCCGGATATTTTGTTTCCCTTTATACCTTCCAGTTCACATTTGATATGAGCACCTTTTTTCGGATCTGCATTGGAAATACTAATATGGATTTTTCCATCCTTATCTTTTGATGCGGTCGAGCTAATCTGAGGAATAATTTCACCAGCATGCTCATATGTTCCCTTTTCAATGGTTGAATCAAGCAATATGGCATCCTGATGAACTTTAAACATTTCGAAAATATGATATGTAGGTGTCAATATCATCCTTTCACCTTCTGTTAGAATAACAGCCTGCAATACGTTTACAGTCTGTGCAATATTCGCCATTCTCACTCTGTCGCTATGATTATTGAATATATGAAGACTGATTGCTGCGCTGACCGCATCCCTCATAGTATTTTGCTGATATAGGAATCCCGGGTTTGTGCCTGGCTCGACATCAAACCATGTACCCCACTCGTCAATAATCAAAGCTACTTTCTTATCCGGATCATATTTGTCCATAATTGCAGAATGCTTTTCAACCAGTTCCTCTGTAAAATAAGCAGCTTTCATTATCGTAAACCATTCTTCTTCATCAAAGTCTACAGCCGATCCGCGATCCGGGTTTGGCTTGCTAAAATAGAACTTGTTGCCGTCAACATTTTCAATAACAATGCTGTGATCTCTGACCCGGGTGTAGTAATGCAATGCAAGCCCATCCATAAAATACCCGGCTTCTCTCATCATCACTTCAGTCCAATGATAGTTGTCACCTCTTGGACCTGCAGCAATTTTGTAAATGCGGCTATCCCCGTAATTTCTAACATAAAGGCTATACTGCCTGTAAAGATCGGCGTAGTACTCCGCACGCATCCTGCCGCCGCAGCTCCAGTTCTCATTTCCTACGCCAAAAAACTTCATGTTCCATGGCTTTTCTCTTCCGTTAGCTTTTCGCAAATCAGCCATAGGTGATTCACCGTCAAAGGTAAGGTATTCTACCCATTCCTGCATCTCCTGGACTGTACCGCTGCCCACATTACCGCAGATATACGGCTCAGTCTCAAGCAAATCACATAGATCCATAAATTCGTGGGTTCCGAAATGATTGTTTTCTACAACACCGCCCCAATGAGTATTAATCATCCTTGGCCGCTTTTCTTTAGGGCCTATGCCGTCTTTCCAGTGATATTCATCGGCAAAGCATCCGCCAGGCCATCTTAATATGGGAATATTAATTTTTCTTAAAGCTTCAATGACATCATTACGCAAGCCCTTCGTATTTGGAATCTTTGAATCCTCTCCAACCCAGATCCCTTCATAAATACACCGTCCAAGGTGCTCGGCAAAATGGCCGTAAATATTCCTGTCAATTTTTGATTTTTCGACAGCTGTGTTTATTTTCATCGTACTTTTCATCATGTTTTTCATCGTATCCTTATCTTTTTTTATTTGTTTTACTTCTTCCACAGAACTTCCCAATTAAGTATACCCTATTAGAACCCAGTGGCTCAATATGTTTTCAGCCTTTGTCTCAATACCCGGCATACTTTCTGTATACAGTGATACATAAAATACGTTATGTGACCATATCAGCCTTGATTTCATATACTACATAATAATTGTATCAGGAGGGGTTTTATGTTAAGTCCGCAGATAGAAATGAGATTTTGGACAGGGATAATGAGAGACCATAGTGAATTTATACTTACTTCATTATCTTACAACGAGCATGAAGCGATCAATTTTGCTAACTTTTATAAAGAGTCCTTCATAAGATTGCATGAACAATCTAAAGCAAATGATACAAATTTAAATCTTATCTTAAATCAAAGCTTGAGTTTACTTTTGAGCTTCATTAATTTTAAACGGATTTTATTAAGAAGATCATTACAGTGTCAGCTTAATTCAAGTCTTCCTCCAACATTCTATAATCATATGATAAACGAAGCGATACAGTTTTATAAAACGATCATGAATCTAAAAAATGATGTTCAGTTAAATTTATTTGAAGAGAATCTGAACCTTCACAGGATTTGGCTTCCAGATGCAGCAGGGCATGCAGCAACAATAGCAAGTGAGCTAGATCCTATTGAAAAGTCTCTGATAATGGAAGCAAAAGAATTTGAAAAACGATTTAACAATTTGACATTAAAAGCAGATGAGCTTAGTATGATGCTTGTTAGAACATGCCTTATCAATGGAGCATTAAAACAACTTAACAAAGAGGCAATGGAAGAAATCAAAGCATTTATATGTTATCTAAATAGAATAAGAGAATTACTGCTTAAATGCAGAATTTTGGGGACTTTAAAGCCGCTAATTCCTGATCATATGATTAGAGAGGAAAATTACTATTTGGAAAAAATTATGGCCTTTGAATAAAATAATATTTTGAGACTTCCTATAGCTGCAGAAACAAATAATTCAATAGCGCAAAGAGCGCCAGGCTGACAAGATTATAACTAGTGAATTTTGTCAGATACTTCCCGTTGTTTTCAGGATGTGCGCCAATATATAGTTTATATGAAATGACGCTAGCGAGCGACGCGATGATAGTACCCATTCCACCTACATTGACGCCAAGAAGCAACTCTCTCCAGTGCGTTGTGAAGCCCGACAGGAGAATTGCACTGGGTACGTTGCTGATGGCCTGACTTAGAAGTATGGATGTAAAATAAGTTGAGTCGCCGCTGCCTAACAAATTCTTCATGAATGCATCAATCATTGGAATATTAGATAGATTGCCTATAAATATGAAAAGGCTGATAAAAGTGAACAGTAACGGATAATCGGCCTTCAGTAATAGTTGCCGGTTCATCAGAAGCGCCGCAAGAGCCGTCAGTGCAAATGCAATTGCATAGTGTACGATATTGAATACCGACAGTATAATGATAAAAAACACAGCTCCCCATAATACAGCAAGCTTTTTATCCTTTATATCTATCAGATCCAATGAAACCTCCAACTTAATAAAAGCGACCTTGCGATTCAACAGAACCAGCCACACCAGGCCCAACACTGCAAACGCACCTACGACCGTAAAAAACTCCCCGACATTCAGCCTGAAATAGGAAAATATGTAAAGGTTCTGAGGGTTACCCATAGGCGTCAGGCTGCTGCCAATGTTGGCTGCCAACGTCTGTAGGATGACCGTTACAAGCATATCCAGACCTGATTTTGCTCCAATGGCAAGTGCCAGCGGTACAAGGGTCAGTAATGCAACATCATTTGTAAAAAGCATGGAGCTGAAAAAGCTTAAGACAATCAAAACAAGCGATACTTTCCTGCTGTCACTGCATCTATTCAAAATATGGGCAGAGACCCTGTCCAACAGATGCAGTTCCTCAAAGGCCCTAACGATAATCATGATATTAAAAAGGCTTGCCAATACTTTAAAGTCGATATATTCCGCTTTTGGTAATGAAATGATGCAGCTTGCCATTGCCAGTACAACAGAAGTGGTCAATACTACATCTTTTTTAATAACAGTAAAAACATTCCCAAATACATTGGTTAATTGCAGTCGATATTTTGTCGTCATTGTAGCTCCTCATTTGAATAGGGGTAACCTCACTCTGTTGTCATGTCAAGCCTTTATTTAGCCTCCCCTCCCGTATACGGCAGCCATACAGCCATGAACCGACATCCAGAGCATTCCTGATTACAGCGGGTACAGTTCTATTATACTCCGGTATGAAAAAATGAACAGCATCAAATTTAAAACAAAATAACACATGCTGCATAACATGTGTTATTTTGTAATTTACTAAATCGATATGTAAGTAAGTTTCACTAAATCCTCGGGATAATAGTTTGTACTCTCTTAAGTCTTGGAACCAGTAATATAACAACAAAAGGAGTCAATGCAATCGGTGCCACATCGGCAATACCGATCCAGGTCACGCAATACCAATAGCTGAGGCCGGTGAAAAACGACAGAGACAAGCTTGTCGTCAAAATCATAAGGCATCCAAAAAGGATTGACCAGAAGAGGGACTTCCATATGAATTTGCCCTTTTCTGCTACCAACTCATCAAGTGTTTTTGTCCTCATCATAATGAAGGCAGGCAACGCTGCACTAAGTCCTACTGTTAAGCCGTCAGCCAGCAGCGTGTGAGGAGCTATGAAATAGCCTCCAAGAAGCGCCCATACCAATGTTCCTATATAACCTGCAAAAAATCCAGTAACAGGCCCGAATAGGAATCCGATTGCTACGATAATAAAAGCAAAGGTTCTGAAATGAACCGCACCCGGTATAAGCGGGATAGGGCTTCCGTATGCCCATAATACTCCGGTGAGAACGCCAAAGATCACGAAAAAGATGATGTTTACAAAGGTTAGCTTCTTTTTTACTGCAGCCATTTTACACGCCTCCTAATAATTTGTTTTTGCAAAAGCAGAAATAATATCCTTAAGCTCTCTGACAGCATAGTCAAACAGCCTTTTGCCTTTTTCAGCAGTAGCAAACGTCGGCGCGCCGATCACGCCGCTTTTTGTTACATCGCTTGTTTTCCAGCCAGCATTATAAGGTCCGAACACTGTGATAAAATCATTATCTCTCAGACATTCCACAGGGTCTTCGTCAACTGCCAGTTCCATATGTACAGCTTCAGGGTTTGCATAGAGCATTAGTGAAGTTTCAAGCTCACAGGCATGAAAAACGCCATAGGTACCGGATTCCTTCAATCCTTCAAGGCCTTTATTCCAGAATGGCGTGAACCACCAGTCAAAGACAAAAACATTCATGTCAAAATCTATTCTTAAATCACGGCTTATCATATTGAGCATGTCCGTATTACCACCGTGGCTATTTAGAAGAACCAGCTTCTTAAAGCCACTTCGCGCGATGGCTTTAGCTATATCATATATCATCGAGTAGTAAGTTTGCGTCCCGAAGGTAAGTGTTCCTGCAAAACCAAGATGCTCATTGCTCTTGCCGATACAAAGCTGTGGGGCGAATATAAGGCTTCCTTCTTCGAATTGCTGCGTTTCAATAAACATTTCAATCAGTGTCGACAAAATAATAGAGTCCGTTCCAACAGGAAGGTGAGCTCCATGCTGCTCAGTTGCAGCAGTTGGCAGAAATACAATCGACGTATCCTTGTCAATGGCTGCGATTTCGTCTCTAGTAAGATTTTCCCATTTTGCGATCATAGTTCAGCAAACCTCCAATTTGTAAATTTACTATAGCGGGATATAAAACATGTATTGCAAAATTACTGTCATCACCGTGGAAAGTATAGTTACTGTAATGAACAAAGCATCGATTCTTGAAGACCTGACAACCTTGTAAGAAGTCCTCTTCACTTTAAAGTCAAGCTTGTAGTAATGCATCGCAAGCGATATCGAATGACCTTTCTCAAGGACACGGAATAGCAGTGGCAGTGATACAATAACATAATTCCTCATCTTCGATATGGCACTGCATTTATCAATCTCAAGCCCCCGTGAGCTTTGAGCTTCCATTATAGTGGAAAACTCCTTAATGATTATCGGGATTATCTGAAATACCAGACCGACTCCAAAGGCGATCGAATAAGGAACCCTCCAGGATCTCAACCCAAGAATGATCTGGCTGAAATTTGTTGAAAGTATCACAGTATAAAAAGCTGAGATCATCAGAAATATTCTTGCCGCAAATACGCCGCCCTTGTAAAAGTCGAACCATTCCAGACTAAAGGTAATCTCACTTCCAAACACTTTATATGTGTCGCGAAAAATTATTGGCCCCTCGTTTATCTGAAACGCCCCAAGTACCAGCCACAAAAGAGTAATGAACAGTAATAATACCTTTATTCTTTTTGCAAGCCCTATCATGTACTTCCCAATATGGCTTGTCACCCAGATAGACACAAAGACCGCAAATAAAAGAAGCAGTGCCACTCCGCTCTTTATAAAAGAAGTGAGTACGGACATTATTATGAAAAATAAAAACTTCGTACGGGGATCCAGTTTGTGCAAAAAGGAATCCAGCTCAACATATTGTAGAAAATCACCCATTTATTTACTCCTGTTTCTTTTCTAATCTCTATATAAGCTCCGTAATTGCCTGAACAAACGAGCTAACGTCGCAGCAAACTTTGGATAACCCCAATTGCTTTGACAAAACTGTAACAGGCGGAAGAGCAATGTTTATTCGTTCAAATAGCTCCTCACATGATGCAAGCGCTTCCTTGGAATCCTGCGCAAGCTTCCGTCCTTCGTCGAGGATTACTATCTCATCCGACACCTTGAATACAAGCGGTATCTCATGGCTTATGATAATCACTGTTTTACCACTATCTGCAAGCCGTCTTATAATGTCCTCCAGCTTGCTTTTCAAGTTAAGATCCATACCCAAAGTTGGCTCGTCAAATATAATGACCTCCGCGGATGAGAATAGCACGGAAAGTATCGTCAACAGATGCTTTCTCCCCATGGACAGATTTACCGGCAGTTCATCCTTGTGCTCCAACAGCCCATATTGTTCCAGAACCTTAAGTGCCTCCTCCTCGCTGAAGCTTACTCCTTGCGCTCTTGCACAGAAGGTCAGTTCCTTGTATACGGTTTCTTCAAACAACATATGCTCAGGATGCTGAAAAACCAGAATAATATCCTTGCTGATCTGTGCAACAGACCTCCCGGTAGTTTCTATGCCTTTATATTTTACAGTACCTTTAGTCGGCCTGTACAAGCCGTTGAGGTGCTTCACGAACGTGGTCTTTCCCGAACCATTCTGTCCGAGTATTGAGATAACCCTTCCCTTTCCGAATCCGGCATCGACATCAATAAGTGCCTTGAAGCCGTCGGTGAATGTTTTACAGATACCTTCTGCAGTAAGGATATGTAGTATATCACTCTCCGAAGGCTGCTGATCGCATTGTCCCTCATTTATGGATTTACCGGAGATCAACTCGGACAAAACACATTTCGCTTCGTTCATGTTGTAAAATCGGTCCAGTCCATTAACTCTGCGCGAGAGCTCCCGATAGATCTCAACCTCCTGCGGAATTGTCACACCCAGTCTGTGTTGTATTTCAAAGTCCTGAAAAAATTCATCCTTTCCACCGTCAAAAACGACTCTTCCATTTTCCAAACCAATTACATGATTGACAACGTCACTGCACCAGTCAAGATTATTATCAACAATAATTGTACATTGCCCGGCAACTCTCAACTGCATCAAAACTGACTGTATCAGCTTTTTCCCATTTTGATCGAGCGAACTGACCGGCTCATCCATGATCAATATATCCGGATACATTGCAAGGACAGAAGCGATGCAAACCGCCTGACGCTGACCCCCGGAAAGCGTTGCGACCGATCGGCGCCTTAGATGCTGGATATTCAACAGATCGAGAACATATTCCAGACGTTCCGACACTTGCCCGCTCTCAATTCCCATGTTTTCTATACCAAAGGTGATAGCATCCTCTACTCCATAACCAAACAACTGGTTCTCAGGAGACTGGCTCACAACAGATATGATAGCAGACTGTCCCAGATCAAAAGATCCTTCATATTCACCGGATCGAATAAGATTTGGTATGACACCGCTCAGAATACTAACAAGCGTCGACTTACCGCAGCCACTGGGTCCAACGATAGCAGTCACTTCCGTTTCCTTTATATCAAAGCTTACCTGCTTTAGTGCCGGCTCAGAATCTGAATTGTACTTATAGCTGATATTGTTCACATGATAGCTCAATTTTACTGTCTCCTCTATCTGTTAGTTTCCACAGGAAATACAGGCAGTTTCTCGAGGAATATAATATCTTTACGCTCCGCAGAATCGCCTTCAGCCAAGATCGCAGCCTTACCAGCTATTTTTCCGCCTGCCTTCTTTATAAGCGATTCCATCGCCTTTATCGATTCACCGCTACTTATAACATCATCTACTATCAATAGCCTTTTCCCTTTAATAAGCTCGCTTTCTTCCCTTTCAAGGCACAAAATCTGCTTTTCCTGTGTAGTGATTGAGTAGACTTCTGTTACAAAGGGCTCCATCATATACGGCTTTATACTTTTCCTGGCTACAAAATAACGTTTCATATCCATTAAGTGTGCAAGTTCCTGCACAAGGGGAATACCTTTAGCCTCCGCCGTTATTAGATAATCAACCTCAGGTATACGTTTACTCAGCTCATCGGCTGCACGTATCACAAGTTCTGAATCCCCAAGTATGACAAAGCTCGCAATTTCCATCGTATCGGTGATTCGAACGATCGGCAATTTTCTTTCAAGGCCAACAACCTTTAAGTCATAATAACGCATAAATTACACCCCCCAAGTAATTAGATGAGATGTGATGTCTTACTTACCGGCAGCATACGCCAAAAAAAAAGACAAGAGATGGTGTTCTCTGTCTTAAAAATCCGACAAATAGCTTGAACACCATAGCGTAGGCAATTTACGGCTGCCACGTAGAAACTTCCACACCTTATCTGTGGTTTAATATGGTTTGAATAAATATTGTTTTTTCGATAAAATTTTACAAAAGAATTATATCACGACATTCTCACTTAATCAATAAGTTAAGTCAGCAATCTCATTGGCTGTTAAGTCAGCATTCTCATTGGCTCCCTCATTGGCCCCGGAATTTCAAAAGGCGCTTTTGAATATCTTTTCAAAACATCGGTTTTCCAGCGAAATTTCGGATACCTGACTGTATTTCCCGAAATGCCCATATTGATAACACGAATTTTACGTTCCGGATAAACAGCTGTAAGGCTCGCATGAACAAAACTGACATACCCGTTTCCATACTCATCGCCGCGCCCTTCCCCAAAAGGCCTTGCACGGCCGCAGTCCGTCACAGAATCTCCAATCATAATTAGTTTACTTCCCGGTTCAGGTGACAACCATGTCTGGATACCGGTATTTAACAAGAAGGTAAGTAAAAATGTGCAAAAAATGCGAAGGTGTTCAATTTTCTATAGTAATTCAATAAAAAATGAGTAAAAATTTCGATTGTGTTTAACATTACGACAAAATTATACATAAATTCTGAACACAACCGGAAATTTTGATCGGCCAACAGACTAATTCTGAACACAACCGAAAATTTTACTCAACCAACAGACTAATTCTGAACACAAACGGAAATTTTGATCGGCCAACAGCACACTTGCTCAACCTATTGACTGGAATTTAAAAGCGTAATAAGATATACATAAATGTAAAAACTAGAAATGCAATGAAGAGAAGAGTAAGTTGTTAAGGTCTTTTACAGAGAGCTCCGATAAGCTGAGAAGGAGTAAAGAATAGATGACAGAAGATGGTCTCGGAGCATTTGCACCGAATCCCTTCGGGGTTTAGACTGCGACGGATGCACCCGTTATAGTGCCAGAGTATAATCAGGGTTCATTTATCCTGCCGTACTTGTTGAGATTGTTGCTGTGAAGCATCAATAAACCGGGGTGGTAACACGAAGCATCATGCTCTCGTCCCCAGGATTGTATCCTGGAGGTGAGAGCTTTTTTAATGCTTATTTATTTACCCAGTCTATAATATTATTTAGAAATGAGGTTTGATTATGAACGTGCTAATCGGCGGAGCATGGCCTTATGCAAACGGCTCTTTGCATATCGGCCATATAGCGGCATTATTGCCTGGTGATGTACTTGCCCGATACTTCAGGGCCAAAGGCGACACTGTCTTTTTTGTCTCAGGCAGTGACTGCCATGGTACACCGGTCACAATCAGAGCCAAACAGGAAAACAAAACGCCACGGGAAATCAGTGACTTCTATCACAAAGAGTTTTGTGAATGCTTTGAACGTCTTGGTTTTTCTTATGATCTTTACGGTAAAACATCTAGCAAAGAACATAAGCAATTCGTTTTTGATTTTCACAAGAAGCTATATAATGGCGGATATGTTTATGAAAAAAGTACTCCACAGGTCTACTGTAACAAATGCAGACAATTCCTGCCTGACCGTTTCGTGAAAGGGCTTTGTCCTCATTGCGGCGAAAGTGCAAGAGGAGATCAATGTGAAGCATGTGGAAGTGTTTTGGAACCAGAAATTCTGTTAAAGGCTGGATGCAGTTTATGTGGTGAAGCACCTGAGTTCCAGCCTTCAAATCATCTTTTCCTGGCTATAACCCGAATGAAGGATGAACTGAATAACTATATAGAAACTCATAACACCTGGAGAAAAAATGCTTACGAAATGTCAAAAAGATATATACGGGAAGGCCTCCGGGATCGGAGCCTGACCCGCGACCTGGATTGGGGAATAGATGTGCCGAAGGATGGATTTGCCGGCAAAAAAATATACATCTGGGCGGAAAACGTGCTTGGTTACCTTTCAGATTGCTATACATTATGCGGCCAGCAAGGATTTGATTTCAATGAATTCTGGAACAGCTGTAAACAATACTACATTCACGGCAAGGACAATATCCCCTTTCATACAATTATCTTACCTTCACTAATATTGGGCCGCACTGATGTTGAACTAAAACTGCCTGATGAAATAATATCCAGCGAATATCTTACCCTTGAAGGCAAGAAAATTTCAACCAGCAGTAACTGGGCAATTTGGGTAAAAGATATCCTGGAACGTTACAATCCTGATTCTATCCGTTATTTCCTAATAAGTAACGGTCCGGAAAAACGGGACACTGACTTTACATGGCGAGAATTCATCAATAGCCATATCGGAGAGCTTCTGGGCGCTTATGGAAACTTTGTCAACCGAAGCCTTGTATTTATACAGAAATCCTTTGATGGCAAAGTACCCGAATTTCAGGTAACCCCGGTTTACATGGGCGAGCAGCAAACACAGTTCGCGACCAGTCAAGTTTTGCTTCCTACAAGCCCAGGTATTATACAATCACTTGTCAGGCTTTACCCAAGCATGGGAGCCCTCATTGAGCAGGGCTGCATTAAAGAAGCGCTGGATACCATTTTTGCCTTTGTTCGTACAGCAAACAAGTTCTTTGATGAGCAACAGCCCTGGATAACTGTAAAGAGTGATATTGCAAAGTGCAAAGAAACACTGAACACCTGTGTGCAGATTATCGCCAACCTTTCACTGCTGCTCGAGCCTTTTCTGCCCTTTTCTTCCAAAAAGGTAAGAGATATATTGAAGGTCGGGAAGGCAGCTTGGAAGTATATTGAGATACCCGCCGGATCTGAACTGGGACCGGCGGAAATTCTATTTGAGAGAATTGATAAAAAGATAATTCACGAGGAAACGGCAAGACTGAACAGTCAGTAGAGCAGTGGACTTTCACAACCTAGTTACGCGCCATACGCGGCGCACAAATAAAAGCGGTATATGGAATAACCTTCCATGTACCGTATTAGCCTTCCTGCTTGCAAAACATCCCCAGTCTAACAGTTGTTCTATCCTGTTCTTTTTTACTCTGTCCAACAGATGCAGTTCATCAAAGGCCTTCACGATAATCATAATATATAAAAGGCGCATTGCCGCTTCATTTTTCCGGAAATAGAGAAACACTGTGCATAGCTCAATTAATTTTGATATAATTGAATAACCACTGACAAGATTGT
>JAEYON010000099.1 GCA_023411645.1 Bacillota bacterium | reverse complement strand
GTATTAATGTCTTCGGTGATATGCCTTCGTATGTAGCGAATCCGTCAGAAAGAGACAAATTTTCGGAACGGGGAGATTCGTTGAATGCGGAAGGGGAGTTGAAACGGGAAATGACGCCGATATGGGAAGAGCAGGATGAACCAGGGACGCAGGAATGGGATGAGCAGAATGAACCAGGGACGCAGGAATGGGATGAGCAGGATGAACCAGGGTCGCATGAATGGGATGAGCAGAAAATGGAGGCGACGAAAAAGGAACCTGTTTCTGTGCCGACGGATGCCGAATCCACAACTTCTTACTATGTTATATCTTCCGATCCGTTTACGATACTACAAAATTTGAGCCTCGCGGATAAGCTTTTCGTGTTATCAATATTGCCCAAGATCGGCCGGGAAGGAATGGATCGTCTCATTGAGATGTCAGACGACGGCCTTGCGCCCGGTGAATATGAAGAGGCAAAAAGGCTGGCTGAAAATTGTCTAAAACCGTCCGATATAGAAAAACTGAAGGAGATATTTGCTGAAAATCAAGGGCTCTTCGCCCAGAAAACGGGTGAATGAGCCCTGATGCTTGTTTGTCACATGATTCCTGTAACAGTTTTGATTTGAGACTTAGTCGACATTCTGAATCACATACTCCTTTGATCCCAGGCCGAGCTTCTCCAGTTCATCTAACTGGATATATGGACTCTTGCCATGAAGCCTTTCGAACAGATGACCGTATTCTCCCATCTGATGGCTTTTCGGTACGCCTGCGGGAATCAGGTTCTCAATTCTGATGGCATCCAGGCAGGCCCTCTCAATTGCAACAATATCTGTGGAAGCCATTACGCCGATGTCGGGGACAAGCGAGGGAGTGGTCAGACCCCAGCAGTCGCACAAAGCTGTAATATTGATCAAGAAGTTAATGTAAAAGACATGGCCGGGCTTGAAGCAGTTGAGCACCTCTTTGGTACAAAGGGCCATTCCCGTCTGAAAATCTTCGTACTTGTTGGCCTGCATCTTCATGGCTGATACTGGACACACCTTTACACAATGCTGGCAAAGCGTACAATGGTGGTAATTCACCCGATATTTTCCCTCTTTATTGAAGCTGTTGGCGTAATGGTTGCAGCTGCTTACGCAGAGCTCGCAATGCGTGCAGATGTCCTCATCCCACTCAATGCCTCCTTCAAGACCGTGTATCTGTTGTCTTGTCCTGTCGGTGACACAGCCCATAGCGATATTCTTGCATGCGCCGCCATAGCCGCATACACCATGGCCCTTCACATGAGACAGGTCTATCATGACATCCGCGTCGTGGATGTTACCAGCCACATCTACATTCTTAAAAGTTTTAAAGTCAACGGATTTTTCATAGAAATATCTGCCGGTTACTCCACAGGCTCCAACGATCGGACAGCCAAGGTATTCTTCGCTGTATCCTCTGGGAATTGCATCGGAGACGATCTGATCCGTTATATATACTTTTGCGCCGTAACTCTTTAGCTTATCCACCAATATTTTTACAAAAAGCGGAGGGATAGTCGAGTAGCCGATATACCTACCGAGATGCATTTTGATAGCTGTCCATTTACCATTGACAACCTTGTCCAGATCCATCTGATCAATCAGGCGTCCGAACTTGGCGGGCAATGTCAGTTCAGAATCATATTTTTCGTATTCAACAGATGAAAACAATATTTTTGCCGACATGTAGTTTTCCTCTTTTCTTTTAAAAATCGTGCTGTTATTGATTGAGGGCGAAAAGTAGTCCTTTCGCCCTCAATTCTTGAGCATAGCTCCATTATCCCGTTTTTTGCAGCGGTTTTCAAGAGTTTATTGGCTTATATACATAGGTTACCGCATTCCCCTTTACAGTTACCAGCAGATATTGGGCAGCCTTGTCCTTGCCTGGTTCCAGGCCTTCAACTTCATAACCGGCGGTTTCAAAATATCTGACGCCTTTTTCAATAGTGCATTCATTTTTCTTACCATTATAGAATACCGAGACATTGCGAAGTGTATCCAGCCGATAGTCTGAAATAGTATCCTTGAATAACGCCAGCTCAAGCTTGTCTGTAAAGGTTTCAGGCGAGTTTTCCATGAAGATGAAAACATTCTTCCCCGTAAATGAGTTTAAATCATTAATAAACTGATTCCATTGTGTCGGTTCACTGAGCCTGAGTCCCTTTTTTGAGGTATTGAGCCTAATAAATCTGCTATTCTTAAGGTCTGTGACAGAGTATTTATTATCTGCCTTCTCAGTACTTTTCAAGTCGACAGTGTGGGTTGCAACGATTGGAGTCTTCGTTATCAGACTTGTCACCGATTCATGTGAACCGTTGCCGACAATAGCACCGAGCTCCAGGTATTTTGATACCTTATCCCCAAATATATTCACCAGTTTCTTTTCTACGTCACTTTCCGGAGCACGGGACTGACCCATCACACCGAAGCGGAAGGCTTCGTCTGTTACTTTGCTGATTCTGACTTCTACATTAGTCTCATCTGCGAATTTTGTATTTTCGGGAACCTTCAGTTCGTCCAAAGAAGGGAAGCCGTTGCCTGTCAGGGTCAGGTCGTCAAAGTATAGATAACCTGCATCCGCCAGATGCTCGCCAGCTTCCGGGTTGACCAGAACTGTATAAATGCGGACCAGCTTAGCCGGCATCTTGATGCTCTCAACAGAGGTCTCCACGTATTTCCACCCGGTCCAGTCCATTGTTTTACTTAAATCCACCACCTGTTTCTTACCGTTTGCGTCCAATATTTCAGCGCGGAGCCATCCCGAATTTTCATGGTCATTATATACTTGCAATCCTAATCTGGTAGTGCCTTCGTTCAGAACATATCCTCCATCCTTTAGCACAAGGTAGGCTGCGCGTGTAGCACCCGTATTTGCGGTAAAGTCATAATAAAGTTCACCGGATGAATTACCCGAAACCTTCTGCTTTTTTGAGATGGCGTAGCTTCCTGTAACTGTTTCGGGATAGGATTGGAAGGTACCGTTTGTTTTCTCAAACTTATCAACGACTGTAACAACTGGAGCAGCAACAGCTACCGAGCAATAAGCATGTGCGTCCCCAAAGGAAGCACCTATATAGCCCACCCCCCGTGCAGTTGCAGTAAAGACTCCGTCTTTAACAGTTCCAAACTTGCCGCTGGCCTTCCATGTCAGATCAGCAGGTTCTATGGTTGCCGTGTATCCTCGTGGGTTGACCCCTTTAACCTTAAAAGTCTTTGTCTTTCCGATTGACAGTTCTATGCTGTTGCTATCAAGCTCAATTATTGAAGGCTTGGACAAAACGCTGATGTTTAAAGAGCCTTCCACTTTACCCACTGTTGCCTTGATCTTTCCCTCTCCAAAGGTGCTTGGCTTGAAAACATTACCGTTAAAGGTGCCCTTGACTCCGGAGACACTCCATTTTATGGTTGCGGGATCTACCTCGATTGGGTTGTTATACTTATCATAACCTTTTACAGTAAAGGCCCTGGTGGCATTTGTAAAAATGTATCGGTCTGTGGTCTCAACAATTATACCAGCAAGAGGAGCTTTCGGCGCGGATGTAAATACGCCGATGCCTACCGCTACATTCCTGGTAGTTCCGTCGGAAGGTTTGTTCATAACTTTGACATTCTTTTCGCCCAGAGGCCTTGCAACCATGGTCGTGGAACCGCCGCCGTCCATGTTGATGGCATTGTAGGCGCCAATGCTCTTCATGAACAGTGCCATATCCTTTTGTGTCAGTCCGATGCTTGAATTTTGCCTTCCGTCAACAGTGACAAAGTAAAGGGTTTTGCCATCTTTGGAGCTGCCAACTGCTGTTTTCGGGCTCTTAATCACGACATCAGAGGCCGTAAAGGAAAAGGTATCCGGAACGACACCGTCCTTTACCAGCATTGAGCTGCCGGAAATGGACATTTTCAGCTTGGTCCAATCCGGTGTAGTGCTTATATTCAAGGAGACTTCATCGCCCAAGGTAAAGTTCTGCCGGAGCAGCTTCGCACCATCTGCGCGGGTCACTACGACAAAGCCTTCTGCAGGGATTGGCGCTGCCGGCTGTGCTTCCAGGAATTGCGTTACGACACCCTTTTCCACAACCATCTGGAAAATATCAGGCATAGCTTCTGACGCACCGACTGCTGTTTTGCCCCATTTTTGGTCAAATACATTGATCTTATCGTAGTAATTTTTGTTACCTACGTTATACTGCTCGACATCAACCTTTGCTCCGGCTTTCGTAGACAGGCTCATATCAACCTTCCAATATCCCACCAGGACTTCGTTGAGGTCGGTGAGCGAAAAGGAGGCCATTACATCGCCGTAACGATTAAAGCCCCTGTATGAGCAAAGGATATCTGAGGATTGCACAATGGCACCAACGGGAAACCCGTTTCCACTTCCACTTGAGGTGAAAAAGCTGGTGTTTACTGCTGCCACAGCATTTCTTTGCTCAGCCAACTTTTTAGTTGATGCAGTTTTTCCGATAGATTCAGTATTTGTTAGTGTGTCGACACTGATGTACTCATTGGACATGTCTATAGTCGTTACATAAAAGTTATACCATCCGTCTGTGGTAAACCTGACAATATTTTCAAGGGTAACACCTTGTGTAATTATTTGCTTGTCAATTTTCTCATGAATGACATTAGCGTCAGCTGCGTATGTGTTTGCTGATGTGCCCGATATCAGTATAAGTACGGTTATCATGAGGGTGGCCAAATACTTGTTTTTTCCTTTGTTCTTAATCATCCTAACCTCCGTTATTCGTGCCAGCCATCCAGCCCGGACCGTTTGATGGCACCGAATATAATATTTTTGATTTCCCTGTTATCAACTGAAAGATCACGAAGCAACTCCTTGATATACTGGCGCTTTGTGTGACCGTTAGCCATACAGGGATTATGCACAACCTGCAGGTTCCGGTTCCTGATAAATGCTTTTATTTGCTTCTCTTCAACATATATAAGCGGCCGGATGACAGTGAGCTCTTTCCTGTCCAAATAAGTAACCGGAGAGAAAGAGTGGATCCGGCCTTCGTAAAACATGCTTAGCAGCAGGGTTTCCAGGACATCATCACGG
>JAEYON010000072.1 GCA_023411645.1 Bacillota bacterium | reverse complement strand
TGCGCATCAGGATCACGTGCCAGGCGCTCATCGCGCCGGGCAGGATCACCGCCCAGCGGGTGTCGTAGAGCTTCAGGCTCTTGATCAAAAGGAAGTTTGGCACCAGCCCCGCGTTGAACAGCATCGTGAACAGCACCAAGCCGCCAACGATCCCCCGGCCATAAAAGTCCTTCCTGGACAGGCAGAACGCGCACAGCGTGGTCAGGATCAGGTTGATCAGCGTCCCCAGCGCCATATAAATGAAGGAATTCAAGTAGCCGGTCATGATCGAATCATATTTGAACACCGCCTCGTATGCGACGAGCGACGGCTCCACCGGTAAAAACCAAACCCGCCCCGCCATCACCGCGTCGGTGGACGAGAGCGACGCGCTCACCACATAAATCAGCGGATAGGCCACCGCCAGCACCGCCAGGATCAGGATCAGCGTGGCCAAAGCGTCGAAGGCCCTGTCATCCCACCGGGGGCGAATCCTGTTGCTCCGGAGCGCCCCGCGGGGCGCGCGCTTTGTCATATCCGCCATCGGGACCGCCTCCTTAAAATACGCTGATGTCACTTACCTTCCGGGAGACTGAGTTGACGAGCAACAGAATGACCAGGTTCACTACTGAGTTGAACAGGCCCACCGCCGTGGAGAAGCTGAAACTGTTGTTCAGAATGCCGATCTTGTACACGTAGGTGGAGATGACCTCCGAAACCGGCGTGTTGAAGTTGTTCTGCATCAGATAGATCTTCTCGAAGCCGACCGACAGGACGCTGCCCGCGTTCAGGATGAACAGCGTAATGATCGTGGGCGCGATGTAGGGCAGGTCAATGGAAATGATCTTGCGCAGCTTCGAGGCGCCGTCCACCTTCGCCGCTTCGTACAGCTCCATCGGCACACCCGACAGCGCCGCCAGGTACACGATGGCGGAGTAGCCCATCGTCTGCCAGACGCCCGTCCACACGTACAGCGATCGGAAAGCGCCCATATCGCCCATGACGTTGGGCGCCTGCGCGCCAAACAGGCGGCACATCTGGGCCACGACCCCGCTGGATACGTCCGTAAACTGCAGAATCATCGAGACCAGCACTACGGTGGAGATGAAGTAGGGCATGTACGTGACCATCTGTACGCTCTTTTTGAACCATTTGACGTTGCTCTCGTTCAAACAGATGGCCAGGATGATCGGGATCGGGAAGCTAGCCAAGAGGCTATACAGGCTGATGACCAGCGTGTTTTTGATGATCAACCAGGAGTTGGCGGATTTAAAGAAGGTTTCAAAGTGCTTCCACCCCGCCCACGGGCTGGCCCAGATCCCCAGCCGCACTTTATAGTCCTTGAATGCGATTTGCGCGCCCAGCATGGGGTAATACCGAAACACCAGCATGTAGGAGAGTGGAAGCAGGATCAGAAGATAGTACGGCATGCTCTTGATGAGCTTGCGCTTGATCCCCTTCCAGCCGATCGTCCGGGAAAGGCTACTTGCGCCGGTCATACACATCCCCCTGCCGATTATATTTTAACACCACAGGATTATATTATAATGATTTAACAGTAATTGCAATACCGCTCGGCAAATTGATGGCAAAATTAACAATTTTTTTGCCAAATCGAGACTTTCCAGAACATAAAATAACATGATGAAATTATTTGTCTTGATTTTAGTCGTGCCCCTGTGCTATACTGGCGCCATGTAGTTTCTGGGGGCGGGCGTATGACGGTGGGAAAGACTTACGACCAGGCGTACATCAAGCGTCACAACATCCAGCGCGTTCTGAGCGTGCTGGAGGAATGTCATTCGCTCTCCCGCATTGAGCTTGCCCGGATCACCGAGATGAGCGCCACCAGCATCACCCGCATCGTGGGCGCGCTGATCTCTATGGGGCTGGTGAAGGAAGTCGCCATTGCTTCCTCCGCGGGCCGGGGCCGCAAGGCGGTCATGCTGGAGAAGTGCCCGGACGGCATCTACGCCGCCGGGTTTCACCTGGACACCGAGGTGCTCAAATTCTGCCTGATCGACTTTGAAAGCCAAGTGCACTATGCCAGCGAAAAGCCCGTGCCTTCAAGCACCCGGACGCCCGAAGCGCTGGCCTCCTGCGCCCGGGAAATGTATCGCAGCGCGCCCGTAGGTCTTATCGCCGACTGGCGTCGCGTGCGCATGCTGGGCGTCAGCGTGTCGGGCACGGTGGATCACTTGACCGGCGTGGTCACTCGCTCCGAGCAGATGGGTTGGCAGAACGCCGGGCTGGGGCGCTCCTTCGCCTCGGAGTTCGGGCTGCCCGTCCGGGTGGAGAACGACGTGAAGAGCTGCCTGACCGGCGAAAAGATGCGCTTTGGCATCCCCCGGGAGCAGGACAGCGCCTACCTCTACATCGGCCGGGCCGGCATCGGCGCCGCGTCCACCGCCAACGGGCGGCTGGTCCGTGGCAAAGACAACGCCTCCGGCGAAATCGAAGAGATCCCGCTGGGCAACGGCGACACGCTGGACCGGCACCTGATGAACCGATACATTCTGGAGCGGGCGGTGCTGTCTGAGTCCACGGTAACGGACGTAAGCGACATCATCGATGCCTACCGCCTAAGGAACGGCTGGGCCCGGATGCTGGTGAGCGACTTCCAGCGGCACATGCGACTTCTGATCAGCATGATCGATAACCTCCTCAACCCCCACCAGATCATCCTGGGCGGAGAAACGATCCACGACTTCGCGCCGGTCATGGAGGGCATTCTCAGCGAGCGCGTATTCCCCGGCCACGACTACTATGAGACCTGCGCCTATGGCGTGGCGATCCTCGCCATGCAGGAGGCGGTGCAGGGGATGCTCGTGGGCGAGCAGGGCTAGCCATGTTTGGACGAAAGAAAAAGACGGTCGTTCTCACGCTATACGGCGCAGCGGGCGAAGATCTCTACAAAGGCCCGCTCTCGGACTGGAATCTTCCGGAGCGCGAGGTCATCCGGCTCAGCGTCCAATATTTTGACGACCCCGAACCCTGCCACATCCACCGCTCGGCGGTTTGTCAGCGGGCGTACCTGGAGATAATCCAGACGCACCTGGGCGCGGAAGAAACCCCGGTAGAGCGCTTGGGCGCGGAGAGGGCCGCCTGGTTTCCCGGTGCGGCGCGGTTTTCACTGCGGGAGGAAGAGCGGTGAGGCCGCTTTTGGCGCTCATCGCGGCGCTCATGCTGCTCGCGCTGGGCGCATTTGCGAAAGCACACAAGGTGGACTACTACTTTACCAGTTACTGCGAGAGCTGCGACCCGGCGGAGGACTTCGCCGTTCATTTCAAGGCGCTGACCGGCGCAACGCTCGATGACAGCGATTTTCACGCCTACAACGCGGCAACCGATGCCGGGCGGCGCGCGCTCAAGACGGCGATGGCGCAGTATGGGCTTTCGGATGAAGTCTTGCCCATGGCCGTGGTGGACGGGGTGGTCTACCGAGGCGCGAACGAGCTGAACGAAAAGCTGCCCCCGGAGGCGCTTCGATGGGGCGGCGGCACATTGAGCCAGGTGGTTTATCTATATACCCCCGCCTGCGAAAGCTGCGCCCGGGCGGAGGCTGCCCTCGAGGCGCTGCCCAAGTGCGTGACGGTGACGCGGGGCGGCTTCTCCTTTGAATCCGAGGTTCAGGTGACCCGCTACGACGTGACAAAGGAAAGCGCCCTCGCCGTATCGCTGTTTAACGCCTACGACGTGCCGGAGGAGAAGCGCGTGACACCCACGGTTTTCCTCCCGGGCCGGGCGCTGACCGGCATCAGCGAGATCGAAACCGCCCTCGCTTCCTATGTATCGCTGGGCTGGGCGGTGGGCGAGGTCACCGCGCCCGCCGTGGCCGAGGGACCGGACACGGCAGGGCTCTGGGGCACCCTGGCGGCAGGGCTGGTGGCGGGGCTTAACGGCTGCGCGCTTTCGATGCTTCTGATGTTCCTGTCGCTGGTATTGAGCCTTCGGAAGAACGCCTGGCCCGCGGTGGCCGCGTTCCT